>NZ_JBFBJK010000041.1:0-57860 GCF_040686095.1 Streptomyces sp. NPDC086554
TACATTCCGAACCCGGAAGCTAAGCCTCACAGCGCCGATGGTACTGCAGGGGGGACCCTGTGGGAGAGTAGGACGCCGCCGAACTATTTGTAGAGGAAACCCCCGCACCGGGATACGGTGCGGGGGTTTTCTGCGTTTCAGGGGTACTTCCCCGTCACCACGGAATTTCCCCCTCACAACGGCCTCACCAATTTCGTGTCGTACGCCAGAATTACCGCCTGCACCCTGTCCCTCGCCCCGGTCTTGGCGAGGATGCGGCCCACGTGCGTCTTCACCGTGGATTCCGCGAGGTGCAGACGCGTCGCGATCTCCGCATTCGTCCAGCCCTGGCCGATGACCGTCAGGATTTCGCGTTCGCGGTCCGTGAGAGAGGACAGACGTGGGTGTGCCGCCGGGGCGGCGGGGGCCGAGCCGGCCGTCGGGAGGTGGTCCGCGTAGGTGTCGAGGAGGCGGCGGGTCAGGCTCGGGGCGACCACCGCGTCGCCCGATGCGACGGCGCGGATTCCGGAGAGGAGTTCCTCGGGCAGGGCGTCCTTGATGAGGAAGCCGGAGGCGCCCGCGCGCAGACCTTCGTAGGCGTACTCGTCGAGGTCGAACGTCGTGAGGATCAGTACGCGGGTGCGGTCGCCCGAAGCGACGATGCGGCGCGTGGCCTCGATGCCGTCCAGGCCGGGCATGCGGATGTCCATCAGGACGACGTCCGGGTGGTGCTCGGCCGTCATGCGGATCGCCTCGCTGCCGTTGCCGGCCTCGCCCGCCACCGTCATGTCGTCCTGGCTCTCCAGGAGCATGCGGAAGCCGAAGCGCTGCATGGGCTGGTCGTCGACGATGAGCACGGTCGTCACGTTGTCGTCTCGCTGTCCTTGGGAAGATGGAGGTGGACCCGCCAGCCGCCGGGTGGATGGGGGAGTGGTCCGGCCTCAAGTGTGCCGTCGTACAGGGAAGTTCGCTCGCGCATTCCGGTCAGCCCGCGGCCGCTGCCGAGGGTTTTTCCGACGCCGACGCCGACGCCGCCGACCCCGGTGTCCGTGACGTCGACCGTCACGCCATCCGCGGTGTAGCTGACGTCCACGGTCGCCGTGGCGTCCGGGCCCCCGTGCTTGAGGGTGTTCGTCAGGGCTTCCTGGACCACGCGGTAGAGGGTGAGTTGGCGGCCCGCGGGGACCGAGTCCGGGCGACCGCGGACCGTGCTGCGGACGGGGAGGCCCGCGGCCCGTACGCCGTCGATGAGTTGGTCCAGGTCGGTCAGGGCGGGCTGCGGGGAGCGCTCGGCCGTGGCGGGGGCGTCGTCGCGCAGGACGTCGAGGAGGCGGCGGAGTTCGGAGAGGGCCTGGCGGCTTGTGGTGCCGATGGCTTGGAGGGCCTGGGCGGCGCGTTCGGGGGACTTGGCGGCGGCGTATGAACCGCCGTCCGCGAGGCCGGTGATGACGGAGAGGTTGTGGCCGATGATGTCGTGCATCTCACGGGCGATACGGGTGCGTTCGGCGGCCGTGGCGAGCTGGGCCTGCTGGTCGCGCTCGACCTCCAGCTGCTGGGCGCGTTCGACGAGGGCCTGGGTGTAGTCCTGGCGGGAGCGCACCGCGATGCCGAAGAGCGCGACGAGGGCGTACGCCCATACGTTCGGGATGATCTGCTGGTCCCAACTGCCCTTCGGGTACCGGATGGTGCCGACGACGAGCGGGATCGTCATCATGAGGCCCGCCCAGCCGAGCGTCTTCAGGGGCAGCCGCATCGCGATGTTGAACAGGACGATCATCTGGATGAGGGCGGCCTGGAGCATGGCGCCGCTCCAGCTGCTGACCACGCCCGTCGCCGTCATGACCGCGAGGACCGTCATGGGGTGGCGGCGGCGCCACAGCAACGGGACCGAGAGGCCCACGCTCATCAGGAAGATCAGCCAGCCGGGTACGTCCGTGTTGGGCGCGATGTTGCGCCAGCCGCCGTTGGCGTCGACGAGGGCGGCGACCACGAAGAAGCCGGTGACCAGCAGGTCCCAGACGAGCGGGCGGCGCCTGTCGAAGGCGCGCACCCGCTGGGTCGAACGCTGGAGGAACTGGGTGATGGGCAGCGGCTCGGTCACGGCCTCATCCTCGTACAGAGATTCCTCAGGGGGATGTCGTACGTCATGGGGATGTCATACGTCGCGACGCTTGAGGAGCACCGACGCCGCCGCCATGATGACGGCCGCCCACAGGGCGAGGGTGAACAGGGCCGTGCCCGGGGCGATGGTGTTCTCCACCCGGGCCACCGAGCCGAGCGAGCTCGCCGCCTGGGCGGGGAAGTACTTGACGGCGGTGTCCACGGCGCTGAAGGGCAGCATCGTCAGGACCTCGGGCAGGATCAGGACCGAGCCGACGAACGCGCCGATGGCACCGGGCACCGAGCGGAGCAGGGCGCCGAGGCCGAGCGCGATGAGGCTCAGGAGGGTGATGCCCGCGGCGCTGGTCGCGAGGGCGCCCAGGACGCCGGAGTCCGTCAGGGACAGCTCCTTGTCGCTGCCGGAGAGCCAGATCTGGGCGGCGAGGAACGTGACGACGTTGGTCACGAGGCACATCGTGAAGGCGATGGTGGTGAAGATGCCGGCCTTGGACCACAGGACGGGCAGGCGGTGCGGGACGGCGGTGAGCGACGCGCGGATCATGCCGGTCGAGTACTCGCCCGCGGTGACGAGGATGCCGAGGACGGCCAGGCAGATCTGGGAGAGCTGGGTGCCGAAGAGGGTGAAGACGACCGTATCGACGTCGGCGTCGTCCCCGTCGTAGGTGACGCCCATCGTGATGCCGACGGCGAGCACCAGAGCGGCTGCCGTGAGCAGCGTGATCCAGGTGGAGCGGAGCGTCCACAGCTTGTGCCATTCGGAGCGCAGTACGCCTTTGGTGGTGAGGCGGTAGCGCGCGGGGGCCGTGGGGTGGTGCTTGAGGGTGCTGGTGCTCATGCCGCTGCTCCTTCTGGCTGGGGGAGCGGCGTCGAGGCGACGTACTCGACCGAGTCCCGGGTGAGGTCCATGAACGCCTGCTCCAGCGAGGCGGTGTGCGGGGTGAGTTCGAAGAGGGGGATGCCGTGGGCCGCGGCGGTGCGGCCGATGTGCTCGGCGTCCGCGCCGCGCACGTCGAGGGTGCCGGGGGCGTCGGCGGTGATCTCCACGTCGGGTCCTGCGAGCAGCTCGCTCAGGAGACCCGCCTCGGGGGTCACGACCTTCACCGCACCGGAGCCCGACTCGCGTACGAAGCGTTCGACGGTGGTGTCGGCGAGGAGCCTGCCGCGGCCGATGATGACCAGGTGCTCGGCGGTCAGCGCCATCTCGCTCATGAGGTGCGAGGAGACGAGGACCGTACGGCCTTCTGCGGCAAGGGACTTGAGGAGGTTGCGGATCCAGAGGACGCCCTCGGGGTCGAGGCCGTTGACCGGCTCGTCGAGGATGACCGTGGCCGGGTCGCCGAGCAGGGCGGCCGCGATGCCGAGGCGCTGGCCCATGCCGAGCGAGAAGCCCTTGACGCGCTTGCGGGCGACATCGTGGATGCCGGCCAGGTCGAGGACGGCGTCGACGCGGCTCTTCGGGATGGAGTGGGTGTGGGCGAGCGCCATGAGGTGGTTGTACGCGGAGCGGCCCGGGTGGACGGAGCGGGCCTCGAGCAGCGCGCCGACTTCGTGCAGGGGCGCGGGGTGCGTGGCGTAGGCGCGGTCGCCGATGGTGGAGCGGCCGCGGGTGGGTGCGTCGAGGCCGAGGAGCATCCGCATGGTGGTGGATTTCCCCGCGCCATTGGGCCCGAGGAAGCCGGTGACGGTGCCCGGGAGCACCTCGAAGCTGAGGTCGTCGACAGCCTTCTTTGCGGGCTTGCCGCCGTAGTGTTTGGTCAGTCCGTATGCCCGAATCATGTCTACGATGCTGCTGCTCGCGGCGGCGCGGATCGTCGGACCGGGGGCGGGAAGTGGCGGCGCGGGGTAGTACCCGGGTACGACGGGGACCCTGAGGGGGAGCTCCTAGACGCCCGGCAGTTGGCGGTCCGGCCAGCGGGATCTGCCCTGTTCCTGTGAGCGGAGCAGGGCCAGGGTCGGGAGGCCCTGGTCGGCCCCGTTCGCGAGCAGGTCCGGCAGTTGGGGCAGCGGGGCCACCGCCGCGACATCGTCGAGGACCAGTGTCATTGGTGGGTCGAGCCGACCGGAGGATGACCGTTCGGCCATGCGCCGGCCGTGCTCGACCACGCTTGCGGCGAGTGCCGTGAGAAGCGGCATTGCGCCAGGTCCCTGGGGTGACTTGGGGTCTTCGATGGCTTCACCCACCACGAAAAGCGTGCCCCCTTCATCCACGAAGGAATCCAGTGTGAGGGCATCAGTTCGGTTTGGGGTGCAGGCTTCGCGGATGTTGACCGTGAAGAGGGCGGAGAGAGCCCGGGCGGTCAACTCCTGGGCCATGTCGCGACGTTCCGGGTACGCCGTGAGCGCCGCCTCCAGTTCGCCCGCGGAGCCGGAGGCGGCCTTCTGGTGCGTACGGAGGATCCGTACCGCCTCTTGTACGTGCGTGCCCTGGGACCAGCGGTGGACGTGCTTGATGGGGCGGTTGTCCACTGCGGCGGCGTGCAGGAAGCTGCGGAGGAGGGTTTCCGCCGTGTCCGCGACGGCTGCGTCGAGCTTGGCGCTTGGCCTTATGGCGGCCAGCAGGGCGGTGGCTCGGTGGGCCGCCGTTGTCTTGTCCTCGCAGTTTCTGGTCGGGGACCAGTGGAGTCTTGCGGGGGTGTCGCAGAGGTGGGTGGGGTCGTAGACGAGGACGGGGCCGAGTTTGGCTCGGGCGTCTTTTGTCTCTTCCCAGAGGGTGGGGTCCGAGGTGATGACCAAGGCTGCGGCCTCGGCGTCTCGGATTGCCTGGATCGCGTGGGCGCGGCGGGTTTCGGCGGGGCCGAGTACCAAGGGGCTACGGGGTGTTGGGACCGTGGGTGGCTCGGTGCTCGGGGGTGAAATGCCGTCCCCCGTGTCCTGCTCGACGCCAGTGTCATCGGTGCCCGGCGGTGAGGTGCTGTCCCCCGTGTCCTGCTCGACGCCCTGTTCATCGGCGCCCGGCGCTGTGGGCTGTGCCCACCCGTTCCGCCGTGCGGAACGCCTGCCCACAGCGGGAGCGGCAGCAGCCTGAGCAGCAGCCGCCTGAGCAACCGGCATCCGCCGTGCCCTCCGTACCGCCCTCCACCGCGCGAACGTTCCCATGACGAAGACCGTCAAGACCACCAGCACCATCAGCTGGCCGATCAGCAGGCCCCAGAAGAGGCCGTACCCCGAGAGCTGGTCGGCCGGAGTCCGGGGCCACGCGCCCGCCACGTCATGTGGCTGCTGGATCAAGTGGCGCATGGCTGGCGGCGTCTGACCGAACGTCACCGCACTCGGCCAGGAGCCATGCGTGAACCAGCCCGCGAGGCCCGTCGCCGACCAGGTGAGCACCGTCATGCCGAGGACGAACGCCAGGCCGCCCACCAACAGTCCGTCGGGGATGCCGCGTTCCCGCGACTCGCGGCGCCCGCCCCGCTCCCGGTACTCGGGCTCGGAGTCCCGGTACTCCCGGTCCCGGTACGGCATCGCTCACGCCACCCCGGAACGCGACGACGACGGATCGTTCATCTGCTGCTCCATGTACGCCGCCCGCTCCTCCGCCTCCAGTTCGGCGGCCCGCAGCGGATCGTCGTCCGGGAGATCCGTGAGGTCCGCCGAGGATTCCGTCATGGCCCGGTCGGTGAAGACCAGCGGCCGTTCCGTATCCGTGATGAGGTGCTTGACCACCTGCACGTTGCCGTTCACGTCCCACACCGCGATGCCCGGCGTCAAGGTCGGAATGATCTCCACGGCCCACCGCGGCAGCCCGAGCACCCGCCCCGTCGCCCTCGCCTCGTCCGCCTTCTGGGCGTAGATCGTCCTCGTCGACGCCATCTTCAGGATCGCGGCCGCCTCCTTGGCCGCCGCCCCGTCGACCACGTCGGACAAGTGGTGGACCACCGCCACGAAGGAAAGACCGAGCCGTCGGCCGAACTTCAGCAGACGCTGGAACAGCTGCGCCACGAAGGGGGAGTTGATGATGTGCCAGGCCTCCTCGACCAGGAAGATGCGCTTCTTCCTGTCCGGGCGGATCCACGTGTGCTCCAGCCAGACGCCCACGATCGCCATCAGGATCGGCATCGCGATCGAGTTCCGGTCGATGTGGGAGAGGTCGAAGACGATGAGGGGCGCGTCCAGATCGATGCCGACAGTCGTCGGGCCGTCGAACATGCCGCGAAGGTCACCGTCGACAAGGCGGTCCAGGACCAGCGCCACATCCAGACCCCATGCCCGCACGTCGTCTATGGCGACGTTCATCGCTTCCGCGGACTCCGGCTCCGGGTGGCGAAGCTGCTCCACGATGTCCGTCAGGACCGGCTGCCGCTCGACGATCGTCTCGTTCACGTACGCGTGCGCGACCTTCAGGGCGAAGCCCGAGCGCTCGTCGAGGCCGTGCCCCATCGCGACCTCGATGATGGTCCGGAGCAGCGCGAGCTGCCCGGTGGTCGTGATGGCCGGGTCCAGCGGATTCAGCCGGATGCCCATGTCCAGGGCGGCCGTCGGGTCGAGCCGGATGGGAGTTATCCCCAGCTCCTGGGCGATGAGGTTCCACTCGCCGACGCCGTCCTCGCCCTGTGCGTCCAGGACGACGACCTGCCGGTCCTTGAAGCGCAACTGACGTAGTACGTACGTCTTCTCCAGGGCCGACTTGCCGTTGCCGGACTCGCCGAGCACCAGCCAGTGCGGCGCCGGCAGCTGCTGCCCGTACAGCTGGAAGGGGTCGTAGATGTAGCCCTTGCCGGAGTACACCTCGCGCCCGATGATCACGCCCGAGTCGCCGAGGCCCGGCGCGGCCGTCGGCAGATAGACCGCCTGGGCCTGCCCCGTCGACGTACGGACCGGCAGCCTGGTCGTCTCGACCTTCCCGAAGAGGAAGGACGTGAAGGCGTCCGTGAGGACGGTCAGCGGATCCCGCATCTCAACAGCCTGCCTCTGCGTCTAGCGTCGGATGCCGGTCGCGAACGGCAGCGTATTGACGAAGGCCCTGTGGTGCTCGCGGTCGCACCACTCCAGCTTCAGATACGACTTCCCGGCCGAGGCCCGGATGGTGCGCTTGTCGCGGGCGAGGGCTTCGGGGGAGCGGGAGGAGACGGTGATGTAGCCGACGAGGTTGACCCCGGCCGCGCCGCTCGCCAGGTCCTCGCCGCGCTGGTCGAGGCGGGAGTGCGAGGCGATGTCGCGCGGGTCGACCGTGCGGTTCAGCTTGGCCTGGCGGCTGGCCTCCGCCTCGTCGTTGGTCTTCTCCGTCAGCATGCGTTCGATGGCGACCTCGGTGGGTTCGAGGTCCATCGTCACGGCCACCGTCCTGATGACGTCCGGGGTGTGGACGAGCAGCGGGGCGAGGAAGTTGACGCCGACGGGCGTCATCGGCCACTCCTTCACCCAGGCCGTGGCGTGGCACCAGGGCGCGCGGGATGAGGACTCGCGGGTCTTGGCCTGGAGGTAGGTGGGCTCCATGGCGTCGAGCTCGGCGGGCCAGGCGTTCCGCTTCGTCATGGCCTGGATGTGGTCTATGGGGTGGTCCGGGTCGTACATCGAGTGCACGAGGGACGAAAGCCGCCCCTGGCCCAGCGGCTGCCTGACCCGGATGTCGGCTTCCTGGAGCCGCGAGCAGATGTCGGTCAGCTCGCGCGCCATGACGACGGCGAGTCCGGCGTCCTTGTCGAGCTTCCGTGTGCCGTGCGGCCGTGCCGCGCGCGCCATGGCCTGCGCCTCGCCGGCGAGGTCGCGCGAGTAGTGCATGCAGGCCACGAGATAGGCGCGGTGCTGCTCGCTGCTGGTGGACACCATCGACTGGAGCTGTTCGTACGACTGCTGCAGCCAGGGCAGCGCCCGGTCGTCGCCGCGCATGCTGACGTCCTTGGCGTGCGCGTCCGGGTCGGCGGGAAGGGTGCGGGCAAGCATCTGAAGCCGCGTCACAAACCCATCACCATTGGCGACATGCTTGAGCAGCGTCCCGAAGCGGTCGACGAGCGCTTCCTGGTCCTCGGAGTCCCGGAGCCCGACGCCAGGACCCTCGATCTCGATGGCGGCGGTGACGGTCCGCCGGTCGGCGTGCAGCAGCACGGCGATCTCATCCGGGCCGAAGGGCGCGGCGAGCCAGCTGATACGGCCGATGCCGGGCGGCGGGCCGACCTCGACCTCCTTGCCGTCGAAGCGGACGCCCGCTTCGGGGGCGGCGGAGCGGTAGGCGGTCCCGCGCTTCAGCGACCTCTTGTAACTCCGGTTGATCTCGAACCACTTGAAGAAGGTCCGGCCCTTGTACGGGACGTACACCGCGGCGATGGCCAGCATCGGGAAGCCCATGAGCAGCACGATGCGCAGGGAGAGGACAGGGACGAGGAGCCCGCACATCATCCCGAGAAACGCTCCCGCGATGATCAGCGCGATCTCTCCGGTCTCCCGGTTCTTGCCGACGATCGCGTTCGGCCGTGCGCGGCCGATCAGATATGTGCGGCGGGGCGCGACCGGTTGCGACACGTGGGACTGGGTCGTCAACGCCCTTCACCTCCCGTGCGTTTGTTGCCTGAGCCGTTTCCGGTGTTGCCTGAGCCGCGGTTGCGCGCGTGCGGCGTGCTGGTCGCGCTGTTGCTGCGCGGCGCGGGTGCGGCGGAGGGGACAGATCCGCCGCCGTTCGATGAGCCTCCGCCGCCTCCGCTGCCTCCGCCGCCTCCGCCTCCGGAGGGGCGGCTGCTGTGGGCGGCCATTCCGCCGCTCGCCGCGTTGGCGGGCCGCGCCTGACCGCCGCCTCCGCCGCCGCCGTTGCCCCGGGAGCTGTGGGTCTTGATGCCCTGGGAGACGAGGGACGCGGGGGAGCTGATGACGGCCGCGGCCTTGTTCTCGGCGCCGCGCATGATCCGGTTGTTACGGGAGTTGGCGATTTCATCGCCGAAGCCCGGCACGAAGCGGTAGATCATGGCGCTCGCGAAGATGGCGAGCAGGATGATCGAGAGCCCGGACACGACGGCCGAGAAGGAGTCGGGCCCGTCATCGGCGGAGAGCGCGCCCGCGAGGCCGAGCACGATGACGATGATGGGTTTGACGAGGATCACCGCGATCATGATCCCGGCCCAGCGCCGGACGTGCGTCCACAGGTTCTTGTCGACGAGCCCCGCATATACGACGGTGCCGAGCAGCGCTCCTACGTAGAGCAGGGCGGCCCGAATGACGAGCTCCAGCCACAGCACACCGGCGGCGAGGATCGACACGAGCGAGACGACGATCAGCATGATCGGCCCGCCGCCGATGTCCTCGCCCTTCTTCAGCGCACCGGAGAACGTCCCGAAGAACGTGTCCGTCTGACCGCCCGTCGCCTTCGCGATGACGTCCGTGACGCCGTCGGTCGCGGATACGACGGTGTAGAGGATCAGCGGCGTGAAGGCGGAGGCGAGGACCGTCAGCCAGAGGAACCCGATGGCTTCGGAGAGCGCGGTGGTGAGGGGGACGCCTCTCACTGCGCGTTTGGCGACGGCGAGGAGCCAGAGGAGCAGGGTCAGGATGGTCGACGCGGCGAAGACGACCGCGTACTGCTTGAGGAAGGTGGGGTTCGTGAAGTCGACCTCGGCGGTCTCCTTCACGGCGGATGACAGCTTGTCGACGGTCCAGGAGGCGGCTTCGGCGCAGCCCTTTGCCAGGGAGGAGAGGGGGTCGGCGGTGGAGTTCAGGGGGTCGTCGGTGGGGTACTTGCCGTCGCCGCCGGAGCTGCCGCCGTCTTGGCCTTTTTCGCAGTACTTTTTCGCTGGGCCGTGGATGAGATCACAAGCGTCGTCCTTGGGCTCCGGAGCGGCGAAGGCCCGCGTCGCGAAGAGGACCGCCGTGGTCTGTACGACAGCGACAGCAGTGGTGAGCTTGAGTACGTGACGGCTACCGGGCATAGGTGAACCCTCCGTACCCTTCTACTGCCTTCGAGATCTCATCAGAGCCGGAGGCTCGGTCGTCGCCGGGGACAGGCGCGGGGCCGTCCTTCTGGGTGTGCGTGGTGGCCTTCCAGTCGCCGTTAGTCCACGCCAGCTTCATGGTGATCGTGAACCAGCTGTTGGTCACGGGCTTGGTGGACTGCTCCCCAGCGAGTCCGAGCAGGCCGCTGCACCAGACCTCCACGGTCGCCTGGTCACCCGAGTAGCTGGTGACCTTGGTGCCGATCGGGCTCGTGCGGGAGACGAACTGGTAGCCGTTCGGCGTCGTGCCGTCGTCGTTCAGGCCCACGTTCTTGAAGAACGCAGCGGTGTACGCCTTGTCGAGCTGCGCCTCGAACCTGTTCACGCTGGACGGTGCCATGACTGCCCGGAGGATCTCGTCGCGCCTGGGCTTGCTGAACATCTCGGCCGAACCGAGCGGCACCACATAGTTCGCGGCAGCGGACTGCGCACCCTGCTCGCTCTTCGCGAACCCTGAAGCAATTCCCGACGTCTTGCCGTCGACGGGCTTCTCCCCGGAAGGGGCGGTGGGCGCAGCCCCCGCCTTCTGACCGTCCCCGTCCCCGGAAGAGGAATCGTCCCCGCCCCGGTTCGCGAAAGCGATCGCCGCGATCAGCAGGACCACCACACCCACCACCGTCACGAGACTCCGCGACGAAGACCGTGAAGAACGGCTGGATCTGCGCGCTCCCCCATAGACGTCCTGGCCGCCTCCCTCGCCCTCGGGGAGCCGCGTCCGCGTCTCGCCCGATCCGCCGAAGAGGCCATCGTTCCGCTCGTCGGGACTCATGCCGCGTACGCCCCCTCAACCTCTCGGTGAACCGCCACGTACGACGGTAGCCGTGCTGGTTCCCGCGCGGGCGCGGTGTGGTGACTCGACATCAGGGAGTTGCAACCTCAGCCGGTGGGCACGACGGATGGGTGGTGTGGAGGGGGACAGGGGGAGGGGGACAGGGAGAGCAAGCGGGGGACGTGGGGGAGGGGACGAGGCGGCTAGACCGCCATCCCGTACACGATGGTGAAGACCGTGCCGAGCGAGCCGATGATGAAGACGCCGGTCAGGCCCGCGATGATCAGGCCCTTGCCCTGCTCGGCGCTGAAGGTGTCGCGCAGAGCCGTCGCGCCGATGCGCTGCTTGGCCGCGCCCCAGATCGCAATGCCGAGACAGAGGAGGATGGCGATCGCCATCACGACCTCGATCATCACCCGTGCCTCGTTGCCCAGGCTCCCGAAGGGACCCCAGTCGGGGGCGATCCCGCCGATGATGGTGGTGATGTCGCCCTTTTCGGCTGCCATAAGCATGTGTAACTCACCGCCCCTAGTGGGTTGTTCTGTCACCTCTGCCTACCGCAGTACAGAGGACAGCTCATTCTCGCCGACAAACGGGCCAGTGCATGTCGACTTGGCGTCATTCGTTGGCTGAAACGCATGATCACTCTGTGTATCACGCTGGGTGACGCCGGGCAATGAGGGCCCGGCGTGCCCTCTGACCAGGTCTCACATCATGCTTCACGTAAGCCGGTCGAGGTCATCCAGGTCGTCAAGGTCGCCGAGCCCGCCGCCCGTCACGACGTACGAGCAGTCGGTGTAGCGGTAGCCGGGCCTGACCTGGCTCCCCTCGGTGTTGTTGCGGACGCTTCCCGCGCTGCTCGCGCCGCGCTTGTAGAGGAAGTGGTACTCGCCGGCAGGCAGCCGCAGGGTCTTCTTCGGGTAGCCCTTGCCCGCGAGGCAGGCCTTCTTGCCCTGTGCCTTGCTCGTGTACGTCTTGCAGTTGCCGCACGCCGTGAGCTTGAGGGTGCCGGTGGTGGGCCCGGTGTAGAGGACCTCGAGCGGGCCGGGGCCGCCGTTCTCGACGACGTACTCCAGTTTCGCGCCGCCCGGCGACTTCGTGGGCGGCAGGCTCCGTCCTGCCTGGGGGCGGGCGGCGGCGATCTCTGCGGCAATGGCGATCTGCTGGGCGCGGTCGCGTTTGCCGTTGCCCCGGTAGGTGTCGGCGAAGTCGTTGAGCGTCTTGGCGGACGCGGCGAACTTGCCGTCCTTGAACTCGTCGACCCCGCAGGCGTACGCCCCGGACTCCACCGCGCTCTCGGCGTCACCGGAGAGCCCGTCGCCCGCGTCGTCCGGGAGGGCCTTCGCGGTGGAGCCGATGTTGCGGAGCTCGTCCGTGGCCTTGCAGGGGTCGGCGCCCTTCAGATCGGACGACCGTTCATCGATGGCGTCACGGATGGCGGGCTCGACCTTCCCGGCCTGGTCGGAGTCGGGGAACGTACGCAGCAGTTCACCGAACTGACCGCTGCCGCCCGCGGCCGTCCCGAGGCCTTGGGTGCCGCATTCGTACAGCGACGTGGCGAGGCGGTCGTCGGGCCAGGCGGCGAGGGAGCCGAGGCGGTCCTTGCCGAGATCGTCGGGGAGGGTGCGGAGGTATTTGAGGGGTTCGAGGGCGTCGCAGTACTTGCGCTCCTCGTACGGGGTCGCGACGGACTCGTAGTACGTCTTCAGGCTGTCCGGCACGCGGTCGGCGGCCTTCGAGCCCGGGTGGTCGTCGCCGAGGTCGCGGTAGACGGCGAGGGCGGAGCGGTAGTCGTCCTTGGCGGAGTCGAAGGAGCGGCCGTCGGCGGCCGTCACGATCCTGTCGGCCTTCTCGAGCCGCTCGAGCAGCATCTCCTCGATGGCGTCGTCGCGCGCGCCGTCGTACGCGATGACGCCGCCGGCAGGCACGGCGAGCAGTACGAGGCCGAGCCCGACGGCGACGGGGGCGCGCAGCGGCCAGGCGGTCCCGGTGCGCAGGGCGCGGCGTGCCCCGTCGGCGGCGGCCAGGACCAGGAAGGCCACATAGCCGATGAGTACGCCGCCGGGCACGCCGCCCACGTCGGCGGGCAGCGCCGCGAAGAGCAGCCCGGCGGTCGCGGCCCAGCAGAGGGCGGCCGGGAGCCACCGCTTGAGCAGGACGTAGCCGAGGCCGAGGCCGGTGAGGTTGAGCAGGGCGGTGGAGAGGGCTTGGAGGGCATCAGGGGGTGGAGGGGGTGGAGAGGGCGGACCGGCCGGGGGTGGCCCCACGGTGGGTGGGGCGGAGGGCGGCGGTGGAATGACGGGCGGCGGCGGCCCGAACTGACCGCCTTGGCCGCTCGGGCCGCTCGGCCCGCTCTGGCCGCCTTGAGACGCTTCCCTCTGATCCCCCTGATTGGCGCCCGGTACCGAGTCGTGCGGGTCCCCAGGTTGCATTTGCGGCTCCCCCCAGCCGGTGCATGCAGCGCGTTGATTTGCGCCCAATTCCCCTACGATCGGGGAAAGTTGGACACGCGTCAACTGCGGCGGCCGAGTGCTTTCGCCTGGGTGTGGGACCAGCCGGTGAGGAGAACGCCGAGGGTCAGGGCAATGACGTATGCGGCCAGGAGGGTGGGGAAGCCGCCGGGGAGCCAGCCCAGAAAACCGGTGTAGTCGTGGTCGAGGAGGATTCGGATGCCCCCTTGCGCGGAGAAGCACATCAGGACCGCGCCGAGGATCTGCAGGATGTCGTACTTCACGTTACGAACGTATCAGCGCCGGCAAGCGATTCCCTTCCCTCCATTGGGAATTCTCTCTATTACGTCACACATTCTAAGTTCTATAGTGGGTGGCGTGCGTGACGAAAAGAATGTTCGGGAGACGGCCCGCTGCACGGTCTGCCGTGCGGAAATGAGCACGGCGGGTAAGCGCGGCCGCCCCGCCCTCTACTGCTCCCGCAGCTGCCAGGCGAGGGCCTACCGACGCCGGAAGCTGACCCCCGCCCCCGAGGCCGCCCTCCCCGCGGACACGGTGACGAGCGCGCAGTCGCGCAAGCGGCGCCGCCAGATCGCCGAGGCGGTGTGGCGCATCGCCGCCGAGCGGGGTCTGGACGCGGCGAGCATGCGGGAGATCGCGGCGGAGGCCGGGGTGTCGCTCCGTGTCGTCCAGTACCACTTCGGCAGCAAGCACCAGCTCCTGGTCACCGCCCTGCACCTGCTCCACCGCGAGAACGAACGCCTGGCCAGGACCCGCGTCCACTTCGACCCCGCGAACCTGCGCGGGGTCCTGAGCGCGATGCTCGACGAGTTCCTGCCCCTGGACGCCCAACGGACCATGGCGTTGCGGGTGTTCTCCGCGTACTACGCCCGCAGCCTCACCGACCCGGCCATCGCGGCGGTCTTCCTGAGCGACGAGCATCCCCTGGAGGACCTGATCGCCGGCTTCATCGCCATGGCCCAGACGAACGGCCAGACGGCCCCCGGCCTGGACGCCCACCGGGAGGCGGACCTGCTGGTGGCGGCGGCGGTCGGACTGGGCGGGGACGTACTGCACGAGCGCCGCACGCTGGATGACGTACGCGCCACGCTCGACTATCACTTGACGAAGATCTTCAGCCCGGCGGCCTAGCCGTGGCTCGGGCTTCTGGAGTACGTCGTCGGGACGAGCGGGCTTGGGGCTCGCGCCCGATTCCCTTGCGGGCAGGCCCAATTAGCGTCCTGGACATGCGAATTGGACTGCTTGGAACGGGAAATGTGGCGCGCGCGGTGGCGACTGGCTGGAGTGCCGCGGGACATGACGTCGTGTTGGGGTCGCGAAACCCCAAGGAGCGGGGAGAGGCCGAGGAGCTGAAGGGGTTCACCCTCGCCGGGCTCGGTGCGGCGGCCGCGCACGGCGAGGTGCTGGTGAACGCCGCGCCGGGCACGGCTTCTATGGACGTACTGAAGGAGATCGGCGCGGCCGCTCTCGCCGGGAAGGTGCTTGTCGACATCGGGGTCGGCTACACCTTCACCGACACCATGGAGCTGTCCCACCCCAACTACAGCCTCAGCGAGGAGATTCAGCAGGAGTACCCCGAGGTGCGGGTGGTCAAGACGCTCGCCACCGTGGACCGGTTCGTGATGGTGGACCCGGCGAGTCTGGTGGGTCCGAGCACGATCTTCCTCTCCGGTGACGACGAGGCCGCCAAGGGGGTCACCCGCGGGCTGCTCGGCGACCTGGGATGGCCCGATGCCTCCCAGTTGGACCTGGGAGGCATCGTGACCGCGCGCGGTCAGGAACACTTCGCGCTGCTGTTCTCGGGCATCGCGGTGGCGATCGGCTCGTACGAGTTCGGCATCCAGGTGGTGCCGCAGCGGACCGCTTCCTAGCGACGGGCCAGGCGGTGGCGCCGGGTTCAGCCGGCCGGAGAGTCGCTGACCTTCCCGACCGGGCTGATCTCCAGCTTCACGGCGCCCTCGCCGTCCGAGACCGGGAGCGTGCCCGCGGGCCAGTCGAGCGTGACGTGCTTCGTCTCGTTCGGGGGCGTCACGACGAGGTTGGTGATGCGGATGCCGGAGCCGCCCGTGTTGTTGTACGGGAACGTGATGTTGAAGGCGGCGGACTCGCCGTCCTTCAGGATGTCGGGGTGCGGGGCCTCGCCGTTCCGGTCGACGGAGAGGGTGTCGCCCGTGGACGCCGTCAGGTCGACCCCCGCGTAGCCGCTGATCGAGCAGTCGCGGCCGCCGCCGTTCTTGAAGACGACGGTGACGACGCCTTCCGTCTTGTCGGTGGTGTTGTCCGTGGCGTTCACTTCGAGCTCGTCCGTACGACAGATGTCGATCTCGCCGTCGCTGTTGTCGCCGGTGCCGGCGGCGGTCCCCTGCGCGTCTTCACCACCGCCGGTGGAGCCTTCGCCGCCGCTGGAGCCCGCACCGCCGGTCGAGGCTTCGCCTGACCCGCCGCCGGTGCTGCTTCCCGAACTGCTGCCGGTGCTGCTGCCCTTGTCGTCGCCGCCCGTGCCCGCCGACGCGGCGGGGGACTTGGTCGAGGTGTCCGCCGACGCGTTGTCGTCGCCGTTGCAGGCGGTGAGCGAGAGGGCGGCGACGAGGCCGATGGCGGCGATGACGGTCTTGCGGGTGTGCTTCTTCATGGGTGGTCCCCCCGTTGAGCTCGTCCGGCTTGTCCTGCCTGCCGAGCTTGTGTGCTGGTGTCGGTCAACAGCTAAGGGGGGGTCCGGCCGGGCCAGCAAGGGATCTTGGTTCATGCGGGACGCTGGAATGCTTCCAGGGGGTCTGACCTGCGGAAATAGCCCTTGCCTGGAACGGCTGAGTGGGACGTGCCACGGTGAATACGGCGATGCGCCACGAGCCGTTGTGCGGCTCGTGGCGCATCGTGGCGTGAGGCGGCGATCGCCGTCACGTAGTGGGCGCCGTCACGCGCCCTGCCACTCCTTGATGCATGCGGTGGGCACCCAGCCCTTCTTCCCCGCGTAGCTCAGGTACACCCAGCTGTTGTCCCGCTCGCCGCAGAGCTTGTAGCTCTGGCCGGTCTGGCCGGTGTCGGTGGAGTCGCAGCCGCGGCCCACCTTGCCCTTGGGGAGCAGGCCGACGGCGGTGGCGTCCAGCCGGGTCTTCGTGCGGATCTTGACGCTCTCCTCCGCCGTCAGCTTGGCGTAGGAGCAGCCGCCGGCGGCCGCCTTGGTCGTGCCGGTGGTGTCGGCGGTGGCGATGCCGCCGGTGAGGCCGGCGAGCAGGGCGGCGCCGACGATGCCGGTCGCTGCCAACGTGCGCATCTTCATGTGCGGTTCCCCGTTGTCGTCGTGGTCGAGTTCGTGCTTTTGCTTGTTGTCGTGCTCGTCTACTTAATGCGCAGTCACGCGCATTAAGTCGATCGTCACGCTATCCGGGCGTGAACACGTCATGCAATGCGACGGCACCCCGGTACGGGGACGCGGCCGTGAAGATCTCGTGCTCATGGGATGCGCAGAGGACGCGCATTAGATTGGGCGGCCATGGAGGACCAGAGAAGGCGGAGCGGGCGGTGAGATCCGAGGGGCCGCTGGAGCGAGAACGGCCGCCGGAAACCGGGGGGCCGGTGAAGCCGGAGCGGCCGCCGCACGGCTCGGCCCGTCCCGGCGGGCGTACGGCCCGCACGCGCGCGGCCGTACTGGCCGCCGCCTTCGACGAGCTCGGCGCGGCGGAGTTCGGTGATCTCACCCTGGACAGACTGGCCGCGCGTTCCGGCGTCCACGTCTCGACCATCCGCCGCCGCTGGCGCACCGTCGAGGGCGTCGTCGTCGATCTCCTCGCCGAGCGCAGCACGACGATCCCCACCCCCGACACGGGGTCCCTCCGGGACGACCTGTGTGAACTCGGCCGGGCGATCGCTGACTTCCACGGGGCGCGGCGCAACCGGAACCTCATCGAGGGCATCGTCGCCGCGGCCGCGCGTGACGCGGGCGTCGTGGAGGTGGTCCACGAAGCGTTCACGGCCCGTACGGTTCACGTGGCGCGGATCGTGCACCGGGCGGTGGACCGGGGCGAGCTCGCCTCCGGCACGGACGCGGCCGAGGTCATCGCCGCCCTGAGCGCGCCGTTCTACTACCGGCTCCTGATCCTGCGCCGCCCGATCGACGAGCGGCTCGTTCGTACGAGTGCGGAGGCGGCGTACGTGGCTGCCCGCGCGGGGGTGTTCGGCGGGGCGTGAGCCGAGACCGGTGCCGGGTGTCGATCCGCTCAGCAGGTTTGATCATGAACGTGCGGTTGCTCTAGGGTCCCGGCGTCACGACTCGGCGGGGGAACGGATCACACCATCATGCGTACGCGTCTCAGACTGGCGGCGGTTGTCGGGGCGGCGGCTCTTGTTCTGACGGTCACCGGGTGTGAGGGAGATGAGGACGGCGGCGCGGACAAGGCGACTACAGGGTCTTCCTCGCCCTTTGGGTCGTCCTCCGGGGCGACGTCAGGCTCTGGCTCCGCGTCCAGCCCCAGCGCTCCCAGCGCTCCCAGCGCCGACACGGGCTCGGACTCCGGCGACGGATCTGCTCGTAACGGCGGGGCCAGCGGTGGGCCCGAGGTCCGCCAGAAGATGATGCTGGACAACCTGCCGGAGGCGAAGACCGTCATGGCGGCGGGCGAGTACCTTCAGCGCTTCACCACGTGCGACCGGTACAGCATCGATCCTTCCGACGAGCGCTACTACCCCATGGACGAGAAGTTCGACATGAGCTGGGGTGTGCAGTTCCGCGGGACCTGCGACGACGGTGCGGACGGCTGGATCCGGGTCTTCAAGACCAGCGACATGGAGAAGTTCCAGACGGCGTACAAGGCGGACCTTGCCGAGGAGACGAGCTCGCGGACGTGGAGGGCGGGTTCGCCATCGGCAAGGACTTCGCGGTGATCGCACCGGACGGGGAAACCCTCCGCGACTTCTCGGCCTCGGGGCTCCTGGAGCTGAACTGCAACCCGAACTTCCGGGTGCGGGGGGATGTGTCGACGGCGCCGGCGCTGGTTGATGGGTGTGTGCTGACGGATGAGTTTGTGGAGCCGGAGTAGGGGGCTTTGGTGGGCCTGTGGCTTTGATTGGCGCCGGGGCCGCCCGGTTGTCCCGAGGTTGGCGGTTCCGGGCCGGGTGTAAAGGGCGCTCCGCTGCGCTACGCGTCGGCTGCGCCGATTCCGCTTCGCTTCACCCTTGACACCCAACCCTCCACCGCGAGAAGCGAATTGACCGGGCGGCCACGAAACGGGGCTCACGGGGACGGGTCCTTGGGCCATCCGGCTTGTCTGCCGGGTGCGGACTAGTTCGTAGCAGCGCTGCCCGCTGAAAGGGCGCCGGGAGGGGGCGCGGTCGGCTCGGGGATGGGTCCCGGCTTCGTCAAGCGTCTGCCGACCGGATCTTCCGGGGCGGGCCTCAGGCGTCAGACGTCAGGCGTCAGGAGTGCAACTCGCCAAGTGCGACATTCAGTTGATCCCCGGGAGCTGGTCGGGAGGGGGTGGGTGACCTACTTCGGCAAAGTTGCGTTTCGTAGTGCCGCGCGCCCCCCTTGTGCCAGAACACTACTTTTCCAAAGTAGGTCCCCCACCCCCACCCAGCACCGGTGAAGCGTGACGGTCACCCCGGAAGATCCGGTCGGTAGACGCTTGACGAGACCGGCACCGACCCACGGACCGGCCGCGCACCCCTTCAGCGGGCAGCACTGATACGAACTAGTCCGCACCCGGCCGCGAAGCCGGACGCCCCAAGGATCCGTCCCCGTGAGCCCCGTTTCGTGGCCGCCCGGTCAATTTGCTTCTCGCGGTGGAGGGGTGGGTGTCAAGGGTGGAGCGCAGCGGAATCGGCGCAGCCGACGCGTAGCGCAGCGGAGCGCCCTTGACTCCCGGCCCGGAACCGCCAACCTCGGGACAACCGGGCGGCCCCGGTACGAACACCACCACCGGTTCAGCAAAGCCCGCCGTTGTCAGTCGACGCCCTCTACGAAGTGGTCGAACTCGCCTGCCTGTACGCCCAGTACGAATGCGTCCCACTTCTTCTGGGTGGTGGTGACCACGTTCTCGGGGTCGCTGGTTTCCCGTAGGTAGACGGCGTCGTCCTTGCCGTAGGCGATCTCGATCCAGGGACCTGGGCCTTCTTCCCCTTCGGGAGCGGCGCGGATCCAGTCGAGGTCTGCGGGGATGTTGTTGCCTTCAGGCATGGGGAGGGCGGTCCTTTCCTCAAACGCCGGACGAGTTGAGAGAGTTGAGGGTGCGTATCAGGGCTGCGAAGGCTGCCGGTCGGGCGGTGAGTATCGCCTCCGTGGGGTCGGCGCTTTCGGTCAGATAGACGTCGGTTCCGGTGGGATCGGCGGTGACGTGTACGCAGGACTCGCCCTCGCCGCAGTACGACGACTTCTGCCAGCTCATGGTGGACACATCTGCCTCTCAGAGGGTTTGGATGATGCTGTGGATGAGGGCGCGGGACTCGACCTCGATCAGGCTGAGGGCCGTTAGTCGGTCCAGTACCGTGCGGTACTTGTCGAGTTGCGCATCGGCGTCCAATAGGACGATTCCGTGGGACTGATCCAGCTGAACGGTGTCGAGCTGCGGTACTGGTCCATGGACGTAGTAGATGGGCTGCCCCGCACCTGGATACCCGCCTGCGTCGAACGGGATGACCAGGATGGAGACGTTCGGGTGCTCGCCGAGTTTGAGCAGGTGCTTGAGCTGCTGCCTGGCAATCTCACGGCCACCGAACCTCATGTGCAGTGCGGCTTCGTGAATGACCGCTCGATACGGGACTGTGTCCCGCCGGAAGAGGACCGCCTGCCGCTTGATGCGGAATGAGGTGCGGTGCTCCACCTCCGGTGGCGTCAGTTCGGGGACAACCTGGCGGAAGACCTCGCGTGCGTGCTCCGTCGTCTGGAGGAGGCCGGGGATGCCCGACGTATGCGCAGTGCGCAACTCGTGGCCGTGATGCTCCAGTTCGGCCAGGTCCAGCAGTCTCGCCGGCAGGATGTCCCGGTACTCCTCCCACCAGCCACGCTTGCGTTCGCCGGTCATCCCCGCGATGGCGTCCACCAGAGTTTTGTCCGGGCACTCGTACTGGCAGGCGAGAGCCCGCACGCGCTCCGCGCTCACGCCGAGGCGTCCGGTCTCCATGTTGCTGACCTGGGCCTGCTTCATGCCAAGGAGCCGAGCAGCTTCCGTTGACGTCAGGCCCGCCCGCTCACGCAGTCTGCGCAGCTCGGCGCCGAGGCGGAGTTGGCGTGCCGTCGGGTTGGTCCTCACGGGCATGCCTGTCGCTCCTCTGTGCTGGCCGGTCACTCACACGAGTGGCTGGCTTTGAAATTGCCCCAACTCGGCTGAAGAATATATCCAGTCCCGCTACTTTGAGGTTCAGGCGCCAACGCCCGGAAGCACCCCGCTCGACGGAGCGGCAACGTCACTGGGCTCCATGAACTACCGCCCCTGAACGGAGAGTTCCATGCTGCCCACAACCGTATCCCCGCCCTGGAGCTACACCCTCCAACTCCCGCACGACCCCCGCGCCCCCGGCATCGCCCGCGCCACGCTCAGGGCGGTCCTCGCCACCCACGGCCTCGCCGAACTCGCCCCCACCGCTGAACTCCTCGCCGCGGAGATGCTCAACAACGCCCACTGCCACACCCAAGGCTCCTACGCCCTCCGTCTCCGCGAGGCCACCCCGCAGGGGATCCGCGTCGCCGTGTGGGACTCCAACCCGCAGATCCCGCCCGGATTCGGGACCACCGGCGGCCCGCCCGCCCCGGTGGAAGCCGAGAGCGGGCGCGGGCTGCGGCTCGTACAGGCCTGTGCTGACGCCTGGGGCGGGTACCCGCTCGGCACAGGCGACCCGTCGTACGGCGGCAAGCTCCTCTGGGCCGAGTGCAGGCGGGGGTGAATGTCAGTGAAGCCGTGGAGGACCCGGCGCAGTACGGTGAGAGCGCAGCCGAGCGGGACACGGGTCCTCCCACCCGAACCTCTCGCGTAGCCACAACGTCGGAGGGACGGAGGCCGCGAACGATGTCCGAGCCGCGTGCGCCCCGCTTGTATCCGCTCCACCCTCGCCCGAGGCCGGGGAACCTGCGCGAGGTCGCAGAGAAGATCGAAGAACTGACAGGTCTGCGGGTGCAGGTGCTGGGAGGAAGCCTCGTGATGTCCCCGCCCCCCACTGGGAAGCATGCGGGAGTGGTCTTCTCTCTGCGTCGACAGATGGATCGGGCGCTGCCGGACGGGCCGCGGGCATACGAGAACTCGTCAGTGATGATGCCGGACGACCGTGATGACTATGCGACGCCGGATCTGATCGTCCTGCCCGACGCGTGGGCCGAGGACGACGACTGGTTGGCAGACCCGGTGGACGTCGCGCTTGCTGTCGAGGTGATCTCACCGTCTGAGAAGGCAAGGGGGATCAGCGAGAAGGCCGATTGGTATGCCCTCGCTGGTGTGGTGGCCCTTTTGGCCATTGATCCGAGGAAGGGCACTTGGGTGCTGTACACCCGCCCTGCCAACGGCGGCTACCAAGACGTGATGCCGGGCAAGTACGGCGAGACCGTCGGCCTCCCCGAGCCCCTTGGGCTCGACGTCGAGACGGGACAGTTCCCGGTGTACGGGGACAAGCCGCGACGGTAGGCCAAGATCACCCTGCAGCACAGGTGCCGCCTCTACACTGATCTGCGGTGGACTCCCGCGTGGTGAGGGGTGGTTGACGGTGCGTAAGGCGTGGCTGGTCGCAGCCGTCGGCATCGGTGGGGCGATGAGTTTCATCGCCCTGCTCGTCGTGGGGACGTACATGGCCGCCGGCAGCATCGCCAACGGCGCCGGGCAGGGGAACGTAGGGCTCGCGAAAGGTGCCGTGCCCGCCAGCTATCAGCCTCTCGTGCAGAAGTGGGGCAATCTGTGCAAGGCCATCAATCCGGCTCTCCTCGCCGCGCAGCTTTATCAGGAGAGTGGGTTCAATCCCAACGCGAAGAGTCCGGCCAAGGCTCAGGGGATAGCGCAATTCATTCCGGGGACCTGGGCCACGCACGGGGTCGATGGGGATGGGGACGGCGATAGGGATGTGTGGGATCCGCAGGACGCCATTCCGTCCGCCGCCTCGTACGACTGCAAACTCGCCGGATATGTGAAGGACGCCCCCGGGAGCCCGACCAAGAACATGCTCGCCGCGTACAACGCGGGCGCCTACGCCGTCATCAAGTACGGCGGCGTACCCCCTTACCGCGAGACCCAGAATTACGTGAAGACCATCACGACTCTGCAGAAGAGCTTCGCCCGGCCCACCAGCCGCGTGCAGCCCTCGCAGCAGGCCGCCGGGGCCATCTACTACGCACAGAAGAAGCTCGGCACCGAGTATCTGTGGGGCGGTAATGGGACGGCCGATCAGAACGGCCGATTCGACTGTTCCGGGCTTACGCTCGCCGCCTATCGCAGCGTGGACATCACACTGCCCCGTGTGGCGAATGATCAGTACAACGCAGGACCGCACCCGAAACGGGACGAACTGCTCCCGGGTGACCTCGTGTTCTTCTCCGACGACCTCACCAATTCCCGTGCCATCCGGCACGTGGGAATCTACGTCGGCGGCGGCTACATGATCGACGCCCCGCGGCCCGGTGCCGTCATCCGCTTCGACCCGATCGATACGCCGGATTATTTTGGCGCGACTCGCGTCACCGAGGACGGGGCGAAGGCCCTGCCCGACAAGGCAACGGCGGCCTGAGGGAAGCTGTACGGGGGGCGCACGCAGGGCATACGCGTGATGTGATGTGGCTTGAACTCTCCGTCAGCGCACTTCTCTGAGCTGCGGCGATGAGTCTCTCTTCGGTAACGTCTGAGTGATCATTCGGTGGAGGGTGGAACGTAGTGGATGGGGTCGCACGTTCCCTTGACTGGAACGCGAGACCACCCAGCAGGCAGCACTGACCACGGGGCAAGCGGCACTGATCACGGGGGTTGATGGAAGGGCGTACAAATCGTGCGCCCATGGCGAGTAGACCGAGAAGACAAGGGGCCGCAGCACCATGGCTGGACTCGACACAACAGGGTCGAACCCCGACGTCAGCCTGCTCTACGACATCAACGGCCTGGCCAAGGATTCGCCGGGCTGGCTGGCGAAATCGATGGAATTCGTCGGTGAGTACGGGCTGTTGCTCGCCCTTGTTCTTCTTGTCGTCTGGTGCTGGTGGGGGCAGCGGAAGCGGGGTGCGCTAGAGGAGGCGGCCGCTTCCGTGGCCGCCGTTGTCTGGGTGCCGCTCGCCGCCGGGATCGCGGTCCTTGTAAATGTGCCGATCCGCGGATTTGTGGAACGCCGTCGGCCTTTCATGGACCATGACGGCCTTGAGGTCCTTGTCGACGGAAAGACCGACTTCTCCTTCGTGAGCGATCACGCGACGCTGGCGATGGCTCTGGGGGCCGCGCTATTCGTCGCCAACCGGAAGTTCGGTCTGGCGGGCATTGCGATCGCACTGCTCGAAGGCTTCTGCCGGGTCTTCATGGGCGTCCACTATCCGACGGACGTCGTGGGCGGGTTCGCGCTCGGCACGGCGGTGGCGCTGCTGCTTTCGCCGCTTGCGATGGCTGTGCTCACGCCGTTGGCTATGGCTGTCGGTCGGTCCGGGCGGGTGGGGCGGCTGGTGTGGGCGAGGCCGGCGGGGGTGGCGGAGGTGGCTCGGCCGTCGTCTTCGGCGCCGACGTCGACCCCGGAAGACCGGGACCTGGCGGCGTAGCCTCCCGTCGGCCGCGCCGAAGCAGCCACCATCCGACTCCGCCCGCGGCGGCGACGATGCCCGCGGAGGCTGCGGCGAGGGGGCCTGCGGCGGGGTGGTCGTGGGTGGCCGCGTGGGCGGCGGGCGGCGCGGAGAGGGCCAGCAGGGCTGCGGCTGCCGCCGTGGCGGCACCTATTGGTCGAGTACGCATACCCCCAGGGCAACGGGCCCCCGCGAACTAGTCCACCCGAGGGCGTGTCGCGGGGGCCGTTCGAGTCGCGGGACCGGCTGTTCGGGGTACGACGACTGGCGGGGCGCCCTCCGTGCGCTAGATCGCCTGAGGGAAGTCGAAGAAGCGCTTGGGGTCGTACTGCTGCTTCAGCTTCTTCAGGCGAGGCGCCGCGTCCCCGTAGTACGCCTTGCGCCAGTTCGTCAGGGTGGGGTCCGCGTAGTTCTGGTACGCCGCGCCGGAGGCGTAGCGCGACATTGCTCCATGGGCGGTTTTCAGCCAGGCCTGGGCCGGCTTGCCGGACGTGCCCGGCCGCCATGAAGCGATGTACTGAGCCAGCACCCGAGAGCGGCGGTGGACGAAGGCTGTGGCCCCGGGGTCCACCCGGTTGATCGCGCCGCCCAACGCCGTCAGCGCGATGCTGCCCGCGCTCGCCCCCGTCACGTTCTCCACCTGCGTCAGCAGAGCCCGCACACCCGCCGCAGAAAGCGAGCGGTCGAAGAAGTCGGAGCTTGCCGCGTACGTCTCGCGGTTGAGGGCTCCCTGGGGGCTACGGCCCGGCGTCGTCCCCGGCAGGTGGCACTGGGCATCCGATGAGAAGGAGGAGCAGCCCGCGTACACCTCCATCGACTCCTCGTAGGAGCGGCGCTTCAGCGAGACGCTGCGCGCCGGGGCGCCGACCTTGTCGGCCAGGCGGTCCACCGCGTTCTGCAGGTCGCCGTACGTACCGAGAGAGAAGCACGCGACGGAGACTGTTGGGGTGCCGCCCGGCGTATTCGCCACGTGGGCGGAGGACCATATCTCGTCCGGCTGGTCGGGGCCCCACTCCTGCCACGCCTTGATGACCGCCGCCGCCTTCGACCACGGCCAGGTCATGTACGCGGAAACCCCCTGCGGGGCCTTGTGCGTGCGGAACGTCAGCTCCGTCACCACCCCGAAGTTCCCGTTGCCCGCGCCCCGCAGCCCCCAGAACAGTTCCTTGTTCTCGCGCGCGCTCGCCGTCACCAGCTTTCCGTCCGCCGTGATCAGCGTCGCCGACGTCAGGCTGTCGCAGGTCAGGCCGTACGCCCGGGAGACCACTCCATGGCCGCCGCCGAGCGTCAGGCCCGAGACGCCCACCGTCGGGCAGGAGCCCGCCGGAATCGTCACGCCCTTCGCGGCCAGTGCGCGGTAGACGTCGATCAGCTTCGCGCCCGCGCCGACCGTCGCCGTCGTCCCGCTCGCACGTGTTCTGTTCAGTTTTGATACGTCGAGGATCAGGCGGCCCGTGCCTGACGACCAACCCCCGTAGGAATGGCCGCCGTTGCGTATGGAGACCGGGATGTCGTGGGCGCGGGCGTACGTCAGAGTCGTGCGTATGTCGTCGGGACCCGCGACGTACGCGACCGCCGTCGGCTTCAGAGTGTCGTAGCGGGTGTTGTAAAGCTGCCTGGCCGCCGCCCACTTGGCCTCGCCGGGCCTGACCAGCGTGCCGTCCAGGTCCTTGGCGAGGGCCTTGAGGTTCGCCGCGGCGGACGCGGCGGCGCTCGACGTACGGATGGGAGTGCTTGAGCCCGCGGCGCTGCGGGAGGCGGCACCCCCGCCGCTGCCGGAACTGGAGCAGCCCGCGGCCGTCAGAGCGGTGACAGCGGCGGCCGCCGCGGATGTGCTGATGAACGTACGTCGTTCCATGACGCCCCTCCCGTTGCTTCCCGGAGTACGAGACGGCGTACGGGACCTCGGGGTTCCGGGAGAGGGGAGACGGAAGGAGAGGGAGGGCTTACGCCTCCGACACGTGGGACGCCGCGTCCGTCCGCGCCTTGCTGCGCGCTCTGCGGGCGGGCCCGCGCCAGCCACAGCTGCACCTGGCCGCGCAGAAGCGGCCCTGTTCGACCGTTGTCGTGCGGTGCGGTTCCTGTCCTTGTTCCTCGGCCACTGCTCCACGGTACCGATGCCGGGCCGGTGCTCTTACGCGTGACGGGGCAACGTACCGGTCGTTACACGGGACGACAGGGGGACTCGGCTCCGCACGGGAAGGCTTGGGGGTAGGCAGGCGATGGGTCAGCTGCACAGGCGCACAGTCGGGGCGGTGGTCACGGCCGCCGCGGTGGGTCTCATGGCTGTCGCAACGGGCTGTTCGGGGAGCGGGGCCGCCGCCGACGACAGCCCCCCGGGCGCCGAGGACTCCGTCGACGCGGTGCGCGGCTCCGCTGACTCCCTGGTGCGGGCCGGGAGCTCCAAGGCCCGTACGTCCATGGAGATGGCGAGCGGCGGGACCCGCGTGACCATCCGTGGGCACGGCTCGTACGACTTCAAGCGGCAGTTGGGGCGGTTCGTGGTGGTGCTGCCGAAGGATCCCGCCGGGACGGAGGAGCACCGGCCCATCACGGAGCTGATGGCCGGTGGCGCGCTCTACATGAAGAACCGGGGGGCCGGGGTGCCCTCCGACAAGTGGGTGCGGATCGACACGGCGTCGCTGTCGGACGGCAACCTCGTCGCCGGGGGCGCGACCGATCCGCTCGCCGCGGCGGAGCTGCTGCGGGGTGTGAGCAAGGCGACGTACGTGGGGGAGACCCGGGTGGCCGGGGTGAAGGTGCGGCACTTCCGCGGGAGCGCCGACCTGCCGCGCGCCGCGAGGTCCGCATCGCAGGGGCAGCGGGGGGCCCTGGGGGCGGCGGCGAAAGGGTTCAGCAAGGGCGGGGTGCCGTTCGACGCGTACCTCGACGAGCAGGGCCGGCTGCGGAAGCTGCGCCAGGAGTTCAGCGTCTCGAACGCGGAGGTGGCGTCGACGACGCTGCTCTACGACTTCGGGGTGAAGGTCGATGTGCGCCTTCCGGCGAGCGAGGACATCTTCGCGGGGAAGATCGCCGAGCAGTAGGTCTAGTCGCGTCCGGCGGTGCGGAAATGGTCCGTCCGTGCCATGCGCGGTGCGTAGGCCGCTCCCTACTCTAGGAAGTCGGTACGGGCGCAGGAAGCAAGGTCAGGAAGAGGTGATGAACGTGGCTCTGGTGCGCGGTACGACAGTTCAGGACCACGTCGCCCTCGCCGAGATCGAGCTGTGCGGGGAACTCATCATCGCGGCGAGTGCCACCGGCGAGGAGCGGCTGAGCCCCGACCGGATCGACGAGGTCCTGAAGGTCTCCACGCGGGCGCAGCAGCTGGGCGAGGACCGGGACTAGAGGACCGGGGCTAGTTCCCCCGGGGCTGGACGCGGCGGGCCCCGCCACGTCTGCAGGATATGAGCGTTACGTACGCATCATGCGGGCGATCGCCTTCGTGGCTTCCTCGACCTTCGCGTCGATCTCGGCACCGCCCTTGACCGCAGCGTCGGCCACGCAGTGCCGCAGATGCTCCTCCAGGAGCTGCAGGGCGAAGGACTGCAGGGCCTTCGTGCTCGCCGAGACCTGGGTGAGTATGTCGATGCAGTAGGTGTCTTCCTCGACCATCCGCTGCAGACCGCGGATCTGGCCCTCGATGCGCCGCAGGCGCTTGAGGTGCTCGTCCTTCTGCTTGTGGTAGCCGTGCACACCCTGGTCGTGGCCGCCGTGCTCGGAGGGCGCTTCGGTGGTCATGGCCGCGTCGGCCGCCTCGGTGGTCGTCATCGCGTCCTCCTGCTGGACAGTCCCTGGACAGTCACTGGCTTTCCTATACCCCGGGTGGGTATAGGATACTCGATTCCTCGGGGGGTGTGCTGATCACTGTGCCTGATGGGCGACACTGGGTCCCGGCCGGTTAGCCGTGGCCGGATGATGCGCCTAGCATCAGCCTGACCGAATCCAAAGCACCCCGAGGACCCCACGTGCGCTTTCGTCTGACCCCCAGGGAGACGAGCTTCTACGACATGTTCGCCGCATCCGCGGACAACATTGTCACGGGCTCGAAGCTCCTGATGGAACTGCTCGGGGCCGATGCCTCCGCCCGAGCCGAGATCGCAGAGCGTATGCGGGCAGCGGAACACGCTGGAGACGACGCGACACACGCGATCTTCCACCAGCTGAACTCCTCCTTCATCACGCCGTTCGACCGCGAGGACATCTACAACCTGGCCTCGTCCCTCGACGACATCATGGACTTCATGGAGGAGGCCGTCGACCTGGTCGTCCTTTATCAGGTCGAGGAACTCCCCAAGGGAGTCGAGCAGCAGATCGAGGTCCTGTCGCGAGCCGCCGAGCTCACGGCCGAGGCCATGCCGAATCTGCGGACGATGGACAACCTCACCGAGTTCTGGATCGAGGTGAACCGTCTGGAGAATCAGGCCGACCAGATTCACCGGAAGCTCCTCGCCCAGCTCTTCAACGGCAAGTACGACGCCATCGAGGTGCTGAAGCTCAAGCAGATCGTGGATGTGCTGGAAGAGGCCGCCGACGCCTTCGAGCACGTGGCGAACACGGTGGAGACCATCGCGGTCAAGGAGTCCTGACCCCTCCATGGACACCTTCGCTTTGATCGTGACCATTGGCGTCGCGCTCGGATTCACGTACACAAATGGCTTTCACGATTCGGCGAACGCCATTGCCACATCCGTCTCCACGCGTGCGCTGACGCCGCGCGCCGCGCTCGCGATGGCCGCGGTGATGAACCTCGCCGGTGCCTTCATGGGCAGCGGGGTCGCCAAGACGGTCAGCAAGGGCCTGATCGAGACGCCGCACGGCGACAAGGGAATGTGGATTCTCTTCGCCGCTCTGGTGGGCGCGATCGTCTGGAACCTGATCACCTGGTACTTCGGGTTGCCTTCCTCGTCCTCCCACGCGCTGTTCGGTGGAATGGTCGGAGCCGCGCTCGCCGGTGGGATCGGGGTGATCTGGTCGGGCGTACTCGACAAGGTCGTCATCCCGATGTTCATCTCGCCCCTCGTCGGCCTCGTCGCCGGCTATCTGGTGATGTGCGCGATCATGTGGATGTTCCGCAAGTCGAACCCGCACAAGGCAAAGCGCGGATTCCGTATCGCGCAGACCGTTTCGGCGGCCGGAATGGCCCTCGGTCACGGTTTGCAGGACGCGCAGAAGACGATGGGCATCGTGGTGATGGCCCTGGTCATCTCCGATGTGCAGAGCGCCGACGCGCCCATTCCGATCTGGGTCAAGATCGCCTGTGCGCTGATGCTCTCCGCCGGTACCTATGCAGGTGGCTGGCGCATCATGCGTACGCTCGGCCGCAAGATCATCGAGCTCGACCCGCCGCAGGGATTCGCCGCGGAGACCACGGGCGCGGGCATCATGTTCACCACCGCTTTCATGTTCCACGCGCCGATTTCCACGACGCATGTCATCACCTCCGCGATCATGGGTGTGGGTGCCACGAAGCGCGTAAACGCGGTGCGGTGGGGTGTCGCCAAGAACATCATTCTGGGCTGGTTCATCACGATGCCTGCGGCCGCGCTTGTTGCTGCGCTCAGCTTCTGGATCGTCAACCTCGCGTTCCTGTAGGAATGCGGGAAAGCAACGGAAAGGCCCGCCCCCGGGAGCCAGGGGCGGGCCTTTCTTGTTTCCCCTGCGGTGGCACCGCCATGCAGCACCGCAAGGAGTCGGAGGGGTCGATCAGGCTTTATCCGAAGCGGCCCGATATGTAGTCCTCGGTCGCCTGCACGGACGGGTTGGAGAAGATCCGCTCCGTCTCGTCGATCTCGATGAGCTTGCCGGGCTGGCCGACCGCCGAGAGGTTGAAGAAGGCCGTACGGTCCGAGACGCGCGCCGCCTGCTGCATGTTGTGCGTCACGATGACGATCGTGAAGCGCTCCTTCAGCTCGCCGATCAGGTCCTCGATGGCGAGGGTCGAGATCGGGTCGAGGGCCGAGCAGGGCTCGTCCATGAGCAGGACCTGCGGCTCGACCGCGATCGCGCGGGCGATGCACAGACGCTGCTGCTGACCGCCGGAGAGGCCGGAGCCCGGCTTGTTCAGGCGGTCCTTGACCTCGTTCCAGAGGTTGGCGCCCTTGAGGGACTTCTCGACGATGGCGCTCAGTTCGCTCTTCTTGTACGAGCCGTTGAGCCGCAGGCCCGCCGCCACGTTGTCGAAGATCGACATCGTCGGGAACGGGTTCGGGCGCTGGAACACCATGCCGACCGTGCGGCGCACCGCGACCGGGTCGACGCCGGAGCCGTACAGGTCCTCGTCGTCGAGGAGCACCTTGCCCTCGACGCGGCCGCCCGGGGTGACCTCGTGCATGCGGTTCAGGGTGCGCAGGAAGGTGGACTTGCCGCAGCCGGACGGGCCGATGAAGGCGGTCACGGAGCGGGGCTCCACGGTCATCGAGATGTCCTCGATGGCCTTGTGGGCGCTGTAGTAAGCGGTCAGGCCCGATACGTCGATTCGCTTGGCCATGGGGATCACTGCTTTCAGGGGGGTTACGAGAGGGTCGCTGAGTGGCCGCCCGTCGGCGGAGCCGACTGATCGATGCCTTAGCGGCCCGTCTTGGGGGCCTTCCAGCGGGCTACGCCGCGGGCCGCCAGGTTGAGGATCATGATGAAGCCGATGAGGGCGAGTGCCGCGGCCCAGGCGCGGTCGTAACCGGCCTGATTGCCCGCCGCGTACTGCTGGTAGACGTACAGCGGCAGCGAGGCCTGCGAGCCTTCGAACGGGTTCGTGTTGATCATGGGGTTGACCCAGACCAGGAGCAGGACCGGTGCGGTCTCGCCCGCGATACGGGCGACGGCGAGCATGACGCCCGTCGTGATGCCGCCGATCGCGGTGGGCAGGACCACCTTGAGGATGGTCCGCCACTTCGGGATGCCGAGGGCGAGTGACGCCTCCCGCAGCTCGTTCGGGACGAGCTTGAGCATCTCCTCGGTGGAGCGCACGATCACCGGCATCATCAGGATGGCGAGCGCCATGGCGCCGGCCCAGCCGGAGAAGTCGAAGCCCAGGATCAGGATCCAGAAGCTCAGGACGAACAGGCCCGCGACGATCGACGGGATGCCGGTCATGACGTCCACGAAGAACGTGACGACCTTGGAGAGCTTCCCGCGTCCGTACTCGACGAGGTAGATCGCGGTGAGCAGGCCGATCGGCACGGCGATCAGGGAGGCGAGGAGCACCTGCTCCAGGGTGCCGATGATCGCGTGGTAGATGCCGCCGCCGGGCTCGTCGTCCGCGACGACGCCCATGGAGTGGGTCAGGAAGTAGCCGTTGAAGACCTTCGTGCCGCGCTCGACGGTCTCGTAGATCAGCGAGGCGAGCGGGACGACGGCCAGCAGGAAGGTGACCCACACCATCGAGGTGGCGAGGCGGTCCTTGGCCTGGCGTCCGCCCTCGACGGCGACCGCGATGACGTACGAGACGACGATGAAGAGGATGGCCGCGATCAGGCCCCACTGGATACGGCTGTCGAGGCTCGCCCCCACACCGATGCCGATACCGGCGGCGGCGGAGCCGAGCGCGACGACCAGCGGCGTCCAGCGCGGGAGACGGGCGCCCTGCAGGCTGCTCGTGGGCTTGACGATGGTGGCGCTCATGCGTTGGCCCCCGAGTACTCCTTGCGGCGCGCGATGATCAGGCGGGCCGCGCCGTTGACCAGCAGGGTGATGACGAAGAGGACCAGGCCGGATGCGATGAGCGCGTCACGGCCGTACTCGCTGGCTTCGTTGAACTTGCTGGCGATGTTCTGCGCGAAGGTGCCGCCGCCGGGGTCGAGCACGGACGCGCTGATGAGGAAGGTCGGGGAGAGCACGGTGGCGACGGCGATGGTCTCGCCGAGCGCACGGCCGAGGCCCAGCATCGAGGCGGAGATCACGCCCGAGCGTGCGAAGGGGAGCACCGACATGCGGATGGTCTCCCAGCGCGTGGCGCCGAGCGCGAGCGCGGCCTCCTCGTGCATCTTCGGGACCTGCAGGAAGACCTCGCGGCTGACGTTCGTGATGATCGGCAGGATCATGATGGCGAGCAGGATGCCCACCGTCATCAGGGAGCGCGGGGCGCCGCCCTGGTACTCGAAGATCCCGGTCCAGCCGAAGTAGTCGTCGAGCCAGCTGTAGAGGCCGGTCAGATTGGGTGCGACCACGAGGGCGCCCCAGAGGCCGTAGACGATCGAGGGCACTGCGGCGAGCAGGTCGATCACGAAGGCGATGGGGGTTGCCAGCTTGCGCGGCGCGTAGTGCGAGATGAACAGCGCGATGCCGATGGCCACGGGGACGGCGATCACCAGGGCGATCACCGAGCTCACCACGGTGCCGAAGACCAGGACCGCGATGCCGAAGAACGGCTTGCCGCCGGTGGTGGTACCGGCCGGGTCCCATTCGAAGGTGGTGAGGAAGTTGCCCGTGTTGTCGGCAAGGGCGAGGGCCGCACGGTAGGTCAGGAAGGCCGCGATGGCGGCCATGATCACGAGCAGCGTGATGCCGGAGCCGCGCGAGAGACCGAGGAAGATCCGGTCACCGGGGCGGGTGGCGCCACGGGCGGCACGCTTGGGCGTGACGGCCGAAGGCTTCACGTGGTCGAGGGGTGGAGGTGTCGTCGTACTACTTGGTATATCCATGGGATTCTCCGGTCTGCGGAGCCGACCAACGCTTCGTCAGCGGGAGTCGCTCCTGGCGGCGGTGCACCGGACGGTGCGGCCGGCCCTTGACTTACGGGGCCGGCCGCACTCGGTTCAGCTAGCTCAGGCCAGCGACGGTCGTGCGGACCTTGGAGATGATCTCGGCCGGGATCGGCGCGTAGTCGTTCTCCTTGAGGACGTTCTGGCCGTCCTCGCTGGCGATGTAGGTCAGGAAGGACTTGGTCGCGGCCAGGGTCTCGGCCTTGTTGCCCTTCTCGCAGAGGACCTCGTACGTCACCAGGGTGATCGGGTAAGCACCCTCGGCGGTGGGCTTGTAGTTCAGCTCAAGGGCGAGGTCGTTGCCCTTGCCGACGACCTTGGCCTCGGAGATGGCCTTGGAGGCGTTGTCGACGGTGGCCTTCACCGGCTCCTTGGCCTCGGTCTTCAGGTCGACCGTCTTGATGCCGTCCGAGGCGTAGGAGAGCTCGAAGTAGGAGATGGCACCGGCGGTCTGCTTGACCTGGCCCGCGACACCGGAGGAGCCGTTCGCGGACTGGCCGCCCTTGGCCTCCCAGGACTTGCCCGGCTCGTACTTCCAGGCGTCGGGAGCGGCGCCCTTCAGGTACTTGGTGAAGTTGTCCGTGGTGCCGGACTCGTCCGAGCGGTGGAAGGCCTGGATCTTGGTCTTCGGCAGCTTCGCGTCGGGGTTCAGCTTCGCGATGGCCTTGTCGTCCCAGGTCTTGATCTTGTTGTCGAAGATCTTGGCGAGGGTCTCGGCGTCCAGGACGAGGTTGTCGACACCGGGCACGTTGTAACCGACGGCGATCGGGCCGCCGACCATCGGCAGGTCGATGGCCTGGCTGTTCTTGCAGACCTTCTTCGACGCCGTGATCTCCTCGGGCTTCAGCGCCGAGTCGGAGCCCGCGAAGGCGGTCTGGCCCTGCATGAACGCGGTGATGCCGGCGCCGGAACCCGTCGGGTTGTAGTTCAGCTGAACGTCCTTGCAGGTGGTCGAGTAGACCTTCCGCCAGGCGTCGATCGCGTTCTTCTGCGCGGACGAACCGGAGGCCGCGAGCTGGCCCTTGGCGTCATCGCACTTGATGTTGGCGTTGGCGTTGGTCTCCTTGCCGCTGCCACCGCTGCCGCCGCTGGTGTCGTCCGAGCCGCACGCCGTGAGGGCCAGGGCGCCGGAGACGGCGATGGCGCCGAGCGAGAGGGCGCGGAGCCGGTTCTTGCGCTGAAGCTTCACTTTCGGAGTTCCTTCCGGGAGCCGCCGTCCTTGGGGTGGCGGCGTGCGTAGGTCGTTCGTCTTTGCTTCTTGCGGTCTTGCGGTCTTACGTCGTGTTGTAAGGCCGAAATTAGGCAGGGCAGGTGAAGCGGCCGATGGGCACGAGTGAACGGCGGGTGAACCTCGGCGGTCGGCCTGGTTAGGGCTTGTGTTACGGAACGTATCCGATGGGTCACGCAGGGTTGAGGACGCTGAGCAGGGCGTCGACAAGGCGCTGGTCGCGGGGTTGCGTGAGGCGATTGCGGGCGGCCGCCGGGGGGAGCCAGATGACGCGGTCGACTTCACGGCTCGGGGTGAAGTGGCCTTCGGCCGCCTCGGCCGCCCAGTAGCTGACCTCTTTGGGGCGGCCCTGGGCGAGATAGCGGACCGTGGGCAGGCGCGCGCCGGGTATGCAACGGTGGCCGGTCTCCTCCTCGACCTCGCGCAGGGCGGCGGCCAAGGGGTCCTCGGCGCGCTTCAGCTTGCCCTTGGGGTGGGACCAGTCGTCGTATTTCGGCCTGTGGACCAGGCAGATCTCCAGCTCACCATCGTGCGGGGAGTGGCGCCACAGCACGCAGCCGGCGGCCAGGACGACTCCTCCCTCGGCGCCCGTCACGGTGTGTGCACCGCCTCCCGCAGCCATGCCTGATGGAAGTCGAACCTGGCCGCCTCGACCTCGTGGCGCTGGTCGGCGTGCAGGACGCCGAGGGCGTACGCGGTGGCCGGGGCGATGCGGGGGGTCCGGGCTGCCGACGCGGCTGCCGATGCGGCGTCGGCGGCTTCCCTGTGGCGGTCGAGGGCGTGGCCCGCGTCCGTGAGGCGGAGGTCCGCGGGGGACGTGCCGTCGGCGCCCAGGAGGACCTCCTGGGCGTACCTGTGCAGGCGCAGGAGGGCGCGGGCTTTGAGCCAGGGGGCGTCCTGGGCCTCGTTCGCGGCCTCTGCCGCGAGGCCGTGGACCAGGGCTTCGGCGTTGTACGGGTGGCCCGCCTGGCCGAGGGGGAGCGCGGCGACGGCTTCCGCGAGGTTCGACTCCGCTTTGGCCGCCAGGGGTTCAAGGGCTTCCCTGCTGGCGCTGAGGGGGACCTCGCTCGCCAGTACCGCCACGTTGTCCGCCACGGCGTGGAAGCGGGAGGAGCCGAAGGCCTGGAGGGCGGTGGAGTGGGCCCGCGTCCGCGCGAGCGTGAGTTGCCGTTCCAGCAGCGCTGCGGCCTTGGCTGCGCCCACCGTCAGGCCCCTCGGGGCACCGCCGCCCTGTTCATCGGCACCCGGCGTTGTGGGCTGTGCCCACCCGTTCCGCCTTGCGGAACGCCTGCCCACAGCAGGAACGGCGACAGATGCAGCGCCCACAGCGGGGACATCGGCTTCCGCGGGAGCCGGCACCCCCGGCGCCCCCGACAAGCGATGCAGCGCGTCCAGTAGACGCTCCAACCGCGTCGCGTACGCATGTTCCCGTGCCAAAGTGCCGGACAGCCACGCCAGTTCGGGGCGGAGCTCCGTCGCCCACTCCTGGTCGAGGAGCGGGCGGAACGTGTGCAGCGTGCCGCCGATGCGGCGGGCCGCGCGGCGCAGCGCCCGTGCGGCCTCCAGGGACTCCTCGGCGCCCTGCGCGTCCGTCGTCGACTCGCGGTGCAGCCGCAGCGAACGCAGGAACTCCGTGGCCTGGGCCCGGAGATGGGCCGCCAGGACCTCGCCCGCCGTCGACTCGTCAAGGTGTTGCTGTGCCACGCCGGCGCCTCCGGGCGTCTATGAGCATCTCCTGTACGTTCCGCAGGGGCTGGCCCTCCGGATCCAGCGCGTGCCGGGTCCAGTTGCCGTCCGCGCCCAGGTGCCAGGAGGCGGTGGTGTCCGACATGCCGGTCTCCAGGAGCCGGTTGAGTGCCGCCCGGTGTGCCGGGTCGGTGACCCTGACCAGTGCTTCGATACGGCGGTCGAGGTTGCGGTGCATCATGTCGGCGCTGCCGATCCACACCTCGGGCTCCCCGCCGTTGCCGAAGGCGAAGACGCGGGAATGCTCCAGGAAGCGGCCGAGCACGGAACGCACCCGGATCGTCTCCGAGAGCCCCGTGACCCCCGGCCGCACCGCGCAGATCCCGCGCACCCACACGTCCACCGGCACACCCGCCTGCGACGCGCGGTAGAGGGAGTCCACCACCGCCTCGTCGACCATCGAGTTGACCTTGACGCGTACGTAGGCGGGGCGGCCCGCGCGATGGTGCTGTATCTCCTTGGTGATGCGGGAGATCAGGCCGTCCCGCAGGGACTTGGGGGCGACGAGCAGCCTGCGGTAGGTCTCACGGCGCGAGTAGCCGGAGAGCCGGTTGAAGAGGTCCGACAGGTCGGCGCCCACCTCCTGCTTGGCGGTGAGCAGCCCCAGGTCCTCGTACAGGCGGGCCGTCTTGGGGTGGTAGTTGCCCGTACCGACATGCGAGTAGCGGACCAGCGACTCGCCCTCCTGGCGGACGACGAGCGACAGCTTGCAGTGCGTCTTCAGTCCGACAAGGCCGTAGACGACGTGGCAGCCCGCCTCTTCCAGCTTCCGCGCCCACTTGATGTTCGCCTGCTCGTCGAAGCGCGCCTTGATCTCGACCAGGACGAGCACCTGCTTGCCCGACTCGGCGGCGTCGATCAGCGCGTCGACTATGGGGGAGTCGCCGGAGGTCCGGTACAGCGTCTGCTTGATCGCGAGGACGTCCGGGTCGGCGGCCGCCTGCTCAAGGAAGGCCTGTACGGACGTGGAGAACGAGTCGTACGGGTGGTGCAGGAGTACGTCGCGTTCGCGAAGGGCCGCGAAGATGTCGGGTGCGGACGCCGACTCGACCTCGGCGAGGTCGCGGTGCGTGCCCGCGATGAACTTCGGGTACTTCAGCTCGGGCCGGTCGAGGGCCGCGATGCCGAAGAGGCCGGTCAGGTCGAGCGGGCCCGGCAGCGGGTAGACCTCGGCCTCGCTGATCTTCAGCTCGCGCACGAGGAGGTCCAGGACGTTCCGGTCGATGGACTCCTCGACCTCCAGGCGCACCGGCGGCCCGAAGCGGCGCCGCATGAGCTCCTTCTCCAGGGCCTGGAGGAGGTTCTCGGCGTCGTCCTCCTCGACCTCCAGGTCCTCGTTCCGGGTGAGCCGGAACATGTGGTGCTCCTGGATCTCCATGCCCGGGAACAGCTCCGCGAGGTGCGCGGGAGCGGCGATGACGTCCTCGATGGGGACGTACCGCTGCGGGGAGGCCTCAAGGAAGCGGGAGAGCAGCGGCGGCACCTTCACGCGTGCGAAGTGCGTGTGCCCGGAGACCGGGTTGCGCACGACCACCGCGAGGTTCAGGGAGAGCCCCGAGATGTACGGGAAGGGGTGCGCGGGGTCCACGGCCAGCGGGGTCAGGACGGGGAAGATCTGCTGCCGGAAGAGCGTGAAGAGGCGGGACTGCTCCTTCTCGGTCAGCTCGTTCCAGCGGACCAGGTGGATGCCCTCGTCGGCAAGGCCGGGGGCCACGTCCTCCTGGTAGCAGGCGGCGTGCCGGGCCATGAGCTCGCGGGAGCGGTTCCAGATCAGCTCAAGGACCTCGCGGGGCTGCAGGCCTGAGGCCGAACGGGTGGCGACGCCGGTCGCGATGCGGCGCTTGAGGCCCGCCACCCGGACCATGAAGAACTCGTCCAGGTTCGAGGCGAAGATCGCAAGAAAATTGGCCCGTTCGAGCAGCGGGGTGTTCGGGTCCTCGGCGAGCTCCAGAACGCGTTCGTTGAAGGCGAGCCAGCTGCGCTCCCGGTCCAGGAAGCGGCCCTGCGGAAGCTCCTGGCCGTCGTGCCCCACCTGGCCGTCCTCGTCGTACGCGTCGAGGTCCGAGTCCATCTCCGGGGCGAGGTCCGAGACGGCTGCCGAGAGTGTGTGCGGGCGGTGCGCGGCGATCGAGCCCACAGAGGGCTGGGCGTGCTGGACCTGACCTTGCGTGCTGGGCTGGCTCATGGCCCCATTGTTCCGCGCGGGGACCCCGATGGGCGCGTCGGAGAGTGCCGGGGTGAGGCGGAGCTTCCCGTTCATGGGGGGAGGGTCGGGCACGGCGGGCTGCATTGAGTGAGGGTCGCAAGCCAGTCTGAATCACTGGTTACGGCGACATGACGTGCGGGACATGTGCCGGAGACCCCCGGACATCTACACATCCGGGGGTCTGTCCTTTCCCGGCCCGTACTTCAGGGCGTACGGCGCCTGAGCACGCGGAACGCGGCGTAGGCGGCCGCGGCGGCGAGGGCGAGCACGATCCCGGTTTCGATCAACTGGACGTACCAGAAGTGGGAATGGGGATGGAATTCCGCGTACCAGCCGGTGATGCGGGTGTCGGACGGGCAGGGGAAGTCGGCCATATGGCCGGGGGAGCACTGGCCGGCGACGAAGCGTTCACCGGCCGCGTTGCGGACGCCCGTGTCCATGATCAGGGAGTTCCGCGGGAGGTCATACATCGTGTAGTGCAGGGTCGTGCCCGAGGCGCGCCCCGAAACCGTGCTCACCGGGAACAGGTCCCAGCGCACGCTGCCGAAGGCCAGCAGGACGCCCCCGGTGACGAGGCCCGTGAGGGACATGGCGAGCAGCGTGCGGCGCACCAGCAGTCCGGCCAGCGCGCCGACGGCCACGGCGAGCAGGCAGTACGCGACGAGCGCGGGTCCCGTCGCCTCGTACACGCCCCGGTCGGCCCAGGAGAGGTTCCAGCGGCCCGGGATGCCGGAGGCGCCGAGCTGGTAGACCCCCATGAGGGCGAGCGTCCCGGCGATGCCCAGCGTCGCGGCCACTCTCAGTTTCGAGGCGAGCCAGCGCGCCGGGGTGACCGACTGGGTCCAGGCGAGCCGGTGCAGTCCGGCCTCCAGCTCGCGGCCGGTCATCGGGCCCGCGACGAAGGCGCCGATCAGCAGGGGAAGCAGCAGGAGGGCCGTGGAGGCGTTGCTCATGTACGCGTTCAGGAGGTCCTGGGCGCTGGCGGCGCCCAGGAAGGTGGCCTCGCAGGCGCCGCGCCCGCAGTCGTGGGGCGCCTCCGGGTAGGTCGCGGCGGCCCACCGGAAGTAGCCGGTCAGCGCGGCCGCGAGGACGACGAGGCCGCCCGCCGTCCACAGGGCGGTGCGGTGCAGCCGGAGATCGGCCCAGCGAGGGCCGCGGAGGAGGGGAGAGCTCATGCCGCCACCTCGCGCTCGGCGGGGGTCGTGGTGCCCGGCAGCAGCAGCGGCTCGGCATCGGGGGAGCGGAGATGGGCCAGCAACAGTTCCTCCAGGGACGGCTCTTCGGCGTCCCAGCCGTCGCCGACCGGTCCTTCGGGCCGGATCAGCGCGGTCAGGCCGCGCCCCGTGGCGCGGGATTCGACGACGGTGTGCGGGGCGAGCTCCTCGACGGGGCGGCGCCCGGTGACCAGGGCGTGTGCGGTGACGAGGTCGTCGATGCCGCCGCCGAGCCGCACCTGTCCGCCGGATATGAGGAGCAAGTGGTCGCAGGCGTCGGCGAGTTCGCCGACGATGTGCGAGGACATCACGACGGTGGTGCCGTGCTCGGCGGCCTCCACCATCAGCGTCCCCATCAGCTGGTGGCGGGCGAGCGGGTCGAGGTCGGCCATCGGCTCGTCCAGGAGCAGGAGTTCGGCCCGCTTGCCGAGCGCGAGGGCCAGTGCGACCCGGGTGCGCTGGCCGCCGGAGAGGGCGCGGATGCGGGTCTTCGGGTCCAACTCCCCTTCTGATACGACGCGTTCGGCGATCGCTGCGTCCCAGTGGCCGGGGTTCAGCTCGGCCCCGAGCCGCAGGGTGTCGGCGATGCTGAGCTGCGGATAGAGCGGCTTGTCCTGGGCGACGTACGCGACGCGCTCGCGGGCGGCGGCCGGGTCGGTGCCGAGGACGGTGAGGGTGCCGGTGGTCGGGCGGAGCAGTCCGGCGGCGAGGGCGAGCAGCGTCGACTTGCCGGCGCCGTTGGGCCCGACGACCGCGCAGACGCGCCCGGCGGGCAGCCGGAAGGAGCAGTCGCCGAGGGCGGTCTTGCCCCGCCTCCCGTAACTCTTGGCCAGCGAGGCCGCCTCGATGGCGGCGGTGTCGGTCATGCGGAGTCCCCCTCGGATGCGTGCTCGGACTGCTCTGGCTGCTCTGACTGCCCGGGCTGCTCTGGCTGCGTGAAGTGCTCTTCGAGTACGGCGGTAAATAGCGCGGCGACGTCGTCCCTCTCCATGCCGGCGGCGCGGGCGCGGGCGGCCCATGCGTCGAGCTCGCCGCGCAGCGGGGAGTCGGCGGGCGCGGAGCCGAGCGACTTCCGTACGAAGGTGCCAAGCCCACGGCGGGCCTCGACCAGGCCCTCGCGTTCCAGTTCGCGGTAGGCCTTCAGGACCGTGTTCGGGTTGATGGCCGTGGCCTCGACGACCTCACGGGCCGTGGGCAGCTTGTCCCCCGGCTCCAACAGGCCCAGGCGCAGGGCCTGTTGAGTCTGCTGGACGATCTGGAGATAGGTGGCGACGCCGCTGCGCCGGTCGATACGGAACTCGACCATGCCTTGCACCACCCTTTCACTAGTTGAGTAGTGAAAGGGTGGTGCAAGGGGGTGCGTTCCGTCAAGGGGCGCACGATCTTGTAACGTCTGCCGCTCCGAATGACGTGAACATGTATGGGAAGTCGGGGGACTTACCTTGTCGATGCCTCCGCCGCCGCAAGGTGGCTACCAGCAACAGCCTTACGGGCAGCAGCAGTACCAGGGCCAGCCGCCCTACCAGGGGCAGCAGCCCCCGTACGGTCAGCAGCCCCAACAGCCCTACGGGCAGCAGCAGTTCCAGCCCCAGCAGCCCCAGCCGCAGCGTCCGCGCGGTGGCGGTGGTGGCGGCGGCTCCTTCAGTCGGCAGTCACCCCTGATGAAGGTGGTGACGCTGCTCATCGCGGGCGTCATCGCGGGTGTCTGGTGGTACACGAGCCGGGGCAACACCACGAGCCCCGCGAGCAATAAGCCGGGCAGCTCCGCCAGCGAGCCCGCGGTCGCGGACGACGCCACCGAGGTCGGCGACTGCATGCAGAACAAGGGGTCGAACGGCAGCCCCGACATGGAGACCGTCGACTGCTCGAGCGCCGAGGCCGAATACAAGGTCACGAGCATGAACGAGTCCGAGTGTGCTCCGGGCGAGTCCGAGTACCAGCAGACCCGGCGCGGCCGCGTGCAGTACTCGATGTGCATGGAGCCGATCACGCCGAAGTAGCGAGATGTCCAGGATGCGCGAAGGGCGCGGTGTTCCCCGTGAGAACACCGCGCCCTTCGCGCGTGCCTACCTACGTCCCTCAGGACTCCGTCCGGTACATCAGATCCGTCTCGTGCGTGACGAACCCGAGCCGTTCGTAGACGCTCACCGCGGCCTTGTTGTCCGCGTCCACGTACAGCATCGCCGTCGGCAGCCCGGCCGCCGCGAGGTGGTTCAGGCCGATCGTCGTCAGCGCCTTGCCGAGACCGCCGCCCTGCGCGCTCGAGCGCACCCCGAGGACGTACACCTCACCCAGCTGCTCGTCCGCGTGCACCTTCGTCCAGTGGAAGCCGACGAGCTCGCCGTCGCTCTCGCGCTCGGCGAGGAAGAACCCCGCCGGGTCGAACCACGGCTCGGCCTTGCGGTCGTCCAGGTCGCGCTGGGTGAGCGAGCCCTGCTCGGGGTGGTGGGCGAAGGCGTCGGCGTTCACCGCGAGCCAGGCCGCGTCGTCCTGGCCGGGGACGAAGGTACGTACACAGACCCCTTCCGGAAGTACCGGCTCGGGCAGGTCGAGATCCCCCAAGGTCCGCCGCATCTGCCGCAGTTCACGGAAGAGGGTCAGGCCGAGCACCTGTGCCAGGTGCCGCGCGGCGGAGTGCCCGCCGTGCGCCCAGATCCGCAGCCGGCGGCCGGACTCGCCGAGCAGCGCCGTGCCGAGCGCGCGGCCGTGCCCCCGGCCGCGGTGCGCGGGATGCACGACCAGCTCGGCGGCGGGCGCCTCGATGGGGTCGGTGTCCTCCAGCTGCGCGTACCCGATGAACTCGCCGTCGACGCTCAGCAACAGATGCCGCACCCCCGCCCGTGCACCTCCCCGCAGCTGCAGCCGCCCCTGCTCGGACACGGCCTGCTGGCCGTCCGCGCGGGCGGCGTCCGCGATGAGCCCGAGCACGGCTTCGGCCTGGGCGGGGGTGAGGGCGTCGACGGTCTCGATCTGCCGCATGAGGGCGGGAGGCTGCTGCTCGTCAGTCATGGTGTCGAGGGTACGGCGGCGGCCGGTCCCGGAGCAGTTCACCGGACGCACATGATGCCGCACCGACCCCGCGGGCGCTTTGTCCCAAGCGCCCGTAACGCCCTCGATGGCAACCGGCCCGTAACCGGCAACCCCCTGTCGCGCTACGCGCGTTGACCCTAGGCTGCGCACGGAGTCTCACCGCCTCCAGCCGCCTCACACCCATCCCAGGGGGACACGTGTCAGCCACACCACAGCCGCGCAGAACCAGACGCCGGGCCACTCGCCTGCTCGCCGTCGCCGCCGGTCTCGCCACGCTCGGCGCGATGGCCGCCGCGCTGCCCGCGAACGCCGGGTCGTCCGCCGGGTCGTCCGCCGGGCAGTCCGCCGGGCAGGATTCCGCGTCCGCCGCTGCCAAGAAGCGCACGGTCGATGTGCAGCTGCTGTCCTTCAACGACTTCCACGGCAATCTGCAGCCGCCGGCCGGTTCCTCGGGCCAGGTGACGGAGAAGCAGCCCGACGGGACCGAGAAGAAGATCGACGCGGGCGGTGCCGAGTACCTCGCCACGTCGCTCCGTACGGCGCGCAAGGACAAGCCCTACAGCGTGACCGCGGCGGCCGGTGACCTCATAGGCGCGAGCCCGCTGCTCTCCGGCCTCTTCCACGACGAGCCGACCATCGAGGCCATGAACAAGCTGGACCTCGACGTCACCAGCGTCGGGAACCACGAGTTCGACGAGGGGGCCAAGGAGCTGGCCCGCATGCAGAAGGGCGGCTGTCACCCCAAGGACGGCTGCTTCGAGGAGGGCAAGGAGTTCAAGGGGGCCGACTACCCCTATCTCGCGGCCAATGTGACCGACGAGAAGACGGACAAGCCCATCCTCAAGCCGTACTGGGTGTGGAAGCACAAGGGCGTCAAGGTCGGCTTCATCGGTGTGACCCTGGAGGGCACGCCCGACATCGTCTCCGCCGACGGCGTCAAGGGCCTGAAGTTCCACGACGAGATCAAGACGGTCAACAAGTACGCCAAGGAGCTGGACAAGCAGGGCGTGAAGTCGATCGTCACGCTGATCCACGAGGGCGGTTCGCCCGCGAGCCAGGCGTACAACTACGACTGTGACTCCCCGGGCGCGGGCGACGGCATCTCGGGCCCCATCACCGACATCGCCAAGGGCATCACGCCCAAGGTCGACGCGCTGGTCACGGGCCACACGCACTCCGCGTACGTGTGCACCATCCCGGACCCGGCGGGCAAGCCCCGCATGGTCACGTCCGCCTCGTCCTACGGGAAGCTCTACACGGACACGACGCTCACGTACGACCGGAAGACGAAAGACATCGTCCGTACGTCCGTGAAGTCTGCGAACCACGTGGTCAGCCGAGAGCAGGCCAAGGCCAAGGACATGACCTCGCTCATCGGGCGCTGGAACAAGCTGGCCGAGCCCGTCGCCAACAAGCCCGTCGGCTTCATCTCCGCCGACATTCCGGGGCGCGGCGCAGGCGCTCCCGAGGCGCCGCTCGGCGACCTGATCGCGGACGCGCAGCTCGCGCACGGCAAGTCGCTCGACCCTCAGACGGATCTGGCGCTGATGAACCCGGGCGGCATCCGCTCCGACCTGGTCTTCAAGGCGAGCGGCAGTGAGGGTGACGGTGTGGTGACGTACGGCGAGGGCTTCACCGTGCAGCCGTTCAGCAACACGGTCAATCTCGTCGACCTCACCGGCGCGCAGCTCATCACCGGCCTCAAGCAGCAGGTGAGCGGGCCCAACGAGGCGTCCCCGAAGATCCTGCAGATCTCGGAAGGCCTGACGTACACCCTCGACATGACCAAGACCGGCGCCGACCGCGTCGTCACCGACTCCGTCAAGCTGGGCGGCAAGGCGATAGATCCGGCCGCCACGTACCGTGTGGCGATGAACTCATTCCTCGCGGGCGGCGGCGACGGCTTCGCCGAGCTCGGCAAGGGCACGAAGCCGCTGGTCGGCGGCGATGACCTGAAGGCGTTCAACGACTACCTGACGGCCAACTCCTCGGCGGACAAGCCGATCACGCCGCCCAAGGCGGACAGGATCACCGTCGTGAAGTGAATGGCGCGTTAACAATCGCACTCAGTAAGTGGCCGAAAACGGTACTTACCGTAAGTGAGGCTTGGGGTGGGGTGTGAACGTATGGTGAAATCAGCTGATGCGTTCCCCCCACCGCGAGGCCACGCTTCCGCCCGATCGCAACCAGGCCTATCCGTCTGATGGTTGGCACGCCGAATCGGTTCCCCCTGAAGTATCAGCGGCATCAGCAGCAGGCGAGTCGCCCGCGGAAACGACCGCTCCGCTCAACCCGTACGACGAGCTGGGCGCCCTCGCGTCGCCGAACCCGCTGGAGGACTTCCTCCACGAGGACGCGGACGAGGACGAGGCCGACGGCACGGACGCGGACGACGCCCCCTGGGAGCCCCCGAACCACCGCCGCCGCAGTCGCCGCCGCAACCGCTTCGCCGGGCTTCCGCTCGCCGGGAAGGCCGTCGTCGCCCTCCTTGTCGCCACCGCCTTCCTCGCGCTCGGCGACCGCTGGGCCCTGCTCTACGCCGAGCACGAGGCCGCCGAGAAGCTCAAGGAGTCCCTGCACCTGAGCGCCGCGCCCGAGGTCGACATCGAGGGCTTCCCCTTCCTCACCCAGGTCCTCGACAAGCGCGTGGACAAGGTCAAGGTCACCGTCCCCGACGTCGCCGCCGACCGGATCTCGCTCGCCCAGGTCTCCGCCACCGCCACCGACGTACAGATAAGCGGCGACGGCCCCACCGACATCAAGGGCGCCCTCATCCGCGAGATGCACGGCGAGGTGCTGCTCTCCTTCGAGGACCTCAACCGTGAACTGGGCGCCTCCCAGGTCACGTTCAGCGGCCACGGCCGCGACCAGGTGCTCGCCCGCGGCACGCTGCCCGTCGCCGGGCACGACCTGAAGGTGCGCGCCGACGCCCGCATCCAGCGCAACGGCGACCGCGGCATCTCCACCGACATCGGCCGGATGAGCCTGCAGATCGGCGACCTGGCGACCTACCGGCCCGGCACCCGCGAGTCCGAGGGCCTGCACCTCAGCAAGGCCACGGCGGACCGGCTCACCAAGGAGACCGCCAAGGCGAAGGCGCTGCTCTCCGTCCCGTCGATCGTCGATCGTCTTGGCGTCCCCGACTCCGTGGTCAGCGACGCCCTGCAGAGCGACGCCAAGCTGAACGAGCTGGTCGGCTCCCCGAAGTTCATCAACGACGTGATGGGCCTCAACCTCATCGACGTCGCGATGGGCCACCCCGAGCTCCTGAAGAAGCTGGGCCTGGACCCCGCCCTCCTCAAGGGCCTCTCCGAGCTCACCCGCCCCGTACTCGCCGACCGCCTGACGCTGGCCTTCCGGCTTCCGAAGCTGCCCGGGTCGGGCAACGTGTGGCTGCAGGACGTGAGCGTGCAGAAGGACGGGATCAGGGTGCAGCTGATCGGGGCGGGGCTCGGCATCGGCAAGTGAGGGGCACCAGGCCTTCGGCGCGTCACGGGCGAGCCGGACCGCCCTCCAGGGGGAAACTCTCAGCATGACCAATGCACCGAAAGCGTTCCTTGAGGGCGGCCCCGACGATCTGCCTGAGCGGATCGTCGACGTCACCCCACCCGGAATCGAGCTCAAGATCCCGTTCCGTGGCGGATACGAGCATTTCCGAGCCACCGCACGCCACGAGGACACCGCCGCAGGCCGCCTGCCTGTTTACGAATGGTGGGAGCGCACGGAGTTGCCGGGTTAAGCACCGGCCTGATCAGGCGTTCTCGGCGGCGGGGCAGCCGCCCCTGGGAGGCGCACCGTCGCCACGGTGCCGCCGCCCGACGCGGGCCGCAGTTCCACCTCGCCGCCGGACTGGTGCACCGTGCGGGCCACGATGGACAGGCCGAGGCCGGAGCCGGGGAGGCTGCGGGCCGACGGGGAGCGCCAGAAGCGGTCGAAGACGTGGGGGAGTTCCTCGGGGGGGATGCCGGGGCCGTGATCGCGGACCGTCAGCGCGCCGTCCTTCAGGGCAACCTCGACGGTCGAGCCCGGCGGCCCGAACTTCACCGCGTTGTCCAGAATGTTCACGATGGCCCGCTCAAGCGCCGCCGACTCCGCACGCACGAACCAGGGGGCGAGATCGGCGGTGAACGTCAGCTCGGGCCCGCGCAGACGCGCCCGCTCCAGGGCGACCTCGACGATGTCGTGCAGCGCGACCACCTGAACCCTGCCGCCGGGTCCCGCGTCCGTCCGCGACAGCTCCTGCAAGTCACCGATCAGCGCGGCGAGTTCGGTCATCTGCGCCGTGACGGATGCGAGCAGCGCCTTGCGGTCGTCGGGCGGAATGGCCCGTCCGGTCTCCTCGCTGCGGGCGAGCAGCTCGATGTTCGTACGGAGCGAGGTGAGGGGGGTGCGCAGCTCGTGCCCCGCGTCGGCGATGAGCTGCTGTTGCAGGTCGCGGGATGAGGCGAGCGATGCGGTCATGGAGTTGAAGGACTCCGAGAGCCGGGCGATCTCGTCGTCGCCGTCGACGGGGATGCGGAGGTTCAGGTCTTCGGTGCGGGCGACGTGTTCGACGGCTTCGGTCAGCCGGTCGACGGGGCGCAGCCCGGTGCGGGCCACCCAGAGACCCGCGGCGCCCGCGCCGACGATGCCGATGCCGGCCACGAAGGTGAGCACGAGAACCAGGTTGTCCAGGGTGTCGTCGACCTCGCTGAGCGGACGCGCCACGGTGACCGCGAGGCCCTGCGGGCCCTCCAGCGGGTAGGTCAGGGCGCGGTACTTGACGCCGTTCGACGCGATGGCCGTGCGGTACACCTCGCGGGACTCGCCCTTGGCGACGGCGGCGTCCGCCTCGGTGACCTTGAGGTCCTGGGTGCCGAGGATGGTGCAGTGGCCGCCGCGCTGGTCGACGACCTGGATCGTCTGCTTGAACAGATCGGGGTCGTTCTTGTCCCGGATCACCGAACGCTGGCAGTTCCCCTCCACGTCGATCCGGCTGATCACATCGGCGGTCCGCACCCGGTTGGCGCTCAGCGCGTCGTCCAGCGAGCTGATCAGTACGTTCCGTACGACGAACCAGCAGGCCACCGCGCTCGCGGCGACCGCCACGGCCACCGCGAGGGCGACCAGCATCGCGAGCCGAGAGCGCAACGGCAGCGCGCGGTACCGCCGGACCAGGCCCTTCACTCGCCCGCCCGCAGCACGTACCCCACACCCCGCACCGTGTGCACGAGCCGCGGCTCGCCCCCCGCCTCCGTCTTGCGGCGCAGGTACATCACGTACACATCAAGGGAGTTGGACGAGGGCTCGAAGTCGAAGCCCCAGACGGCCTTGAGGATCTGCTCGCGGGTGAGGACCTGGCGCGGGTGCGCGAGGAACATCTCGAGGAGGGTGAATTCGGTGCGGGTCAGCTCGACCGTCCGCGCGCCCCGCGTCACCTCCCGCGTCGCGAGGTCCATCCGCAGATCGGCGAAGGCGAGCGTGTCGCCCTCCTCGGCCTGCCCGGACGCGGCCGCGTACGAGCTGCGGCGCAGGAGCGCCCGGATGCGGGCGAAGAGCTCGTCGAGCTCGAACGGCTTGACCAGGTAGTCGTCGGCGCCCGCGTCGAGCCCGGTGACGCGGTCGCCGACGGTGTCGCGCGCGGTGAGCATCAGGATGGGCGTGGTCGACCCGGTGGCGCGGAGCCTGCGTGCCGCCGTGAGGCCGTCCATGCGGGGCATCTGGATGTCCAGTACGACGAGGTCGGGACGGTACGCGGCGGCCTTCTCCAGGGCGTCGGCGCCGTCGACGGCGACCTCGGTGCCGTACCCCTCGAAGGCGAGGCTGCGCCGCAGCGCCTCCCGCACGGCGGGCTCGTCGTCGACGATCAGGATGCGCTGCTGCTGTTCGCCTTCGGCGGGGCTCATCGGTGTCGGTTCCTCGGGTACGTGTGTCTCGGACGGGTCCTTCATCAGCCTCGCACGCGGGCGCGGGGCTTGCGGCGCGCGACGGTCAGCGGGAGGCCGAGCCCCGCCGGATCGGTGTCGGGTCGCCGGTCGGGTCGGCGTGGTCAGTCGGTGGAGCCAGCCCGCAGCGTGTCGAGGTCGGCCTTGACCGTGTTGATCGGGATGGCGAAGCCGAGGCCGACGCTGCCCGAGCCGGCGTCGCCGCTGCCGCCCTGGGCCGAACTGGGCGAGTACATCGCGGAGTTGATGCCGATGATGTTGCCGTTCATGTCGATGAGGGCGCCGCCGGAGTTGCCGGGGTTGAGCGAGGCGTCGGTCTGCAGCGCCTTGTACGTGGTCTTCGACGAGCCGGTGTCGCCGTTGAACTGCTCGCCGCCGTACTCGAACGGCCAGCCGCCCTCGCCGCCGCCCGGCTGCTGCTGTCCCTCGCCCGTCGACACGGTGACGTCGCGGTCGAGGGCGGAGATGATGCCGCTGGTGACGGTGCCGGTCAGGCCCTCGGGGGAGCCGATCGCTACGACGTCCTGGCCGATCTTGACGTTGTCGGAGTCGCCGAGGCTGGCGGGCTTCAGCCCGGAGGCGCCCTCGACCTTGATCAGCGCGAGGTCCTTCTTGCTGTCGGTGCCGACGACCTCGGCGTCGTACGACTTGCCGTCGTTCGTCGTCACCTTGACCGACGAGGCGCCGGAGATGACGTGGTTGTTGGTGATGATCTCGCCGTCGTCCGTGATGATCACGCCGGAGCCGGTGGCGGAGCCCGCGCTGGACTTGGCGCTGATCTCGACGATGCTGGGGCTGACGGCCTCGGCTACGCCGGAGACGGTGCCCTTCTGGCTGGTCGGCACGACGTCGGTGCTGGTGGCGCTGGTGCCGGTCGAGCCGTCCTTGCCGGTCAGCTCCTGGAAGGCGTAGGCGGTTCCGCCACCTACCGCCGCTGCCGCGATGGCCACGGCGGCGAGAAGCGCGAGGGGGCCCTTCGCCCGTCGGCGCGGGGGCTTCGGGGGCTCTTCCGGTGCGTAAGCGGGCGGAGGTGGGTACGCGGCCTGCGGCTGCTGGGGGTACTCGCCGCTGTGGCGGAAGGTGTCGGTCATGGGTTCTAGGCTGCGGGGCCTTCATGAGAGGGGTCTGAGGACGCCCTGAGAACACCGGTAGAACCGCGTATGCCCGTTATAAAGACGGTCAAGCCCGGGTGAAGTCGAGCGCTTAGTTGCAGCCGCAGGACTGCCGGACCACCAGCCGCGAGGGGAACAGCTTCAGCCGCTCCCGCCGGGAACCGGCGACCCGCAGCCCGTCATCCAGCACAAGATCGACCGCCGCGCGGGCCATCGCGGGGCGGTCGGACGCCACCGTCGTCAGGGGCGGGTCCGTCAGGCCCGCCTCCTTCACGTCGTCGAAACCGGCGACCGCCAGCTCCCCGGGGACATCGATGCGAAGCTCCCGCGCCGCCCGCAGCACACCGATCGCCTGGTCGTCCGTCGAGCAGAAGATCGCGGTCGGGCGATCCGGCCCGGCGAGCAGACCCAGCGCCATTTGATACGCGTCGTATCGGTTGTACGGCGCCTCGAAAAGCCGTCCCTCCACCGAAAGCCCGGCCTCCCGCATGGCCCGCCGCCAGCCCTCGACGTGGTCGGAGACCGGGTCACCGACGGTCGGGGTCTCGGCCGTGCCGCCGACGCAAGCGACGTACTCGTGGCCGTGCTCCAGGAGATGCCGGGTGGCGAGCTGTGCGCCGCCCAGGTCGTCCGTCACGACCGCCACGTCGTCGATCGCCTCGGGCCGCTCGTGCAGCAGCACGACCCGCGCGTCCCACGCGTCGATCTCCGCCGCGGCCTGATCCGTCAGGCCGTGGCTGACGAGGATCAGACCGGAGACCCGCATGCCCAGGAACGCCCGCAGGTAATGGGCCTCGCGCTCGTCCACGTAGTCCGTGTTGCCGACGAGCACCATTTTTCCGCGCTCGGAGGCCGCCTGTTCCACGGCGTGCGTCATCTCCGCGAAGAACGGCTGCCGCGCGTCCGGCACGATCATGCCTATGAGGTCGGTCCGCCGCGACGCCATGGCCTGGGCGACCCGGTCCGGCCGGTACCCCAGCTCTTTGATCGCGGCGAGTACACGCTCGCGCGTGGCCGGGGCAACCGGCCGGGGTCCGTTGTTGATCACGTAGCTGACGACGGCGGTGGAAGTACCCGCAAGTCGCGCCACGTCATCCCGAGTCACCTTGGCCACGCGCGGAGTCTACGCGGATGGAACTACCGCTGGGCAGGGCGTACGGCAGCTTCCTTCGGCGGAGACACAGGGGCGGGCGCCGCGGCGGGTGCCGCCTTCCCCGCGCCCTCCTCGCGCTCGCCCTCCGCCCTGGGCCGCGCCGCCTTCGCCTTCTCCTCGTCGGCCGCACGGTCGACCTTCTCCGGCGTGACGAAGCGATAGCCGACATTCCGGACGGTGCCGATGAGCGACTCGTGCTCGACACCGAGCTTCGCGCGCAGCCGTCGTACGTGTACGTCGACCGTCCGCGTACCGCCGAAGTAGTCGTAGCCCCAGACCTCCTGGAGGAGCTGGGCCCGCGTGAAGACGCGCCCCGGGTGCTGCGCCAGGTACTTGAGCAGCTCGAACTCCTTGAAGGTCAGGTCGAGGACCCGGCCCTTCAGCTTCGCGCTGTACGTCGCCTCGTCCACGGAGAGATCGCCGTTGCGGATCTCCATCGGGGAGTCGTCGGCGACGATCTGCTGCCGGCCCATCGCGAGACGGAGGCGCGCCTCGACCTCGGCGGGCCCCGCCGTGTCGAGAAGTACGTCGTCGATGCCCCAGTCGGCGGTGACGGCCGCGAGGCCGCCCTCGGTGACGACGAGGACGAGTGGACAGCCGGGTCCCGTGGAGCGGAGCAGCTGGCAGAGGCTGCGGACCTGCGGGAGGTCACGGCGGCCGTCGATCAGGATGACGTCGGCACCAGGGGTGTCGACGAGGGCCGGGCCCTCGGCGGGGGCCACCCGCACGTTGTGCAGCAGCAGGCCGAGGGCGGGAAGCACCTCCGTCGACGGCTGAAGGGCATTGGTGAGGAGCAGCAGAGAACTCATCGCCGCCCACCTGCCTGGGTCGTCTTACGGTCGTGCACGTTTCGCTCGCCCATAACGTCGGTTCCTCCTCGGTCCCTGCGAGGACGTTTACGGCACTGCTTCGTACTGTTTCCTGCGGCGGGAGCCCGCGCCCTGGGCTTCCCACGTGCGATTCCTCCAACTTCGTAACGACCGATTCGCTCGTTCGTATACAAGGCCTCAGAAAGCACGAAAGGACCCGGGGGCTTCGCTGCCCGGATCCTCTGCCAAGGAGAATAGCCCACATGACTTCCGGTCCGGCAGGCCAAGCGGCGGGATCTTCTGTGCCGCCGATCACTCGCGATCCCTCCCGCGTTCAACGGCGCGCAACGCTCCGTACACGGGACGGCGTCGACATCGACGCAGCGTACGACCCCGGACCCGACCCGGCGTGCGACCTCGCGATCGTGCTCGCGCACGGCTTCACCGGCGACCTGGAGCGGCCGCACGTGCGCCGCGCTGCGGGTGTCTTCGCACAGCGTGCGGCCGTGATCACCTTCTCCTTCCGGGGGCACGGGGCGTCCGGCGGGCTCTCCACGGTCGGCGACCGCGAGGTGCTCGATCTGGCGGCCGCCGTGGAGTGGGCGCGGTCGCTCGGGCATGCGCGGGTGGTGACCGTGGGCTTCTCGATGGGCGGCTCGGTGGTCCTGCGGCACGCGGCGATCAGCGGTCCCGCGCATGGGGGGCGCACGGAAGCGCGGGTTGACGCGCAGATTGACGTGGAGATTGATGCGCGGGTCGACGCGGTGGTCGCGGTGAGCGCGCCCGCCCGTTGGTACTACCGGGGGACCGCGCCCATGCGGCGGCTGCACTGGCTGGTGACGCGGCCGGTGGGGCGGGCCGTGGGGCGGCTCGGCCTTCGGACCCGTATCCACCCGGACGAGTGGGACCCGGTCCCGCTCTCGCCGGTCGAGTCGGTCCCGCGGATCGCGCCGACGCCGCTGCTCATCGTGCACGGGGACCGGGACGCGTACTTCCCGGTCGACCATCCGCGGATGCTGGCCGCTGCCGCGGACGGCAGGGCGGAACTGTGGCTCGAGCGGGGGATGGGGCACGCGGAGCATGCGGCGGACGACGCGCTGCTCGGTCGGATCGCCGAGTGGGCCACGGCATCATGGACGTCGGCAACCGCCGACTGACCTATTGAACTGACCTACCGAGAGGGGCGCCGCGTGGTTAACGGGACCATTCGTTACTGGGCCGCGGCCAAGGCGGCCGCGGGGATCGCGGAGGAGCCGTACGCGGCGGTGACGCTCGCCGAGGCGCTGGACGCGGCGCGGGAGCGGCACCCCGGGGAGCTCGTCCGTGTGCTGCAGCGATGCTCGTTCCTCGTCGACGGTGACCCCGTGGGGACCCGCGGGCATGAGACGGTACGGCTGGCCGAGGGCGGCACGGTCGAGGTGCTCCCGCCGTTCGCAGGAGGAGCGCTATGAGCGATCAGCGGTACGAGGGGTACGGGGATTACGACCCGTATCAGCAGCAGGGGTATCCCCCTGAGCAGCAGTACCCCCAGCAGGCGTACGCCCAGGACGCCTACACCCAGCAGTGGGAAGGGCAGACCTGGGACACGCAGATCCAGCCTTCGCCTGTGGCGGACGTGACGGACACGGCGTATCTGCCTCCGCAGACCTACGGGCAGGCCTTGCCTCCGGAGACCCCGGCGTACGACACGCCTCCGCCTGCTTATGCGGAACCCGGCACTGAGGGCATGGCGGGGGCGGGCGACGGGGCTGCCATGGCGCCGGCCGCGGGCGACGTATCCGTGGCCGACAGCTACGGACCCGCCACCACCACCGGTAACGCCCGGATCACCGATGCTCAGCGCGCCCGCGCCGAGGGGCGGTCGCCGATCATCGAGCCCGGGATTCAGCCCGCCGGGATCACCGCCGTTCTCGGGCTTCTGCTCGCCGGGGGCGCCGCCATCGGGCAGTACGCCCTCCTCGTACCGCTGATCGTGCTGCAGGCCGTCACCGCCGCCGGGTGGTTCCGGCTGAACGGGATGTGGCCCGCCCGGCAGGGCATCGCGCTCGCCTTCCTCGGCGGTGTCGTCGCCGACGTCGCGCTGCTCGCCACCGGCAAGGAGAACGCGCCCGCCGCGATCCTGGGCACCCTGGGCGTGTGGGTGCTGCTCGTGCTCGTGCTGCAGCTGCGCAGCCGGGCATCCGCCGACGAGCGGATGTACGGGCTCATGGCCACCGTCGCCTCCGCCGCGCTCGCGATCGTCGCGGCCGGGCACCTCGCGGCGGCCGACGACGCCGTGACCGTGGGCGCCATCGCCGTGGCCGTCGCCGTCCTGGCCCGCGCCCTTCCGCTGCCGACGGCCGCATCCGTGGTCGTCGCGCTGCTCGCTGCCGCCGGGGCGGGCGTCGCCGTCGGCGGCATGACCGACTACGGCGGCAAGGGCGCCCTGCTCGGCCTCGGCGCCGGTGTCTGCGCGCTGATCGGCCACCGGGTGGCCAGCTACGACTACCCGTCCCGCTTCGTGCACATGACGGCGGGCGTCGCCCTGCCGCTCGCGGCCGCCGCCCCGGCCGTCTACGTGCTCGGCCGCGTGATCGGCTGAAACGGCGTACGACTGAACTGATCGTCACAGCTGATCGACAGGTCCCCGGCCGGGCACCCACCGCCGGGGACCTGTCCTTTAGGCTCGCGGCATCGACAGCTGAGGCGGGGGAACACCGGACATGAGCAAGCGCGCAGTGCGAATACTTCTGATCGTCGTCGTGATCCTTGGCGGCCTGTTCGTGGGCGCCGACCGTCTCGCGGTGGGATTCGCGGAGGACGAGGTCGCGGACAAGCTGCGTACCAGCGAGGGGCTCAGTGAGACGCCGGACGTCTCGATCAAGGGCTTCCCCTTCCTGACCCAGGTCGCCGGCGGCACGCTCGACGACGTCGAGATCGGCATCAAGGACTACGACGCCACCTCCGGCTCCGACAAGATCCGTATCGCCGATCTGAACGCCCGGATGCAGGGCGTCGAGTTCTCCGGCGACTACAGCTCCGCGACCGCGGAGAAGGCGAGCGGCACGGCCCGTATCTCCTACGACGAGCTGCTCAAGGAGTCCCAGGGCGAGCCGGTCAAGCTGCCGCTCGGCGCCACCGGCAAGGTGGTCGGCCTCTCCGACGGCGGCAACGGCAAGATCAAGGTCGAGGTCGAGGTGAGCAAGGGCGGCGTGAAGCTGCCGAAGCCGGTGCACGTGCTGAGCTCGGTCCGCGTCGAGGACGACACGATCAAGGTGCACGCCGATGAGATCCCGAAGAACCTCGAGGTCATGGGCGTGACGATCCCGCTCCCCGAGGGCCTCGTCCGCGATGTCACCGACTTCGAGGAGAAGGTCGGCGGGCTTCCGGGCGGCATCAGGATCGACGAGGTGAAGGCGGCGCAGGACGGCGTGGACATCTCGGTCAAGGGCACGAACGTGAAGCTGGCGGGCTGACGCCGGGCGGGGCCGCGTACAGCGGCCGTTCCGCAGTACGAGACAGAGCCGTCCGCGCGATGGATGCGGCGGGGGTGAACACCGCCCCCGCCGCCGCGCGGGCGGCTTCCGCGTTCAACGAATCCCACTATGCGGATGATCGCGTCTCATCATCCGACACGCCGGTGACACGGCCGCCCCTGCGTCCCTACGATCGGACGCATGCAACGACAGGCGGACCTCACGAAGCGGCGGGCAGTAGACCTGTGCCGCGTCGCCGCCATGCTCTGTCGCACCTTCTGAGCGGGAGCTCCGACTCCCGTGTCCCCCCGGCCCGTTGACCCTCGTCAGGGCCACCCCGTGCCGTGTACGCCGCGCCACCGCGCCATCACCGCCCGTACCCGGCATCCCCTCGCATCAGCACCGCAGCCCCGCCGCAACTGCCCCGGAGGAGAAGAAGTATGAGCCGCAGCGACGTCCTGGTAGACGCCGACTGGGTCGAGGCCCACATCGACGACCCGAAGGTTGTCATCGTCGAGGTCGACGAAGACACCTCCGCGTACGACAAGAACCACATCAAGAACGCGATCCGGATCGACTGGACCAAGGACCTCCAGGACCCGGTCCGCCGCGACTTCATCGACCAGGAGGGCTTCGAGAAGCTGCTCTCCGGCAAGGGCATCGCGAACGACTCGACCGTCGTCCTCTACGGCGGCAACAACAACTGGTTCGCCTCCTACGCCTTCTGGTACTTCAAGCTCTACGGCCACCAGGACGTGAAGCTCCTCGACGGCGGCCGCAAGAAGTGGGAGCTCGACTCCCGCGACCTGGTCGACGGCGACCAGGTGCCGCAGCTCGCGGCCACCTCGTACAAGGCCAAGCCCCAGGACACCTCGATCCGCGCCTTCCGCGACGACGTCGTGAAGGCCATCGGCTCGCAGAACCTGGTGGACGTCCGTTCGCCCGACGAGTTCAGCGGCAAGCTGCTCGCCCCGGCGCACCTTCCGCAGGAGCAGTCGCAGCGTCCGGGCCACGTCCCGTCCGCGCGCAACATCCCGTGGTCGAAGAACGCCAAGGACGACGGCACCTTCAAGTCGGACGACGAGCTCAAGGAGCTCTACGCCGACGAGCAGGTCGACCTGGCCAAGGACACCATCGCGTACTGCCGCATCGGTGAGCGCTCGGCGCTCACCTGGTTCGTGCTGCACGAGCTCCTCGGCGTCGAGAACGTCAAGAACTACGACGGCTCGTGGACCGAGTACGGCTCCCTCGTCGGCGTCCCGATCGAGCTCGGCGCCAACAAGTAACCCTCCCCGAACCGCAGTCAGCAGTGACCAGATAGGACGAACGATATGTGTGGAGCGAAGGCCGGCGGCCCCGACGCCTCGACGATCAAGCCCGGCGAGACCACCATCCAGGGCCAGGTGACCCGCGACGGCGAGCCCGTCAGCGGCTACGTCCGCCTGCTCGACTCGACCGGCGAGTTCACCGCCGAGGTCCCCACCTCGGCGACCGGCCAGTTCCGCTTCTACGCGGCCGAGGGCACGTGGACGCTGCGCGCCCTCATCCCGGGCGGCACGGCCGACCGCACGGTCGTCGCCCAGACGGGCGGCCTCTCGGAGGTCGCGATCGCCGTCTGACGACAGCGGATCACTGACGGCTGAAGGGCCGCACCCCAGGGGGTTGGACGCCACTGGACGGGGTGCGGCCCTTCGGCTACGACGGGGGCGGCCCGGCTACGGCTGCCGCCGGCGCTTGCCGTCGAGCTCGTCCCACCACTCGTCGGACTTCGGGTCCCCCGACGGGTCGTCCCACCAGCGGTCCTCGGGGCCGCGGCGGTTCGCCACCATGGCTGCCACCGGCGGGATCACCATCGCCACGACACACATGCCGACGGCCACGGGGATCGACCAGAGACGCACGACGCCCCATGCCAGGACGAACAGGGCGATGCACGTCCCCATCATGGTGAAGTACACATGGCGGCGTCGCGCGTACATAAGTCCAGCGTACGGCTGGGTTGCTCAGTAGACGAGGGCCTGCGTGCCGTCCGTCATGGCCTCCTGCACGAAGACCTGGGCGCCCGCGATCCGTACCCCGTCGAGTACGTCCTTCTCCGTGATCTCGCGGCGGGCCGCGCACTGCGTGCAGAGCGTGATCTGTCCGGCGGCCAGGATCGAGTCGATCAGGTCCGGCAGCGGTGCCGCGTGCGGAAGATTGAATTCCGCTGCCCGGCCCGGCAGCGCGAACCATGACGACTCGCCGGTCAGCCAGAGCGAGACCTCCACCCCGCTGGCCACGGCCACGGCCGCCACCGTGAAGGCCTGCGAGCAGCGCTCGGGGGCATCGGCCCCCGCGGTCACCTTGATCACGAGCTTCTTCGCCATGGCCGCATCGTAAGGCCACCTCGCCGGGAGAGTCCGGCCGCGCCCTACTAGAGTGGGAGCGGCTCTGATACCTGCCCCGATAGCTCACCGAGGAGCACCCCGTGCTTGAGGCCTTCTTCTCCGCCCTGCTGGTTCTGGTCTGCGTCGGCGTGATCGCCTTCGCCGGCCTCTCCGTGAAGAAGCTGTACCAGGGTCAGCGCTGAGCCCGTACGCCTTTCTGTACCCGTACGCCGTCTAGAGAACGCCTGAGCCTCCCATGATCGAGATTCCGTCCGACCTGCACCCCGACCTCGTTCCCCTCGTCTGGCTCCTCGGCAACTGGGCCGGCGCGGGCGTCACCGACTTCCCCGGCGCCGAGAAGGCGAATTTCGGCCAGGAAGTCTCCTTCAGCCATGACGGGCGCGACTTCATCGAGTACCGCTCGAACACCTGGGTCCTCGACGCCGAGGGCAACAAGGTCAAGCCGCTCGAGTCCGAGTCGGGCTACTGGCGCATCGACAAGGACCGCAAGGTCGAGGTCGTGATGGTCCGCGACAGTGGCGTCGTCGAGATCTGGTACGGCGAGCTCGCCGACCAGAAGCCGCAGATCGACCTGGTCACGGACGCCGTCGCGCGCACCGCGTCGTCCGGCCCGTACACCGGTGGCAAGCGGCTCTACGGCTATGTGAAGAGCGACCTGATGTGGGTCGGCGAGAAGCAGACCCCCGAGGTGCCGCTGCGGCCGTACATGTCGGCGCAGCTGAAGAAGGTCGTATCGCCCGAGGAGGTCGCCGAGATGGCCCGCGGCCTGGGTGACCTGCCGGACGACGGCATCGCTTTCTTCAAGTAGGCCCGCAATCGTCAACTGCGCCTAGGGCCTGTCCGATGGGTCCTGCCGGGGTCGCGACCCCTGGCACGCACATCTGCGGCGTTGTCGTCGGTTGCCAACGCTCCGCGTTGTCGCCC
>NZ_JBFBJK010000042.1:0-51498 GCF_040686095.1 Streptomyces sp. NPDC086554
CGTACGGCATCCGGCTCGCCCGGGACATCGCCGCGCAGCCCGCGATGGCGGTCCCGATCGGCCAGGTCTTTCAGCCCGGCCGCAGGTCTTTCAGCCCGTCCGGCGTTTGAGGACGAACTCGGCGGAGCCGGTGATTGACGGCGCGCAAAGCCCCGGCGCAGCCGGTTTTCGGGAAGGGGTGGGTTTGGGGAAAGAAAAGGCCCCGAACCCGCACCCGGGCAGCAAACGGGCACCCCCACCCCGCCGAACGGGCACCCCTCCCGCCCGAAGCACAGGCCAGCGCCCCGTCAAACGGGCAGAGGCGGGCACCATCGCCCCGGCTCCGAGCCTGTTCATGCCCCGCCCCCCGCTGTAGAACTTCCCCACAGGGCCCGAACGGGCATCCGGCGAGGGAGGAGGCGGCGGCCAATGACCGCGGAAGAACGTCAGCGGAAGATCGTCCGAGCGGCGCGGAACTCCGGTTCCGTGGACGTCACCGCGCTCGCCGCCGAACTGGGCGTCGCCAAGGAGACCGTGCGCCGTGACCTCCGCGCCCTGGAGGACCACGGCCTGGTCCGCCGCACCCACGGCGGCGCCTACCCCGTGGAGAGCGCCGGTTTCGAGACGACGCTCGCCTTCCGCACCACCATGCACGTCCCCGAGAAGCGAAGGATCGCCGCCGCCGCGGCCGACCTCCTGGGCGACGCGGAGACCGTCTTCGTCGACGAGGGCTTCACCCCGCAGCTGATCGCCGAGGCGCTGCCCGAGGCCGCCAAGGGCCGTGCCCTGACCGTGGTCACCGCGTCCCTCGCAACCGCCGGCGCCCTCGCCGAGGCCGAGAACATGTCCGTGCTGCTCCTCGGCGGCCGGGTCCGTCCGGGCACCCTGGCCACCGTCGATCACTGGACGACCCGCATGCTGGCCGGATTCGTGATCGACCTGGCGTACATCGGGGCCAACGGCATCTCCCGCGAGCACGGCCTGACGACTCCCGATCCGGCCGTCAGTGAAGTGAAGGCGCAGGCGATCCGGGCGTCACGGCGCACCGTGTTCGCGGGCGTGCACACCAAGTTCGGGGCGACGAGCTTCTGCCGGTTCGCGCACGTCGGCGACCTGGAGGCCATCGTCACCAGCGCCCAGCTGCCCGCGTCCGAGGCGCACCGCTACTCCCTCCAGGGGCCGCAGGTCATCCGGGTCTGACGACACCCGCGCCACATCCCCTCCCCCGCCGTACCGGGCTTCCGCACGCCCGGAACACCCCAACCACACCCCATACCTCCCCATAAGTCCAGGAGCATTCATGCGAACCCAGAGCCGACGGAGGCCGCGCGCACTCGCCGTGGCCGCCGCAGGGACGCTGCTTGCCCCGCTGCTCTCCGGCTGCTGGGCCGGGGCGGGCGGGACCGGTTCAGGCGGCGACTCCATCAACGTACTGATGGTGAACAACCCGCAGATGGTCGAGCTGCAGAAGCTCACCGCCGCCCACTTCACCAAGGAGACGGGCATCAAGGTGAACTTCACGGTCCTGCCCGAGAACGACGTCCGCGACAAGATCAGCCAGGACTTCGCCAACCAGGCCGGGCAGTACGACGTCGCGACGCTCAGCAACTACGAGATACCGATCTACGCCAGGAACGGCTGGCTGCACGAAGTCGGCTCGTACACGCGCAAGGACAAGGCGTACGACCAGAACGACATCCTGCCGCCCATGCGCCAGTCGCTCACCGGCGACGACGGGAAGCTCTACGGACAGCCCTTCTACGGAGAGTCGTCCTTCCTGATGTACCGGAAGGACGTGTTCAAGAAGGCCGGTCTGACCATGCCGAAGCAGCCCACCTGGCAGCAGGTGGCGAAGCTCGCGGCCGATGTCGAAGGCGCCGGCGCCGAGTCCGGCATGAAGGGCATCTGTCTGCGCGGGCTTCCCGGCTGGGGCGAGCTGATGGCGCCCCTGACGACCGTGGTGAACACCTTCGGAGGGACGTGGTTCGACAAGGGGTGGAAGGCCCGCATCGACTCACCCGAGTTTGAGAAAGCAACTCGCTTCTACGTAGACCTCGTTCGCAAGCACGGCGAGTCCGGAGCCGCCCAGTCCGGCTATGCCGAGTGCCTGAACAACCTCACCCAGGGCAAGACCGCCATGTGGTACGACGCGACGGCCGCCGCCGGTTCGCTCGAGTCGGCCAAGTCGCCGGTCAAGGGCAAGATCGGGTATGTACCCGCGCCCGTGGAGAAGACCAAGAGCTCCGGCTGGCTCTACACCTGGGCCTGGGGCCTGCAGAAGGCGTCGCGCAACCCGGACAAGGCCTGGAAGTTCGTCTCCTGGGCGTCGAGCAAGGAGTACGAGCAGCTGGTCGGCGAGAAGATCGGCTGGTCCAACGTCCCCGCGGGCAAGCGCGCTTCGACGTACGCCAACCCCGAGTACCGCGAGGAAGCCGCCGCCTTCCAGGACGTCACCCGGGCCGCCATCGAAGGCGCAAGGCCCCGCGACCCCGGCGTACAGCCCCGGCCCGCACCCGGCATCCAGTTCGTCGGCATCCCCGAGTTCACCGACCTCGGCACGAAGGTCTCCCAGGAGATCAGCGCGGCCATCGCCGGGCGGCAGTCCGTCGAATCGGCCCTGAAGAAGTCACAGAAGCTCGCCGAGAAGATCGCCGAGGAGTACGAGGGACGATGACCGCCACCGCGAGCACCACCGCCGTCGCGCCCGCGCGCGTGACCGCCGCCAAGCCACCGGGACGGCTGCGCGCCTGGGCCACCAGGGCCCCGCTCCTGCCCGCCCTGATCTTCATGGTCGTCGTCACCCAGCTGCCGTTCGTGGCCACGCTGGTGATCTCCTTCTTCGACTGGAACGCCCTCTACCCCGACGCCCGCAGCTTCGCGGGACTCGCCAACTACTCCGAAGTCCTCACCGATCCGGACCTGCGCAAGTCCGTCCTGACGACCATCGTGCTCACGGCCACCGTCGTGATCGCGAGCCTCGTCATCGGCCTCGGGCTCGCACTCCTCCTGGACCGGAAGTTCCGCGGCCGCGGTCTGGTGCGTACGTTGCTCATCGCGCCGTTCCTGCTCGTGCCGGTGGCCGCGGCGCTGCTGTGGAAGCACGTGCTCTACAACCCCGAGTACGGGCTCTTCAACGGCCTCCTGCACTGGGTGGGCGGTGACGGCGCCGCGCAGCCCGACTGGGTGTCCAACACCCCGCTGATCGCCATCGAGGCCTCCCTGATCTGGCAGTGGACGCCCTTCATGATGCTGATCCTGCTCGCCGGGCTGCAGAGCCGCGACACCGAACTGATCGAGGCCGCCCGCATGGACGGCGCGAACAACTGGCAGGTCTTCCGCCATCTCACGCTGCCGCATCTGCGCCGCTACCTCGAACTGGGCGCCCTGCTCGGCTCGGTGTACATCGTGCAGAACTTCGACGCCGTCTTCACGATCACCTCGGGCGGCCTGGGCACCGCCAACCTGCCCTACACCGTCTACCAGAGCTTCTACCAGGCCCACGAGAACGGCCTGGCGTCCGCCGCCGGTGTCCTCGTCGTCATCGGCTCCATCATCATCGCGACCTTCGCGCTGCGGGTCGTCTCGTCCCTGTTCCGTGAGGAGGCGTCCCGCTGATGAGCAGCATGAACACCGCCGTGACGCGTGTCCGTACCGTCCGTACGAAGGGAGCGTCGGGGCTCGGCCTCGTCGCCTGGCTGGCCGGCATCCTGTTCTTCCTTCCGATCGCCTGGATGACACTGACCTCCTTCCACTCGGAGGAGGACGCCGCGACCAACCCGCCGTCGATCGCCGCCTCGCTCACCCTGGACGGCTACCGCGACTTCTTCGGCACGGGCGGCGGCGCGAGCCCCTGGCCCGCGCTGATCAACTCGACCGTGGCGTCGGTCGCCTCGACCCTCCTTGTGCTGCTCCTCGCACTGCCCGCCGCGTACGCGCTCTCCATCAGGCCGGTGAAGAAGTGGACGGACGTCCTGTTCTTCTTCCTTTCGACGAAGATGCTGCCGGTCGTGGCGGGCCTCCTGCCGATCTATCTCTTCGCCAAGAACACCGAGATGCTCGACAACATCTGGCTGCTCGTCATCCTCTACACGTCGATGAACCTGCCGATCGCGGTCTGGATGATGCAGTCCTTCCTCGCCGAGGTACCGGTCGCGATCATCGAGGCCGCACAGATCGACGGGGCGCGCCTGCCGACCATCCTCGCGCGCGTGGTGGCACCCATCGCGCTGCCCGGGATCGCCGCGACGGCCCTGATCTGCTTCATCTTCAGCTGGAACGAACTGCTCTTCGCTCGGGTGCTCACCGGGGTCGTCGCCCAGACCGCGCCCGTATTCCTGACCGGCTTCATCACCAGCCAGGGCCTGTTCCTGGCGAAGGTGTGCGCCGCGTCGCTCGTGATCTCCCTGCCGGTGCTCGCCGCGGGGTTCGCCGCCCAGGACAAGCTGGTCCAGGGCCTGTCGTTGGGAGCCGTCAAGTGAAGGCCGCCATCATCGAGTCCGTCGGCAAGGCTGTCGTCGGCGAGGTGCCCGACCCCGCTCCGGGGCCGCGCCAGGTCGTCGTCGAGGTCGCCGCTTGCGGTCTGTGCGGGACCGATCTGCACATCCTCCAGGGCGAGTTCGCGCCCACGCTTCCCGTGGTGCCGGGGCACGAGTTCGCCGGGGATGTGGTGGGGCTCGGCAGCGAGGTCACGGAACTCGCCGTCGGCGACCGGGTCGCCGTCGACCCCTCTCTCTACTGCTACGAGTGCCGCTACTGCCGCACCGGCCACAACAACCTCTGCGAGCGCTGGGCCGCGATCGGCGTCACCACGGCGGGCGGCGCCGCCCAGTATGCGATCGCGCCCGTCGCCAACTGCGTACGCCTCCCGGAGCATGTCCGCACCCAGGACGCCGCGCTCATCGAGCCGCTGTCCTGCGCGGTGCGCGGCTACGACGTGCTCCGCGCCCAATTGGGTGCGCACGTGCTGATCTACGGCTCGGGAACCATGGGCCTGATGATGCTGGAGCTCGCCAAGCGGACGGGCGCGGCGAGCGTTGAGATCGTGGACCTCAACGCGGACCGCCTGGCCACGGCGCGGCAGCTGGGCGTCTCGGGCTCTGCCGCGAACGCGGACGATCTTGAGCGGCCACAGGGCTGGGACATCGTGGTCGACGCGACGGGGAACGCGGGGGCGATCCAGGACGGGCTCGGGCGGGTCGCCAAGGCGGGGACGTTCCTGCAGTTCGGGGTGGCGGACTACGCGACGCGCGTGAGCATCGACCCGTACCGGATCTACAACCAGGAGATCACCATCACCGGGTCGATGGCGGTCCTGCACAGCTATGAGCGGGCGGCGGAGCTGTTCGCCGGGGGCGTCCTGGACCCTGACGTCTTCATCAGCGACCGCCTGCCGCTGACGGCGTACCCCGAGGCTCTGGACCGGTTCGCCTCCGGCGTGGGCCGGAAGATCGTCGTCGTGCCGTAGCGGCCCCTGCTCCCCCGACGCCGGACGGTCTTGAAGGTTCAAGACCGTCCGGCGTGTGCAGACGCTGTGGAGAGAGAAAAGTTCTGCGGGTAAGGGAACGGCAAAGCCGGGATGTTCGTTACCCCGTGCATGACCGCTATGACACCCGGCTCGAACATCCCTCTCACCGCCACGCGCGTAGCGGTGGACGTCGCCGCACCGGTGCGGCTCGACGTGTCGGGCCTGCTGCTCACCGCCGACGGCAAAGTGCGCTCCGACGACGACTTCATCTTCTTCAACCAGCCCGCGGGCCCCGGCGTGACCTACCAGTCGGGCGGCGGCACGACGCCCGACAAGATCACCGTCGACACCACGGCCGTGCCCCCCGGCATCGAGAAGATCGTAGTCACCGCGAGCCCGGACGCCGCGGGCCAGACGTTCCAGGGCATCGAACCCACCGCCACCATCCGCAACGCCGACGACGGCTCCGTACTCGCCACGTTCACTCCCCCGCAGCTCGGCGGCGAGACCGCCCTGGTGGTCATCGAGGTCTACCTGCGCAACGGCGCGTGGAAGGCCCGTGCCGTCGGCCAGGGATACTCCAACGGCCTCGCGGGCATCGCGACGGACTTCGGGGTCTCGGTGGAGGAGCCCGCGCCCGCCCCGGCCGCCGCTCCGGCCCCCGCCCCGATGGCCCCGCCGGTCGGCGCGCCCGTGCAGGGCCCGCCCCCGCCGGTCGCCGACCCCCGCGTCGCCGCCCCGGCAGCGCCCGCGGCGACGCCCGCCGCCCCCGCGCCGGGCGCCGGGAAGATCAACCTGGACAAGGGCCGCGTCAGCCTGCAGAAGAACCAGACGGTGTCCCTGGTCAAGGGCGGCCGGCCGCTGCTCTCGCAGGTCAAGATGGGCCTCGGCTGGGAGCCCGCGTTCCGCGGCAAGGACATCGACCTGGACGCCTCGGTCATCGCCTACGGCCCGCAGCGCAACCACGTGGACAGCTGCTACTTCGGCAAGCTGTCGATCGTGAACGGCGCGATCAAGCACTCCGGCGACAACCTCACGGGCGAGGGCGGCGGTGACGACGAGGTGATCGTCGTCGACCTGGGCCGGCTGCCGCAGGACGTGACGGGTCTCGTCTTCACGGTGAACTCGTTCTCCGGCCAGAAGTTCACACAGGTCGCCAAGGCCTACTGCCGCCTCCTGGACGCGGCGACGGGCGAGGAACTGGTCCGCTTCGACCTCACCAACGCCGAGGCGCAGACGGGCGTGATGATGGCCAAGCTGATCAAGCAGTTCACCGGCGAGTGGGAGATGACCGCCATGGGTGACTTCGTGAAGTCACGCACCGTGCGCGGCATGGTCAAGCCGGCGGCGCAGGCGCTGTAGCCGCCGCGGGACATGCGCAGGGGCGGCCGCCGGGAGGATCGACTCCTCCTGGCGGCCGCCCCTTTGTCGTACGCAGATCAGGGACTCAGAGCTTGGCCAGCTTGGGGTACGGGCTCAGGAACCTTCCCTGGCGGCCCGCGAAGTCGATGACCACCGCTTCCTCGCCTTCGACTCCGACGATCCGTCCGAGTCCGTACTGGTCGTGCGAGACCCGGTCGCCCACGGCGAACTGCTCGATGGGCGGTGCGGGCGGCGGCGGAACGTTGAAGGGACTGTTCGGCAGGTGGCGTCGGGTACCGGGGGGCCTCGTCATGTCCTGAGTATGCGCCCCCGGGAGCCCGCCGCACCATGCTCCGAGCTCACACGGTCCTCACATCGGCATCAAACCGACACACAAACACGGCTTCCCCGTAGCGGTCCGTAGCCACTCCATCGCACCACGCGCACATTTGTGCCCCACGCGACTCCGTCAACGCCGTTTTATCCCTTCAGGAACCCCCGGCACATCCGTTCAGGAAAATCAGGCGGATCCGGTTAGGGGCGCGGTGGGCGGATGCATCAGAACACGGCACCGGCCTCAGAACAAGGCACTGTACGCGTTCAGCGCGGGCTGCCCGCCGAGGTGGGCGTACAGGACCGTCGCGTCGCGTGCGATCTCGCCCCGCTCCACCAGGTCGATCATCCCGGCCATCGACTTCCCCTCGTAGACCGGGTCGGTGACCATGCCCTCCGTGCGGGGCCGCGAGCCGCATCGCGTCGCCGCCCTGCTCGGCGAGCGCCGCGAATCCGGCGACCATGCCCGCCTGTGTGGACCCGGTCACCGAGCACACGACAATGGTGTCGAAGAAGACACCCAACTGCCGCTCCTGCTCAGCCACTTCATGCGCCCAGCGGGCGAAGCCGAGGCCGCCGAGCCGGTGCTCGGAGCAGCCCGCAGGGATCGCGTACGGCGTGCCGCCCGCCTCCTCGACCTCGCGCACCGCCTGCTCCCAGCTCTCCTTGATGCCGATGCCGAAGCCCGCCCGCACCAGGCGCACATCGGCGCCCGCGAGCCTGCTGATGAGGATGTTGCCGACCTTGTCGTAGACGGAGTCGGGCCGAGACGAGGGTGTCGCAGCCCTGCGCGAGCGCGTCGGCGACCAGATACTCCAGCTTGCGGGTCTTGTTGCCGCCGTACGCGATGCCGGAGTTGCAGTCCTCCCGCTTGGCCCAGAGCGTGGCGCCGCCGAGGTGCCGGATGAGGCGCTCCAGGGGACGGACGGGCGAGGGCCCGAAGAGGAGCGGGTAGCGGGCGTACGAGTCGAGGAGTGCAGACACGTGGGCCTCCGGCAGATGGCGGATTCAGGGGTGGGCGAGCTCTTCCAAGACGCGCCAGATCTCCGTGGTGACACGGACCGCCGCGGCCGTGTCGCCGTCCGCGCAGGCCTCGATGAGCCGTTCGTGCAGCTCGGCGGAGCCGCAGGTCACGCCTTCGCCGAAGCGCTGCCGCTCCAGGCGGCGGATGAGGGGGGTGTAGCGGGCGATGGTGGCGGCGGCCGCGCCGTTCCCGGCGACGGTCACGAGTACGCCGTGCAGTTCGTCGTCGGCGCGCAGTGCCGTGTCGACGTCGCCGGACGCGACGGCCGCCGTGAACCGCCGGTTGGCGTCCCGCATCGCGTAGAGGTGCGGGGGCTCGATGCGGGGCACGGCACTGCGGGCGACGAGTTCGTGCATGGCGCGGACGACGGCCGCCGCGTCCCTGACGTCGGCGGCGTCCAGCGGCGTCACGCGCGTGTGGCTCTGCGGTTTGCTCTCCAGGAGGCCCTCGTCGACGAGCCGCGAGAACGCCTCGCGGACGGGCGCGCGGGAGAGCCCGAGCGACGCGGCGATAGATGTCAATTTCCTTTGCGGGCAAGGGTCTTGCAAGGGGGGACAGGGAGGGGGGTACGGCGGCCGCCGTACCCCCCTCCCTGTCCCCTGCTACTTCTGCTACTTCACCCAGGGCCAGTCACTCGAAGCCCCCTGCTCAAGCAGCTGCACCATCCGGAAGGCCGCGTCCGAAAGCCCGCCGAACACATGGCGATTGCCCGTGCCGGAGGCGCCGTGGCCCGCCCGGTAGCCGGCCAGGTTCCAGGTGTAGACCGGGATGTTCGCCGGAACCTGCCCGGTCGGGTCGCCGTGGTAGCTGTACGCCGCCTGCTCGTCGGTGACGATCAGGACCCGGTCGTGCTTCTTGTAGAAGCGGCGTACCGCCTCGGTGGTGTTCGTGCCGCCGAGGCTCCCGAAGCGGTCGAGCACCTTCAGGACGGACTCGCCCTTGCGGTACTTCACCTGGGCACTGCCCGTACCGAACTCGACCAGGTCCGCGTCCGCCGCCCGCAGCGCGAGCGCCGTGCCGAAGACCGCCGCCGCGTCCGCGCGGTTGAGCTGCGAGCGGGCCGAGAGCGGCGACCACATCGATCCTGACCGGTCGACCAGGATCAGCGAACGGCCGGGCAGCGCGGGCACGTTGGCCAGCGAGTGGCCGAGCGCCTGCTCCAGCGGGTACGCCCAGCGCAGCGACGGCGCGTGCTGGTACGCGGCGAGGTAGCGGAAGGGGAGCTGCCGCGACTTCGCGACCTCCGCCGGGTCGGCGAGCTTCGCCGCGACGCCGGCCGCCGCCTCGTCCGAGACGCCCGCCTCGTCGAAGTTGCGCAGGTTACGGACGAGCGCCATCGCGCCCATGGACGGAATGACCGCTTCCCAGGCCGCCTTGTCCATCGGACCCTGCAGCCAGCCCGCGAGCGCCTCCCAGGTGATGCCCGCGGCGGCGAGCCGCTCGGCGCCGCCCGGACCGGTCACCACGGCGCGCCGCTCGGCAACCGGCAGCGCCATCAGCTCGCGGTGCGCGCCCAGAATGCGGGCGGACGCGGGCGGGACGGCCGTGTCCGGGTTGTGCCGGCGGTCGAGCGCGTACTGGAAGAGGTCGCCCTGCCACGGCTTGTCCGGGTCGGGCGCGGCGTGCACGAGGTTGAGGATGTCGCCGAAGCGGTAGCCCTTGGACGCCGTGTCGTACTTGAGCAGCGCCTTCTCGCCGTACATGCGGCGTACGGCGTCGGCGATGCCGCGCTTGACGGGCTTGGGGATGCTGCGGCCGTACGTCGCCGTCCAGTAGCCGAGCAGCTCGCCGGGCTCGTCCGGGCGGCGCAGCACGGAGGCGACGACCTGGCGGTTGGCGGGGCCTTCGGTCACGTCCGCGTCGAGGCGTGCCTTGACGTACTCGGCGGCGCCGACGAGCGAGGCCGTGCGCATGTTGCCGTCGCCGCGCAGCCAGCCGAGCAGGCCGGCGGTCCACTCCGGGTCCTCGACGGCGAGGCGGCGCACGAGCGCGGCGAAACGGTCGTCGCGGTCATCGCCGGGCTCGTAAAAGGTCTGCTGGGACACGAAATTCGCGACCGCGAGCAGGAAGAGCTCGGAGCGCGGGTCACGGAGGTGTCCTCGGCCGCCCTCGTGGGTGCGGGTGGTGCGGCCGGTCGACTTCACGGCCGAAGTGACGAGCGCCTTCGCGGACTTGGTGTTGAAGCGTGCCATGAGAATTCCCCCGAATTCAAAATTGCAAGGGGGAGGCGAAGCAGCAGAAGGGCGTGCCCGAGTTCTGTGGCGGCGACGGACTTTTATGCCGGACGCTCTGCCTGACTGAGCTACGCCGACCCGAAGTCGGTGACGAGGATTCGAACCCCGCGACATTCCGGTCCCCAGAAGTAACCGTTGCCTTCGCACCGGGCACGACCTGCTGCTGAGCCTCCCGAGATCAAAGTGGCAGCGGTCTGGTTTCTGTGAAGGAAGTAGCCGCGGCCGGCGCACCGGGAGGTGCGTGAAAACGCATGAAGTTATGGGTGTCCAGAGATCGAGGTCGGCTGAACTGACGATGGTGCTCTAACCCCTGAGCTACTCCGGCCTGTAGTGCCGGAGACGGGACTCGAACCCGTCCGCTCCCCATTATGAGTGGAAGTAAGTCCTGCCTTCGCACCTGGACGAGCTTCACTTTAGGAGAGTGAACTGACGGGGCGCCAATGGTTTTTCGGTGCAACCGTGGGATGCTCCTCAGGCGTCGCACAGATCGTCCACAGGGGCGGTCGAGGCGGCTGGCTGCCGTCAGCTCCCCGGCCGTTCCTAGCCGCGCTGCCTCCGCCACGGCCCCGTGATGGCCAGCATGATGCCCGGCGACTGGATGTTGGCGTAGAGCGTCTTGCCGTCGGGCGAGAACGTGACGCCGGTGAACTCGCTGTAGGAGGGCTTCTCCGGGGTGCCCCCCGCCGCGGCAGCGGCTGATGTCACAGCAAGGTCATTGCGCGCGATCGGGTACGTGCGGCCGCGGTCGGTAGCGCCGAAGAGGTGCTGGATGCCGTCGCCGTCCTCGGCGATGACCAGGCCGCCGTACGGGGAGACGGTGATGTTGTCCGGGCCGTCGAAGGCGCCGTCCTTGCCGGGGTCCTGGTTGACGCCGAGGAGGACCTTCAGGGTCAGGGTGCGGCGGGCCGGGTGGTAGAACCACACCTGTCCGTCGTGCTGGACGGGGCTCTCGTCACGGGCGTACGACGCGACGATGTAGACGCCGCCGTCGCCCCACCACATGCCTTCGAGCTTGCGGGCACGCGTGATGTCGCCGTCGTCGAACTGTTCGCGCACCGGGACCGTGCGGGCGTCGCGGTCGGGGACCTCCACCCAGTCCACGCCGTACACCGTGCCGATCTTGGTGGCGCGGGACAGGTCGTCCACGAAGCGGCCGCCGGAGTCGTAGCACTTGGGGTCCTTCAGTACACCGGCGTCGTCGGCGAGGGTGCGCAGCTTGCCGCGGCCGTGCTCGAAGCCCTTCGGCGGGGTCCAGCGGTAGAGCAGGCCGTTGGGCTCGTCGGCGTCCTCGGTGAGGTAGAGGTGACCGCGCTTGGGGTCGACGACGACGGCCTCGTGGGCGTAGCGGCCGAGCGCCTTGATGGGCTTGGGGTCGCGGTTGGCGGATGGGGTCTCCCCTGCTCGAACGGAGTTGAGAGCTTGGGGAATGTCGAGGGGGTCGACCTCGAAGACGTAACCGTGGTCCTTGGTCATGCCGTTCTCGCCGGCCTTGTCCTCGGTCTCCTCACAGGTCAGCCAGGTGCCCCAAGGAGTGCTGCCGCCCGCGCAGTTGGTGGCGGTGCCGGCGATGCCGACCCTTCCCCAAGCTCTCAACTACGTTCGAGCAGGGGAGACCCCATTGGCGACCTGTCCGTCGCGGCGGACCTCGACGACCGTGCAGCCGCCGGACGCGGCCGGGTCGTAGACAAGGCCGTCGGTGAGCGGGACCGGGTGCTTCCACTTGGAGCGGGGGCCGCTCAGCTCATGGTTGTTGACGAGCAGCGTCACACCGCGCGGGCCGTCGAAGGTGGCCGTACCGTCGTGGTTGGACGGCGTGAACTCGCCGGTCTCCAGCTTCGTCTTCCCGCTGTACGTGAGGACGCGGTACGAGAATCCGGCGGGCAGCGCAAGCAGGCCCTTCGGGTCCGGGACGAGCGGGCCGTAGCCGGGGGCGCCGTACGTCGCGTCGGCGCCCTCCGCGTCGACACCTTCCGTCTCTGTGGCGGCGAGCGCGCCGGGTGCGGTGGCGAGCGCGCCGGGTGCGGTGGCGAGCGCGCCGGGTGCGGTGGCGAGCGCGCCGACGCTGCCGGCCAGCGCGACCCCCGCGCCGGTGATCGCGGAGCGTCTGGCGAAGTCCCTGCGGGTGAGCGACATGATCTCTCCAAAGGCGCGTACGAGCGGACTACGGACGGGCTGCGTGGGGGCTCGGTCGCAGGCGGCGAGGATCGGCCGGGCTGCTGTCGGCGTCACGTTCCCGCTCGCGTATAAACGGCGGTTGAACACCGTCCGACGTCAAGGGGCTTCCTTCCATGAACCTGCCAGCCACCGGCCGCCGTGTCCTGATCAGCGGAGCCTCCCGAGGCCTGGGGAGAGCCCTCGCGCAGGCCTTCGCGGAGAACGGGGACCGTGTCGCGGTGCACTACGGCTCGCGTGAGGAGGAGGCGCGCGCGACCCTCGACTCACTGACGGGCGACGGACATGTGCTGGTGGGCGGTGACCTGTCGGATCCGGCGGGTGCGGCGGACGTCGCGGCGCGGGCCGCCGACGCGCTCGGCGGCATCGACGTCCTGGTGAACAACGCCGCCGTGAACCTGCCGCACCCGCTCGCCGACACGTCGTACGAGGACTGGGCGGAGCTGTGGCAGCGGCATGTGTCCGTGAATCTCCTTGCCACGGCGAATCTCAGCCACCTGGCGGCCCGCCGGATGATCGACCAGGGCTCGGGCGGCCGGATCGTGAACATCGGCTCGCGCGGCGCCTTCCGGGGCGAGCCGGATCACCCGGCTTACGGGGCGACGAAGGCCGCCGTGCACGCGCTCGGGCAGTCCCTGGCCGTCTCGCTGGCCCCGCACGGCATCGCGGTGGCGTCCGTCGCGCCCGGCTTCTTCGAGACCGAGCGCGTGGCGCACCGGCTCAGTGGGGCGGAAGGCGCGGCGATCCGTGCGCAGAGCCCGTTCGGGCGGGCGGGGACGGCGCAGGAGATCGCGGCGGCGGTCCTTTGGCTCGCCTCGCCGGTCGCCGAGTGGGCGTCGGGCACGGTGCTCGACCTCAACGGCGCTTCGCATCTGCGTACCTGAACGTCCGCGTCCGAACGAGAGGTTGGAAGAATCTTCGTAAAGAAGGTCAACAGGCGCGGATCACCCGTAAAGCCAAGATTTCGTGCAGTACGCCTTGACCCGCGATCCACACCGCAATAGACATCACCTACCTGCATCACCCGTTGGGGGAGGCGAGCCGCGTGGACGCACAGCAGGCCCGCAGCCTCCATGAGGACCGGCTGATGAAGCTGGCCAATGTCACCGGCGTCGGCATCGGAAAGGACGAGCACTCGGGGGCGGACGTGATCGTCGTGTTCGTCACCCGCACAGTGCCCCGCGACCGGCTCCGTGACGAAGACGTGATTCCGGATCTGCTCGAAGGCGTCCCCGTGCGTGTGCTCGCCATCGGCGAGACCGCGGCGCAACAGGACGAGGCGCAGTAGGACGACCCGCGCAAGCGGCCCGGAACTCCGCCCTTCAACCAAGGGGAAGAGGTGGTCTGGCGTGGTGAGCCAGCCCGAATTGATGCGAGGACCCACCGGCGGTCAGCTCAGTGACAGCTCACGTCAGCAGGCGACAGGGGACTTCCTGGGCCCCCAGACGTCGCTGGCCAACGTCGTCGGCTTCGGCCACGGCGTGAAGTGGACCGAGGGTGAGCCCACCGGCGAACCCGCGGTCATCGTGTTCGTGACCCAGAAGGTTCCGGAGTCCATGCTCCCGGAGCGGGACGTGATCCCCTCCCAGATGGACGACGGCACCCCCACCGACGTCGTCGCCGTCGGCCACGTCGCCGCACAGCGGCAGCAGCGCAAGTCGGGCCGCACCGAAGACCGTTCGGTGACGTACGGCCCCGACGGCGGTGTCAGCGAGCAGCTCAAGGGCCTTTCGCAGCCCATGCTCGAAGAGCTCGCCGGACTCGGCGCGTTCGAGCCGCAGCTCCTCAAGCGCCGGATGCGCCCGTGCCCCTCCGGCTTCTCGGTCGGCAACGTACGGGTGACGGCCGGGACGCTCGGCAGCGTGGTCTACGACTTCCTGCCCGGCGCCTCCGTCGACCCGCCCGGCTCCGGCCTCGGCGTACCGGCGAAGTTCTACATCCTGTCCAACAACCACGTGCTCGCCGACTCCAACCGCGCCCAGCTGGGCAGCGCGATCGTGCAGCCCGGCGTCTTCGACGGCGGCCAGGACCCAGCCGACCGCATCGCGACCCTGGAGCGCTTCATCACGATCCAGTTCGCCCCGCAGATCCCGCTGGAGCGGCACAACAACGTCGTCGACGCGGCGCTCGGCACCGTCGACTTCCAGGACGCGACCCGTGAGACGTACTTCAGCGGCGCGCCGCGCGCCTGGCGCCGCAAGGCGAACGTCGCGGTCGGCGACCTGGTGAAGAAGACCGGCCGTACGACCAACATCTCCTTCGGCCGGATCATCGCCGTCGACGCGACGATCGACGTCAACTACGGCACGGCGGGCACGGCCCGCTTCAAGGACCAGATCCTGACGACGAACATCTCGGCGGGCGGCGACTCGGGGTCCCTGGTGACCTCGCTCGACAACGTGGCGCTCGGCCTGCTGTTCGCCGGTTCCTCGACCGTGACCGTGCTCAACCACATCGAGAACGTCCGCGCGCTGCTGCGGGTCGAGGTCTCCGAGCAGCTGGCCTGACCGGTCGCACCACGAGAGGAGGGCTTCCATGACCACTCAGGCACGTAAGCAGAAGGGCCAGGCCCGCGCGGAGCACCGCTTCCACAATCCGCAGGGCGCCGAGGTCAAGACGCGCGACGAGGCGTTCGCCTCACCCCAGGAGGTGTCCGCCGAGGCGGTCTCCACGGCCTGCAAGATGCAGCTGCACAACGGCGCGATCACCTTCGCCATCGAGGTGAAGTACAACCCGAACACCTACCCGCACGTGGTGACGGGCGGCCAGATCACCGCCGGCATCTGCGGTGCGCCGTGGGACATCACGGGCGGCCTCATCGGCGACACCATCCGCCTGGACGCCAAGCGCGCGGGCCAGGGATCGTGCGCGAACACGATCACGATCGTCGGCGAGTACCAGAACCCTCCGGCGTACCGGGGGACGTACGGCTTCGACGGTGCTACGGCGTCGTTCAAGCACACGACGCTGTATCAGTGCTGAGCTGAACCGGGCGCCTGCCGGGCCGCGTTGCCGGCCCGGCAGGCGCCCCACTGCGTCAAATCCCTTGCTGCGAACGGGCCTTGAAGGCCGCCTTCCGCGCTTCCTTCGCCACCTTCTTGTCCGGGTGCAGCCGTCCCATCGCCTCCAGGACATCGGCGGTGGCCGGGTGCTCGACCCGCCACGCCGCCGCGAAGAACCCGCTGTGCTGCTCGGAGAGCCCCTCGACCAGACCCTGCAGCTCGTCCGAGTTGCCCTCGGCGGCGAGCTGCGCGGCGATCGTGTCGATGGTCAGCCAGAACACCATCGCCTCGGACGGCGCGGGCACGTCCGCGGCCCCGTGCTCGGCCAGCCACACCCGTGCGAGCCCGCCGAGCTCCGCGTCGTCGAGCACCTCCCGCAGCGCGGGCTCCGCTCCCGCGCCCACCAGCGAAAGCGCCTGCTGGCAGCGGAGCCTGCGGAGCGGCGCGCCCTCGTCGCCGCCGCGCGCCGCGGCCAGCAACTCCCGTGCCGCGTCCAGCGGTTCGTGCCGGGCGAGCCACAGCTCGATCTCGGCCTGCGCGGCCGCCTGCGGGAAACCGGCCGTCCCGTCGAGCAGCGTGTCGGCGCCCTTGTCCGCGAGGTCACCGACCGCGGGCGCGTCGACGCCTGCCTCCAGCATCCGCGCACGGACGCCGTACAGGCCGAGCGGCGTAAGCCGGACGAGGCCGTACCGGGACACGTCCTCGTCGTCCTCCGGGAGCGGCGCCTCCGCCTCGTCGATGTCGACCATCAGCGCCTCGTCGACCGGCTGGTACTCGACGAGGCCAAGGGGCTCGAAGAGCCGGAACTGATCGTCGAGCTTCATCATCGCGTCCGACACCTGCTCCAGGACGTTGTCCGTGGGCTCCCCCATGTCGTCGGGCACGATCATCGAGGCGGCGAGCGCGGGCAGCGGCACCGGCCCTTCGTTCCCTGCGGCGTCGTTGACGGTCAGCAGATACAGGTTGCCGAGCACACCGTCGAGGAAGTCGGCCTCGGCCTGCGGGTCCCAGCCGAGCTCGTCGAAGTCGACCTCGCCGTTCTCCTCCAGGACATCGAGGAGGTTGTCCATGTCGGGCACCGTCGCGTCCGCGTACACCGTGTCCAGGGCGCCGAGCCAGACGCCGAGGACGTCCTGCGGGCTGCCGGACGTGAGCGCGGCGAGGTCCTCGCCGACGGTCACCGTGCCAAGGGCGTCCTCGCCCTCCGACTCGTCGGCGTCCGTGACCTCCACCAGGCCCGTGTCGACGGCCACGCGCCAGGCCTCGCTCGCGTACGCGGCGGCGTCCGGGTCGTCCGTGTCGAGGCCCAGCTCCGCCGCGGCGGCCGGCAGCTGCTCGTCGACGAGTTCGCCGCCCGCACCGACCCGCGTGTCGGGACCCGCCCAGCGGGCCAGCCGCGCGGCGCGGGACAGCAGCGGTGTGGCGAGCGCGGCCCGCGCGAGTTCCGCTTCGGGGTGCAGCAGCACCGGCGGCAGGGTGGCGGGACTTACGGACATCGGCTGGTTCTCCTCCGAGGCAAAGCAAACGGTTCGACTGGGCAGAAGCCTAGACGGATATGGACCCATGCCGCCCGGTTCATGTCCCTGTCAGGAGACATACAGGAGACATACACGGCGAGAACACCCGCCGAACCTTGACAACTCCCCTGGCCACACAAGAGATTGACGCGCGTAGAGTCCCGGGCGCCCGCAGGCCCGGTACTGCGTACGTTCCCTCACCCACCCGGAGTCCCCACATGCCGCTCATACCCGGTGCCACCCGGCCCACCGTGAGATCCGCCGCGGTCGCCACCGTCGTCGCCACCGCGCTCGCCGCCGGTCTGCTCGCCGCGAGCTCGTCCGCCGCCTCCGCCGACGAGGTCCACGTCCACGACATCCAGGGCACCACCCGTCTCTCGCCCCTGAACGGGCAGCAGGTCACGGACGTGACGGGCATCGTCACGGGCGTGCGCTCCTACGGCTCCAAGGGATTCTGGATCCAGGACCCGAAGGCCGACTCGGACGCCGCGACCAGCGAGGGCGTCTTCGTCTACACGGGGTCGGCGGCCTTGACGGTGAAGACCGGTGACGCCGTCCGCGTCTCCGGCACGGTCGCCGAGTACGTGCCCGGCGGCGCCAAGTCCGGCAACCAGTCCCTGACCCAGCTCACCAAGCCGACGGTGACCGTCGAGTCGTCCGGCAACGCGCTGCCCGCGCCGGTCACGGTGGACGCCAAGAAGGTGCCATCCGCGTACGCACCCGACGGTGACCCGGCGAACGGGGGCAGCATCAACGCGCTGCCGCTGAAGCCCCGCTCGTACGCCCTCGATCTGTATGAGTCCCTCGAGGGCATGAACGTCCGCGTCGGCACCTCGCGCGTGGTCGGCGCCACCGACCCCTACTCCGAGCTGTGGATCACCGTGAAGCCGCACGAGAACGCGAACCGGCGGGGCGGCACCGTCTACGGCTCCTACTCGGCGCAGAACACCGGGCGGCTGCAGATCCAGCAGCTCGCGCCGGTCTCCGAGCAGCCGTTCCCGAAGGCGAACGTCGGCGATGTGCTTTCGGGTGGCGCCGAAGGCCCCCTGGACTTCAACCAGTTCGGCGGCTACACCCTGACGGCGCGGACCCTCGGCAAGGTCACCGACAAGGGGCTCGCACGGGAGAAGACGCGGCGTCAGGCCAAGAGCGAGCTGGCCGTGGCGACGTACAACGTGGAGAACCTCGACCCGACCGACCCGCAGAAGAAGTTCGACGCGCTCGCGGGTGCCGTCGTCTCGAATCTCGCATCGCCCGACATCCTCGCCCTTGAGGAGATCCAGGACGACAACGGCGCCAAGAACGACGGGACCGTCTCGGCGGACGCGACCCTGAAGAAGTTCACGGACGCGATCGTCGCCGCGGGCGGGCCCCGCTACGAGTGGCGGTCCATCGACCCGGAGAACAACAAGGACGGCGGGGAGCCCGGCGGGAACATCCGTCAGGTGTTCCTCTTCAACCCGGAGCGGGTGTCCTTCACCGACCGGGGCGACGGGGACGCGACGACCGCCACGGACGTCGCCCGCTCCTCGTCGGGCGGACGGGCCGAGCTGACCCTCTCGCCGGGCCGCATCGACCCCGCGAACTCCGCCTGGGCGGACAGCCGCAAGCCGCTGGCAGGCGAGTTCAGCTTCCGGGGGCGGACCGTGTTCGTGGTCGCCAATCACTTCGGCTCGAAGGGCGGCGACGAGGGTCTCACGTCGCACCATCAGCCGCCGGTGCGGTCCTCGGAGGAGAAGCGGGTGCGGCAGGCGCAGGCCGTGAACTCCTTTGTGCGGGACGTGCGGAAGGTGCACAAGAGCGCGGACGTGGTCGTGCTCGGGGACGTGAACGACTTCGAGTTCTCCGGGACGACGAAGACCCTGGAGTCGGGCGGCGCGCTGAAGTCGGCCGTCAAGTTCCTTCCCCGGTCCGAGCGTTACTCGTACGTGTACCAGGGGAACTCGCAGGTCCTCGACCAGATCCTGACCAGTCCCGGGGTGGGGAGCGCCGGGGACTTCTCGTACGACAGCGTGCACATCAACGCGGAGTTCGCCGAGCAGAACAGTGATCACGACCCGCAGGTGCTGAGGTTCCGCCCATAGGGCCTAGGCGTAGAGCCTGTCCAGCCAGTCCCGCCAGGCCAGTTCGGTGCCCTTGGGGTCGGCGTGCGGCGCGAAGTCGTGGACGCTGAGGGCCACGGGGGCGCCGAAGCGGTTGCGGCCGAAGAAGCGGTGCAGCGCGGTGTCCGTGCGCAGGCCGATGAAGTGGGACGTCCGGAAGTCGACCACCGCGTCGAGCGGACCGCCGGGGGCGTCCACGCGTACGCGGGCGCCTTCCCGCGCGTCGTCGGGCAGGCCCAGGTGGCGGCCGAGCCTGACGAACGCGTCCGGGTCCTTGGCGGCGGGCGGGCCCTCCAGGGTGGTGAAGGTGGCGGGGCGGCCCGTGAAGTGGGTCAAGTACTGGCGCAGGGTGTGCAAGTAGAAGTCGGTGTGCTTGCTCACCCCGTCGTACTGGTTGGCCCAGTCGTCGGTGAAGACGCCGCTGTGTACGTAACGGACCCAGGAGCGGCGGCCGCCGTCGCGGGGCTCGATGGTGTGGTCGAGCTGATGGAGGACCTGGCCGTCCGGCAGGCCTTCCGGATCCTCCACCCGTCCGGTGAGACGGTGCGGCGGATCCCAGCGGGTGACGGTGCCGCCGAAGGGGGCGGCACCGCCTTCGCGAGGTTCGTACGCCATGGGCCACAGCCAGCCGCCGGTACCGGTGGTGAGCGCGTCCCAGACCTCCGCGGGCGAGGCATCGACCTCAAACTCCCGCGCGATCTCGAACTCCTTGCCACTGCTGGTGGTCATGCCGACTCCCTCGTGATCGTGATGGTGGTACTTCTCCTGCCGCCGTCCCGGCCACGGGCCCTCACGGCGCCCGCTCCGGCGTGACCACCGGTCCAAGAGTCGGCCGCTTCGCCTCCCTCCCGTCCCCCGAGGAACGCCCCCGCAGCCGCCGCCAGGCCCACGGCCCCATGAACCCCGCGAGCCACCGCGCCTCCACGGCCGCAGCCCGCAGCGGCGACACCGCCGAAGGCGGCGGCGCCAGCGGCCGCAGCCAGTCCTCGTGGCCCGGGATGCCAAGCGCGTCGGCCATGCCGGCGGCGATCCGCGCATGCCCCAGGGGACTGGCGTGCAGACGGTCGGCGCACCACAGCCGGGGGTCGGTGGTGATCCGGTGCGGGAACGTGTCGAGGACGACGACGCCGTGGCGGTCGGCGGCCGCCCTGATCCGGGCGTTCAGGTCGAGCACCCGCGGCATCGCCCGGCGCGCGAGCGGCGAGATCCGGCCGATGTCCGGGAACGTCACCGTGGCCACCCGCGCGCCCGCCGCGGTGAGCTCGGTGAACATGTCCTCGATGTCGCGGGCCACCCCCGCGGCGTCGAATCCGGGCCGCACCAGGTCGTTCATGCCCGCCATGACCGTGACCAGGTCCGGCTTGAGGGCCAGCGCGGGGGCCAGCTGCTCCGCCTTGATGCCGGCCGTCAGTCTGCCCCGTACGGCCAGGTTGGCGTAGCCGAGATCCGGGTTGGCTTCGGCGAGGATCTCGGCGAGCCGGTCGGCCCAGCCGCGATAGCCGTGGCGCTCGTCGCCGTCGCCGATCCCTTCCGTCTGGCTGTCGCCGATCGCGACATAACGCGCGTACGGATGTGTACTCATGGCCTGAGCGTCCTCTGGCGGACGGGGGGCGTCAACGCGGCCGAGCCACACTCCGGCCATGTCCGCCCCGCCACCCGCCCGCGTGACGCGTCACAGGAGGTGGCCGCCGCCGTCCACCAGGAGGACCTCGCCGGTGATGTACGCCGCGTTGGCCAGGTCGAAGACGGCGTCGGCGATGTCCTGCGGCCTGCCCACGCGGCGCAGCGGCAGCCGGGCCGCCGTCTCCTCCATCGCGGACTCGATGCCCTCGACGCCGTCGAACCACGGGGTGTCGATCATGCCGGGCGCCACCGCGTTGACCCGTACCTCCGGGCCGAGGGTCTTGGCGAGGAGCTTGGTCATGTGGTTCACGGCGGCCTTGCTGACCGAGTACGGGATCGAGCTGCCGCCGGGGCGCACGCCCGCCTGCGAGGAGATCGTGACGACGCTGCCCGTGCCGCTCGCCCGCAGGTGCGGGACGGCGGCCGTGATCGTCTGCCACACGCCGATGACGTTGATGTCGTAGAGCTCGCGCCAGACCTGGGGGTTCGCGGACTCGAAGTCGTCGTGGGCAATGAAACGCGTGGCGCCCGCGCAGTTGACGAGGATGTCCAGGCGTCCGTAGGTGTCGACCGCCGTCCGGACCAGGCGCTTGGCGTCGGCCTCGTCGGCGACGTTCGCCTGAACGTAGACGGCATCGGGGAGTTCGGCGGCCAGTTTCTCGCCGGCCTCGGCCGAGTTGGCGGAATTGATCACGACGCGGATTCCCGCCGCGGCGATGCGGCGGGCCACCTCCGCGCCGATGCCCGATGACGAACCCGTCACCAGGGCGACGCGCTTGTCCTGTGCCTGCGTTCGGTTGTCGTTGTTGCTCATCAAGCCTCATGTCTTGTCATGTCGGCCTGTCACGCCCCGCGCCGATCATGCCAGAACGCCCGCGGCCAGGGCCCGTCCGATGGGTCAGGCGGCGGACAGGCCCTAGTCCCGCCCGCCTTCGGTCAGCCGCGCCAACTCCCCCTGGAACAGGTCAAGTCGGGCCTGGAGCAGGGCCGCCTCCGCGATCAGTTCGGGCACCCCAAGCGCCTGGGACGGCGATCCGGGCACGGAGTCGGGCGGCGCGCCGACGACGGTGAGCCCCTCCCCCGCGATCCGTGCGAACTCCGTAAGCCGCAGCGCCGTACGCCTGCCCGCGCACATCGCGCACGCCCCCTCGACCACCCGCCAGCCGGGCCTGCCCCACCCGGCGTCCACCAGGACCGAGGCCCGCGCACCGCAGCCGCACGGCCGCACCGTCGCCGTACGCACCCGCTGGCGCGCGTACCGGAAGCCGCGCTCGAAGCGGATGTACGCGCCGAGCACCGCCACTTCGAGCAGCGCCGCCCTGCGGTGCTCGGCGGTGCACAGGAGCGCCTCGGCCGTGGCGCGTTCGTGGACGCAGTGGAAGCCGCAGTCGCAGCGGCGGTGGGGTGCCGCGTGCCGTCTGCCGTAGACGCAGTGCGCATCGTCGAGCACGCCGTAGGGCAGGGCGGCGCCCAGGGAGACGCCGGTGAACCCGGCCCGGGTGCCGTCCTGGGACAGCACCGGGTGGGCAATCTTGTATCCGGTCGGCGGCTCCGTCGGGCGTTCCTCGGGGAGCCGCAGCCTCATCGGGCGGCCGGGACCTCGACCGGGGCCTCGGCGGCCGACTCGCGGGTGTCCTGGACCTGTTCGGCGCGTACCGCGTCCTCGACGCGCTCTTCGCGCGGCTGCTCTTCGGCGATACCGGTGGCGAGTGCCTTGCCCAGCCTCATGACGCCTCCTGTGCCCGGCCCTGCGGCCGTCCGTCGACTACCGTCCCGCCATGGTGGCCCATACGGGGGCCAGTTGGCACTAGTGCCTGCCCTGTCGGCCCTCACCTCGTAGCGTTCCTGCCCCATATCTCGTAGCAGAATTAAGTGGAGCTTCACGGGCGCTGTGCCGACACTGCCCCTATGACCCCTCCCTCATCGGTTCCTCCCCCCTTCGGCCGCGCGCTCTGCGCGATGGTCACGCCCTTCACGGACAACGGTCAGCTCGACCTCGACGGCGCGCAGCGGCTCGCCGGGCGTCTGGTGGACGGCGGCTGCGACGGGCTCGTGCTCTCCGGCACCACCGGCGAGTCGCCCACCACCTCCGACGGCGAGAAGTCCGCCCTTGTACGGGCCGTCGTCGAGGCCGTCGGCGACCGGGCCACGGTCGTCGCGGGCGTCGGCAGCTTCGACACGCGGCACACGGCCGAGCTGGCGGCGCAGGCCGAAAAGGCGGGCGCGGACGGCCTGTTGGTGGTCACGCCGTACTACAGCAAGCCGCCGCAGGACGCCGTCGAGGCGCACTTCCGCGAGATCGCCGACGCATCAGGGCTGCCGATCGCCCTCTACGACATCCCGGGCCGCACCGGGACGCGTATCGAGCCGGAGACGCTGCTGCGGCTCGCCGAGCATCCCCGGATCGTCGCCGTGAAGGACTGCGCGTACGACCTGATGGGTACGCAGAAGGTCCTCGCCCGGACCGATTTGGCGTACTACACGGGCTGCGACGAGTACATCCTGGCGATGTACGCGATCGGCGGCGTCGGCTACATCAGCACGGTGGCCAACGCCGTACCGCGCCAACTCCGGGCGATCGTCGACGCGTTCGACGCCGGAGACACGACGGAGGCCCGGCGCCTCCAGCAACGGGCCATGGAACTCATCGAGTTGATGATGGGCGCGGGCCTCCCCGGTACGGTGACCTCCAAGGCGGTGCTCGGCGAACTCGGTCTGCCCGGCGGTCCGGTGCGCGCGCCGCTGCGGCCCGCCGGCCGCGAGGCGACCGACGGGCTGATGGCGGCGTACGAGACGCTGCAGTAGCTGCAGCCGGGGGTCAGCGGGCGGCGAACATCGGCGACCAGCGGCCCGGATAGTCGGCCGACGCCTTGCGGAAGTCGCTGAGCGGCACGACCTTCTCGCTGCCGATGGTGACCAGCAGGAGCTGGTTGCGGAACTCGCCCTTGCCGTCGCACTTCTTCGGGTCGCAGCCCCACGCGATGAGCCGCTTGTTGTCGGCCCAGGCGAGCTGCTGCTGCCCCGGCACCGTGGTGATCTTCTTGCCGGTCCTCGGGTCGAGGATCGGCGAGCCCTTGTCGTTGCCGTCGCTCGCGAGCAGCTTCCCGTCGGGTGAAAGACCGGCCTCGGGCCAGCCCGCGTACCGCTCGGCGGCGGGCGCCTTCGTCTTCTGGCCCTCCGGCGTGTACCAGGCGCGGTTCTCGCCGTCGGGGCCGTCCGCAAGCTGGACGTAGAGCAGCTTGCCGTCATGGCTCCAGCGCAGGTCCTCGCGCGAATTGCCTTCGAAGAAGCCGAACTTGCCGGCGGCCTTCTGCGGCAGCTCGCGGAACGGGCCCACCTCGCCGGACGAGGCGTCGACGACGAAGAATCCGGTGCGGCTGCCGTGCCGCTGGGGCGGGTTCTTGGGGTGGTCGTCGGGCAGGTCGATCAGCCGGTCGGGGTTCTTGCTGTACGCCGTGGCGACCAGTTTGCCGCCGTCGGGGGACCAACCGACCCCCGCCACCGGGTGGTTCACCGGGATCCAGCGTTCGACCTTGCCGGTGATCAGGTCGAGGATCCCGATGCGCCGGGCGGGCAGCTCGCCCTCCAGGACCGCCGCGGTGCGCATGCCCGGCGCGACATCGATCCAGGCCCACTTCTTGGAGGCCTTCTTGTACGTTCCCGTCTTCTGGTCGAGCAGGCCGTACGTACGGGTGGTGAGCTTGTCGCCGCCCGGCTGCTTCGTCGTCTCGACGGTGTAGAACGCGGCGAGCGCGGTGTTCCCCGCGGCGATCAGGTCCCGGGGCGGTGACTGGTCGGGGTGGGCGACGACGTCGCCGGTCTGTGCGTCGCTCGCGGGGCGTACGTCCTCGCCGCCCGAGTCGAGCGCGGGCACGGCCACCGCGGCGGCGACCGCCGCGGCCGTGGCGACCGCGAGGCCCGCGACGGTGCGGGTCCTGCGGCGGCGCCTGAGGGTGAGCACCCGGTCGGCGAGACCGTCCGGGGGCCGCACGCCGTCGCCCGCCTGTTCCCGGAGCGACTCGCGCACCACTTCTTCCACGTTCACGGTTTTACCTCCACGGACGACACGGGCGAGTAGTCAGGGGCCGGCGGTCGGCCGGGGTCAGGGCCGTCGAGCGCCGCCAGTTCCGGCGCGAGGCCACGCAGCTTGGCGAGCGAGCGGTGCGTCGTACTGCGCACGGTGCCCACCGAGCAGCCGAGCAGCCGGGCCACGTCCGCCTCCGGCAGGTCCTCGAAGGAGGGGGTCCCCCCTGCTCGAGCGAAGTCGAGAGCTTGGGGGAGCAGGACCAGCACGGTGCGCTGCCGGGTGGTGAGCCGGGCGAGCGCGGCCCGCATCACGATGCGCAGCTCGGCGGCGCCCGATCCGTCCCCCACGGCGCTCTCCGGCGGCTCGGCGACGGCCAGTTCGCGCCGCGGCCACTTCAGCCGCCAGCGGCTGACCTGCTGCCGGTAGAGGATCTGCCGTACGTATGCTTCGGGGTCGTCGATCCGATGCCACCGGCCCGCGGCCTTGACCAGCGCGTTCTGCAGCAGGTCCTCGGCCGCGTGCCGGTCGCCGCCGCTGAGCAGCACGGCGGTCCTCAGGAGTGCGGTCGACCTGTTGTCCACGAACTCCCGGAAGCTTTCCTGGCCTTCGGCATCCATCGCCACCTTCTCGTCTCCTGCGTTCCTGCGGGCCTCACTGCCCCTCTGCCCGTGATGACGCGCGCGGCGCCGCCCCGCTATGCCTCGCCTGTGCGTCTACGTCTTGTGTGTCTGCCCCTACATACGCGTGGGCGGCCCGCACCGGTTTCGGTGCGGGCCGCCCAGGCGGAGTGGCGCGGTGCGTCAGTTGTGGCTGTGCAGGACGTCGTTCAGGCCGCCCCACACCGCGTTGTTCGGGCGGGCCTCGACGGCGCCGGAGACCGAGTTGCGGCGGAAGAGGATGTTCGAGGCGCCGGAGAGCTCGCGGGCCTTGACGATCTGCCCGTCGGGCATGGTGACGCGGGTGCCCGCGGTGACGTACAGACCGGCCTCGACGACGCACTCGTCGCCGAGCGCGATGCCGACGCCCGCCTCGGCGCCGATCAGGCAGCGCTCGCCGATGACGATGCGGACGTTGCCGCCGCCGGAGAGGGTGCCCATGGTGGAGGCGCCGCCACCGATGTCCGAGCCGTCGCCGACGACGACACCGGCGGAGATGCGGCCCTCGACCATGGAGGTGCCGAGCGTGCCCGCGTTGAAGTTCACGAAGCCCTCGTGCATGACGGTCGTGCCCTCGGCGAGGTGCGCACCGAGCCGGACGCGGTCGGCGTCGGCGATACGGACGCCCTTCGGCGCGACGTAGTCCGTCATGCGCGGGAACTTGTCGATGGAGGTCACGGCGAGGTGCAGGCCCTCGGCGCGGGCGTTGAGCCGGACCTTCTCGACGTCGTCGACGGCGACCGGGCCGAGCGAGGTCCAGGCGACGTTGGCGAGCAGGCCGAAGACGCCGTCCAGGCTCTGGCCGTGCGGCTTGACCAGGCGGTGGCTGAGCAGGTGCAGACGCAGATACGCGTCGTGGGCGTCCAGCGGCTTCTCGTCGAGGGACGCGATGACCGTACGTACGGCGATGATCTCCACGCCACGGCGGGCGTCGGGGCCGATGGCCTTGGCGGCGCCGTCGCCGAGCAGCTCCACGGCGCGCTCGGCGGTGAGCCGCTCGGTGCCGGACGGGCCCGGCTCGGCGGCGAGCTCGGGTGCGGGGAACCAGGTGTCGAGGACGGTGCCGTCGGCGGTGACGGTGGCAAGGCCTGCGGCGACGGCGCCGGTGGTGCGGGAAGCGTTCGTGTCGGTCATGGGGAAAACCTAACCGGCGGGGCGCCGCGCGGGCGAACCGGTCTCAGTGGCCGAGCCGGTCGCGGGCCGCGGGGCGGGCACGGTCCGCCTCCCGGCGGCCAGCACGACGCCGCCCGCCACTGCCGCGAGGACCGCGCACAGCGGCCAGAGCAGCCCCGGCGCCACGGTGTAGAGGGCGCCGCCGAGCGGCGCGGAGAGCACGACGCCGCTCACCGAGACGCCCGAGTACAGGCTCTGGAAGCGGCCCTGCACATGAGCGGGCGCGTGGTCGGCGACGTACGCGGTGGCCGGGGTCTTATAGAGGATCTCGCCCGCGGTGAGCAGCAGCATCAGGGTGACGGCCGTCGCGAGGCCGGTGCCGAGGGCGAGCGCACCGTATCCGGCGCCGACGAGCAGCAGCCCGGTGCCGATGATCCGCAGCGGTGCGCGGCCGCGCAGGGCGAGGGTGGCGGGCAGTTCGAGGAGCAGGATGACGCCGCCGTTGATCGCGAGGAGCCAGCCGTAGACGCCGGTGTCGAGACCGTGCCGGTCGAGGTCGACGGGGAGGGTCGAGTACTGCTGGCGGTAGACGAGGTCGGTGACGAGGATGGCGCAGAGCAGGACGAGCACGGTGGGGCGCTGCCGCAGCGCGGCGAAGACGCCGGGCCCCGGCTCGGCCGCCTTTCCGCGCACCGCGCCGTGCGCGGGCAGCACCCGCGAGGCGTACGCGGCGAAGGCGAGGGTGCCCAGACCGTCGACGACGAAGAGCCAGCCGTAGGAGGCGTGGGCGATCAGCAGGGCGCCCAGCGGGGGCCCGACGGTGAAGCCCGCGTTGGTCGCGAACCGCGTCACGGCGAAGGCCTGCCGCCGCTCGCCCTCGGGCACGCTCACGGCGACGAGCGCTCCGTTGGCCGCGCGCACGCATCCCCCCGCGTACTGGCCGAGTGTCGGCACGACGTAAAGGAGCGCGACCGGCAGGACGGGCAGCGCGAGCACTGCGACGCCGCTGACCAGCGATCCGACCAGGAGCACCCGGCGGTGGCCGTACCTGTCGCCGAACCAGCCGCCGGTGAAGTTGCCCGCGACCTGCCCCGCCCCGCCGATGCCGCTGATCAGCCCCGCTTGGGCGACGGAGAGGCCGCGCCCGTCCGTCAGGTAGACGAAGAAGTACACGAAGGTGAAGGCCACGACCATGTTGAAGAAGCCGCCCGCGGCCAGCAGCCACACCGTTCTCGGTACGTCACGCAGTCCCCGCCCTCGCGCATCGCGCTTCCCCCGCAGCATGCCACCCCCGGCAGACGAGTCAGTTCCTTTTGGGAACGGACTATGTCAGCATGAGAGGCATGGCGCAACGGACCCGACTCGACGACGACCACTGCGCCATCGCGCAGGCCCTGGACGTCGTGGGCGACTGGTGGACCCTGCTGATCGTGCGGGACGCGGCCCGCGGCCTGCACCGCTTCGACGAGCTGCAGCGTGAACTGGGCGTGTCCCGCAAGGTGTTGACCGAGCGGCTGCGTCTCCTGGTGGACGCGGACGTGCTCACGCGCCTCCCCTACCAGGACCGTCCGGTACGTCACGAGTACCGCCTGACGCCGCGCGGCCGCGCACTGCTGCCCGTCCTGGTGGCGCTCCAGGACTGGGGCGACACCTGGGTGATGGGAGAGGGAGAGACGATGGCGACGGCGGCGGAGGCCTCCCTGGAGGCACAGCGGGTCCACGAACTGCTCGGCACGCGCCTGCCCGAGCTTCAACTCCTGGGGCACGACGAGGAGTTGTCCGACCCCGTGGCCACGGCCACCCCGCTCACAGTCCTCTACTGCTTCCCCGGCGCCTACGCCCGCAAGGACGCCTACCCCCCGGACTGGTCGAGGATCCCCGGGGCCCAGGGCTGCACCCTGGAGTCCTGCACCTACCGCGACAGGATCGCCGAGTTCACCGCCGCGGGCGCGACGGTCCACGGCGTATCCACCCAACGCCCGGACGAGCAGCGGGCGTTCGCCGAGAAGGAGCGGCTGCGCTTCCCGCTCCTCTCGGACGCGGACCTGAACCTGACGGCGGCGCTGCGCCTGCCGACGTTCCGCGCGGCGGGGGTGAGCCGGCTGAAGCGGCTGACCTTGGTGGTGGACCGGGACCGGGTCGTGCGGGACGTGCAGTACCCGGTCACGGATGTCACCGCGAGCGTCGATGCGGCACTCACGGCGGTTCGGCGGCTGCGGGGGTCAACCCCCTGACGCGACAATCCGGTTGAACGCCTCGCGCGCGTACTCCTCGTCGTACCGCGCGTCCGTGAGCAGTACCTCCAGACAGATCCCGTCCATGAGCGCGGCGAGCGCCCGCGCGGTGACGGCATCGGTGCGCTGCTCCAGAACCTCGGCGAGGCCCACGCCGCACTCGGCGGCGACGGGCCGCAGGGCGGGCTTGCGCAGGGCGGCCAGATAGAGCTCGTACTCCAGCTCCACCTCCGTGCGGTCGCCCGCGAGCCACTCCCCGAGCAGTGCCGCGAGCTCACCGGCGATATCGGCCCGCGGGTCCTCGAAGGCGCTCCTGGCGGCGACCGCCTTGGCGAACCCCTCGTTGGCCTGCCGCAGCGCGGCCACCATCAGCTCGTCAAGTGTCTTGAAATGGTAGGTCGTGGACCCGAGCGGCACATCGGCCTCGGCGGCGACCGACCGGTGACTGAGCCCGCCGATCCCCTTCTGCCCCACCACCCGGATCGCGGCGTCGATGATCCGCTGCCGCCGCTCGGGGTCGTACCTGCGGGCCATCAGTGCGCACCTCCGAGGTTGAGCACGACGACGCCCGCGATCACGAGCGCGACCCCCGAGACCTTGACCAGACTGGTCGACTCCCCCAGGAACAGCATCCCGATACCGGCGACCGCGGCGGTCCCTATCCCCGCCCAGATCGCGTAGGCAGTCCCCACGGAGAGCGTCTTCAGCGTCTGCGCGAGCAGCGTGAACGCGATCAGATACCCCGCGACGGTGATCAGCGAGGGCCAGAGCCTGCTGAACCCTTCGCTGTACTTCATGGCCGTCGTCCCGGCCACCTCCGCCGCGATGGCCGCGGCCAGCAGTCCGTATCCCATGCGTACGAGTGTACACAACGTTGTGTACGGGCGTACGCAAAGCCGGGCGGCAAACCGGTTAAGGTGACGCGATCACTGTGGGGGGCCACAGAGAACACTCAGCGAGATCCGCACGACACTACGGAGCACAAGAGCGATGTCGGACACATCGGGGTGGGGACCACAGGCGCCTTACGGCGGGCCGCCGGGACCGTACGGGCCGCCAGGGCCCTACGGCGGGCCACCGCCCGGCTGGGGCTGGAACGGCAGCAGCTGGGCGCCGCTGCCCCCGCCGCCCAAGCCGGGAGTCATACCCCTGGCGCCGCTCGGCGCCAACCACATCATCGGCGGCGCGTTCGCAACGATGCGGCGCTACGCCAAGCCCCTGTTCGGCACCGCCGCCGCGGCCTACGGCCTGCTCGCCGTCGTCCTCGTGGCCGGGGCAGGGCTCGCCTACGCCGCGACCCAGGAGCACGTCCGCGCGGCGTACGAACCTGGTGCGGACTTCACCTGGGACGACGGCAGGCCGATCCTGATCGCGTTCGGCCTGGTGTGGCTGCTGTTCATGCTCGCCACGCTGGTCGTCAACTCGTTCATCCAGGCATCGTGCGCCGCCACGCTGCACGAGGCGGTGCTCGGCCGCCCGGCGACGTTCGGCGCAGTCTGGCGCAGGGCGTGGTCAAGGACGCCGTCCGTGCTGGCCGTGACGCTCTTCCTCTCCCTCATCCTGATGCTGCCGGTGGCCGCGTTCGCGCTGGTCCTCTTCTCCCTCCTCTTCCTGATGATGACCCAGTCGCTCATCCCCATCGGCCTGGTCTTCCCACTGTTCCTGCTGACGATGCCGCTCGCGGCCTGGCTGTACGTCCTGTTCGCCTTCGCCCCGGCCGCCGCGGTCCTCGAAACGGCGGGCCCCTTCACGGCGTTGCGGCGTTCCGTACGTCTGGTGCGCGGCGCCTGGTGGCGCACGTTCGGCATCTCGCTGCTCGCGGGCCTCATCGTGGTGGGGGTGTCCCTCGCACTGCGGCTCCCCCTGCAGTTCGCGGCGCCGACCCCGCCCCCGGTGGACCCGGACGACTCCGCGTCGGCCTACCTCCTGGACCAACTGCGCTCCCAGTTCGGCCTGTACGCCGTACTGGGCCTGGTCGGCAGCTTCCTCACCCAGCTGGCCGCCACCGTGTTCCTCCCCCTGGTGACCGCCCTCCTCTACATCGACAGCCGCATCCGCAAGGAGGGCCTGGCCCACACGCTGACGGAGGCCTCGACGGCCCAGCCGACCGCCCCGTAAAAGCAGTTCGGCCCCCCGCGCCATAAGCGCGGGGGGCCGAATCAGCCGTATCAGTGGTGTCTCAGACGTCTCAGACGTTGAACCCGAGCGCCCGAAGCTGCTCGCGGCCGTCGTCCGTGATCTTGTCCGGGCCCCACGGCGGCATCCAGACCCAGTTGATCCGGAGCTCGTTGACGATGCCGTCGGTGGCGGACTTCGCCTGGTCCTCGATGACATCCGTCAGCGGGCAGGCCGCCGAGGTGAGCGTCATGTCGATCGTCGCGATGTTCGCGTCGTCGATGTGGATGCCGTAGATCAGGCCGAGGTTGACGACGTCGATGCCCAGTTCGGGGTCGACGACGTCGTACAGCGCCTCGCGCACCTCTTCTTCGGAGGCGGGCTTCGTCAGCGTCTCGTTCTCGCTCATGCGGTCTTCCTCTCAGCGATCCCGGCTCCGGCGCCCTCGAGCGCCTGGGCCGTCGCGTCCTTCCACGCCATCCAGCTCAGCAGAGCACACTTCACACGCGCCGGGTACTTCGAGACCCCGGCGAACGCGACCGCGTCCTCCAGGATCTCCTCCATCGCGTCGTCCGGCTCCAGCTTGCCCTTGGACTGCATCAGCTCCAGGAACACGGCCTGGATCTTCTGCGCCTCGGCGAGCTCCTTGCCGACGAGCAGGTCGTTCAGGACGGACGCGCTGGCCTGGCTGATGGAGCAGCCCTGGCCCTCGTACGACACGTCGGCGATCGTCGACCCGTCGTACTTGACGCGCAGCGTGATCTCGTCGCCGCACGTCGGGTTGACGTGGTGCACCTCGGCGTCGCCATCACGCAGACCGCGCCCGTGCGGGTGCTTGTAGTGGTCCAGGATGACTTCCTGGTACATCGAATCCAGCTTCACGTTCCCAGCCAGCCCCTCAGCCGAAGAAGTTCCGTACGTGCTCCAGGCCGTCGATCAGCGCGTCGATCTCGCCGGGCGTGGAGTACAGATAGAACGACGCTCGCGTGGTCGCAGGAATTCCGTAGCGGAGGCAGACGGGGCGGGCGCAGTGGTGACCCACGCGGACCGCGATGCCTTCCTCGTCCAGGACCTGGCCCACGTCGTGCGGGTGGATGTCGCCGAGCGTGAAGGAGATCGCTGCGCCGCGGTCCTCCGCCGTGGACGGACCGATGATCCGGAGGTCGGGGACCTCCAGGAGGCGCTTGACCGCGTACTCGGTGATCGCGTGCTCATGCGCGGCGATCTTGTCCATGCCGATCGCGGACAGGTAGTCCACGGCCGCGCCCAGGCCGACGGCCTGGGAGACCGGGGGCGTGCCCGCCTCGAACTTGTGCGGCGCGGGAGCGTACGTCGACGAGTGCATCGACACGGTCTCGATCATCTCGCCGCCGCCGAGGAACGGCGGCAGGTCCTCGAGGAGTTCCTGTCGTCCCCACAGCACGCCGATGCCCGTCGGGCCGAGCATCTTGTGGCCGGTGAAGGCCACGAAGTCGGCCTGCAGCGCCTGCACGTCGAGCACCATGTGCGGGGCGGCCTGCGAGGCGTCGATCAGGACCAGGGCGCCGACCTCCTGGGCGCGGCGGACGATCGCCTCGACGGGGTTGAGCGTGCCCAGGATGTTCGACACGAGCACGAAGGAGACGATCTTCGTCTTCTCCGTGATGATCTCGTCGATGTTGGACAGGTCGAGCCGGCCGTCGTCCGTGAGACCGAACCACTTCAGCTTCGCGCCCGTGCGCTGCGAGAGCAGCTGCCACGGCACGATGTTGGAGTGGTGCTCCATCTCCGTGATGACGATCTCGGTCTCGTGGTCCACGCGGTAGGGCTCGTCGGCCCAACCGAGCATGTTGGCCACGAGGTTGAGCGACTCCGAGGCGTTCTTGGTGAATATCACCTCGTCGCGGCTCGGCGCGTTGATGAACGCCGCGACCTTGTCACGGGCGCCCTCGTACAGCGCCGTGGCCTCCTCCGCGAGGACGTGCACGCCGCGGTGGACGTTGGCGTTGTGCTTCTCGTAGTACTCGTTGAGTACGTCGAGCACCTGGCGCGGAGTCTGGGACGTCGCCGCGTTGTCCAGGTAGACGAGCTTCTTGCCGTCGTGGATCGTGCGATCCAGGATCGGGAAGTCCTTGCGGATCGCCTCGGTGTCGAGGAGGCCGGAGAGCCCCTGGTGGGCCAACGTCACGCTGATACGCCACCCTTCGTGTAAGCCTCGTAGCCCTCGGCCTCGAGCTTGTCGGCGAGCTCCGCGCCGCCGGACTCGGCGATGCGGCCGTTCGCGAAGACGTGCACGAAGTCGGGCTTGATGTAGCGCAGGATGCGCGTGTAGTGCGTGATCAGCAGGGTGCCGACCTCGCCCGTCTCGCGGACGCGGTTGACGCCGTCCGAGACCTGACGCAGGGCGTCGACGTCCAGACCGGAGTCCGTCTCGTCGAGGATCGCGATCTTCGGCTTGAGGAGCTCCATCTGCAGGATCTCGTGGCGCTTCTTCTCACCGCCGGAGAAGCCCTCGTTCACATTGCGCTCGGCGAAGGCCGGGTCCATCTGGAGCTGCTCCATCGCGGACTTGACCTCCTTCACCCAGGTGCGCAGCTTGGGGGCCTCGCCGCGGATCGCGGTGGCCGACGTACGCAGGAAGTTGGAGACCGAGACGCCGGGGACCTCGACCGGGTACTGCATGGCCAGGAACATGCCGGCGCGGGCGCGCTCGTCGACGGACATCTCCAGGACGTCCTCGCCGTCGAGGGTGACGGTGCCCTGCGTGATCGTGTACTTGGGGTGGCCCGCGATGGAGTACGCGAGGGTCGACTTGCCGGAGCCGTTCGGGCCCATGATGGCGTGGGTCTCGCCCTGCTTCACGGTCAGGTCGACACCCTTGAGGATTTCCTTGGTGCCGTTGTCGACCTCGACGGTGACGTGCAGGTCGCGGATTTCAAGCGTTGCCATGTGCCTCAGGACTCCTGGGTGACGGAGACGAGCACATCGTCCCCTTCGATCTTTACGGGGTATACGGGGACCGGGCGCGTCGCGGGAAGGCCGGACGGCTTGCCGGTGCGGAGGTCGAACGCGGAGCCGTGCAGCCAGCACTCGATCTGACAGTCCTCCACCTCTCCCTCGGAGAGGGAGACGTTCGCGTGCGAGCAGATGTCGTAGATCGCGAACACCTCGCCCTCGGTGTGGACGACCGAGACCGGCGTGCCGTCGAGTTCCACCCGCTTCGGGGTGTCCTCCGACAGCTCGCTCAGCCCACAGACGCGTACGAAGGTCATGCGACCGTCGCCTCCAGCTCCTCTTCGATCTTGGCGATGAGGCGCTCCTCGACATCCGGGATGCCGATCTGCTGGATCAGCTCGGCGAAGAATCCGCGGACGACCAGGCGGCGCGCCTCGTCCTCCGGGATGCCGCGCGACTGCAGGTAGAAGAGCTGCTCGTCGTCGAAGCGGCCGGTCGCCGAGGCGTGGCCCGCGCCGACGATCTCGCCGGTCTCGATCTCGAGGTTCGGCACGGAGTCGACACGGGCGCCGTCGGTCAGAACCAGGTTGCGGTTCATCTCGTACGTGTCCGTGCCCTCGGCCGCGGCCTCGATGAGGACGTCGCCGATCCACACCGCGTGGGCGTCGTCGCCCTGGAGCGCGCCCTTGTAGACGACGTTCGACTTGCAGTGCGGCTGATTGTGGTCGACCAGGAGGCGGTGCTCCTGGTGCTGGCCCGCGTCGGTGACGTACAGACCGATGAGCTCGGCCTCGCCGCCCGTGCCCGCGTACTGGACACGGGGGTGCAGGCGGACGACGTCGCCGCCGAAGGTCACGACGACCGACTTGAAGGAGGCGTCCCGGCCGATCAGCGCGTTGTGCTGCGCGACGTGCACGGCCTTGTCGTCCCAGTCCTGGACGGAGACGACGGTCAGCTTGGCGCCGTCGCCCAGGATGTAGTCAACGTTGGCCGCGAGCACGGCGTCACCGGTGTGGTCGATGACGACGAGGGCCTCGGCGAACGCGCCCAGCTCGATGACCTGGTGCGAGAAGACGGTGCCGCCCTGGCCGTGCACGGCGATCCGGATCGGCTCGGTGAGGACCGTCTCCTTGGGGACGGTCACGACCGAGGCCTTCTCGAAGGACGAGTACGCCTGCGCGGCGACGCGGTCGACGGGCTTGCCCGCCTTGCCCACGCGCGCGTCGTCACGGCCGACGGTCTCCTGGGTCACGCCCGCCGGCGCCGTCACCTCGACGCGGATGCCGCCGGTGGCGGCCGCCGTGCCGTCGTGCAGCCCGCGAAGGCGCTCCAGCGGCGTGAACCGCCACTCCTCCTCGCGGCCGTGCGGCACGGGGAAGTCCGCCACGTCGAAGGACGGGGGCGCGCTCATACGGGTGGCGACGGTGGACTCGGCGGCCACCGCGATGGATCCGGCGGTGGTGGATCCCACCGGGATGTTCTGAGCCTCAGCCATGGCTGTCGTCGTGCTCTCTCTCTGCGTAAGAAGTCTGCTCGCTGCTACGGGGACGCGGCCGGTCTTAACCGACCGAGCCCTCCATCTGCAGCTCGATCAGCCGGTTCAGCTCCAGGGCGTACTCCATGGGCAGCTCCTTGGCGATCGGCTCGACGAAGCCGCGGACGATCATCGCCATGGCCTCGAACTCGGTCATGCCGCGGCTCATCAGGTAGAAGAGCTGGTCGTCGGAGACCTTGGAGACGGTCGCCTCGTGACCCATGGAGACGTCGTCCTCGCGGACGTCGACGTACGGGTAGGTGTCCGAACGGGAGATCGTGTCGACGAGCAGTGCGTCACAGAGCACGTTCGACTTCGAGCCGTGAGCGCCCTCGCCGATCTCGACGAGACCGCGGTAGGAGGTGCGGCCACCGCCACGCGCCACGGACTTCGACACGATGTTGGAGGACGTGTTCGGCGCCATGTGGACCATCTTGGAACCGGCGTCCTGGTGCTGCCCCTCGCCCGCGAAGGCGATGGAGAGGGTCTCACCCTTGGCGTGCTCACCCATGAGGTAAACAGCCGGGTACTTCATCGTCACCTTGGAGCCGATGTTGCCGTCGATCCACTCCATGGTCGCGCCCTCGTACGCCACGGCGCGCTTGGTGACCAGGTTGTAGACGTTGTTCGACCAGTTCTGGATCGTCGTGTAGCGGCAGCGGCCGCCCTTCTTGACGATGATCTCGACGACCGCGGAGTGCAGCGAGTCCGACTTGTAGATCGGCGCGGTGCAGCCCTCGACGTAGTGAACGTAGGCGTCCTCGTCCACGATGATCAGGGTCCGCTCGAACTGGCCCATGTTCTCCGTGTTGATGCGGAAGTAGGCCTGGAGCGGGATCTCGACGTGCACGCCCTTGGGGACGTAGATGAACGAGCCGCCGGACCAGACGGCCGTGTTCAGCGACGCGAACTTGTTGTCACCGACGGGGATGACCGTGCCGAAGTACTCCTTGAAGAGCTCCGGGTGCTCCTTCAGCGCCGTGTCCGTGTCCAGGAAGATGACGCCCTGCTCCTCCAGGTCCTCACGGATCTGGTGGTAGACGACCTCGGACTCGTACTGGGCCGCGACACCGGCGACGAGGCGCTGCTTCTCCGCCTCGGGGATGCCGAGCTTGTCGTACGTGTTCTTGATGTCCTCGGGCAGGTCCTCCCAGGACTCCGCCTGCTTCTCCGTGGAGCGCACGAAGTACTTGATGTTGTCGAAGTCGATGCCCGACAGGTCCGAGCCCCAGTTGGGCATGGGCTTCTTGTCGAAGAGGCGCAGGCCCTTGAGGCGCAGCTTGGTCATCCACTCCGGCTCGGACTTCTTGGCCGAAATGTCCCGGACGACGTCCTCATTGATGCCGCGCTTGGCAGAGGCACCAGCCGCGTCGGAGTCGGCCCAGCCGTATTCGTACGTACCCAGACCCTCGAGTTCGGGGTGGGCAGTCTCCGTGGGGAGAGTCATGCGGGGTTCCTCCCGGCCGTGCTTGCAGATGCGTTATGTGTGGTCTGTGGGGTGTTGCGGGGAATGAACGTCGTGCAGACGCCGTCGCCGTGGGCGATGGTGGCGAGCCGCTGGACATGCGTTCCGAGCAGGACGGAGAAGATCTCCGTCTCCGCCTCGCACAGTTGCGGGTACTGCTCGGCGACATGAGCGACGGGGCAGTGGTGCTGGCACAGCTGCTCGCCTACCGGCGCGCTGCGCGCCGTAGCAGCGTACCCGTCGGCGGTCAACGCCTTCGCAAGAGCCTCGGTGCGCTGCTCCGGGGGCGCCGCGTCGATCGCCTTGCGGTAGGCCTCGGCCTGGGAGGCGATCCGCTCGCGGGCGAATTCGACGACCGCTCCCTCGCCGTGCCGCTCGCCGATCCAGCGCAGGGCGTCGGCGGCGAGCTTGTCGTAGGACTGGTCGAAGGCGTCCCTGCCGCAGTCCGTCAGGGCGAAGACCTTAGCGGGGCGGCCGCGCGTACGCGTGCCGTAGACCCGCTGCTCGCGGGCCTCGACCACGTTCTCGTGGACGAGGGTGTCGAGGTGCCTGCGTACGGCAGCCTGGGTGAGGCCGAGGCGCTTCGCGAGGTCCGCGACGGTGGACGGGCCGTGATCCAGGACGGAGCGCGCGACCCGGTTGCGCGTAGACCGCTCCCCGGTCGCGAGTTCCTCCTGCGGAGCCTCGCCAACGTTTTTCACAACGCCATTGTTGCGTAATTCCTCAGAGCCTGACAACCCGCGTCCGGATCACGGTCCGGTGCGCTGCATCACTTAGGCATACCTAAGCTGACCTGCGGAAATGATCACTGATCGATCAAATCGGTGGCGCCGGGCGAGCGGTCCGGGAAGACTCCCGGACCATGCCCACACCCCCTCCCACCGGCCCTTTGTGTACGCGGAGCTCCCTCGCGGCCGACCTCCGCGAGCTCGGCGTGCGGCCCGGCGAGACCCTCCTCGTGCACTCCTCGCTCAGCGCGCTCGGCTGGGTCAGCGGTGGCCAGATCGCCGTCGTGCAATCACTGCTCGACGCCCTGGGCGAAATCGGCACGCTGGTGGTCCCCGCGCAGTCCAGCGACAACTCGGACCCCGCCGAGTGGGAGAACCCTCCCGTGCCCGAGTCCTGGTGGCCCGAGATCCGCGCCTCCATCCCCGCGTACGACCCGCGCACCGCGCCCACCCGTGGCGTGGGCGTGATCCCCGAGACCGTACGGACCTGGCCAGGAGCCGTCCGCAGCGCACACCCGCAGACCTCCTTCGCGGCGATCGGCCCCCGCGCGGCCGCCCTCATGGACGGGCACGCGCTCGACTGCCGACTCGGCGAGCGCAGCCCGCTGGCCCGCCTGGAGAAGGAGCACGCGCGCGTACTGCTGCTCGGCGCGGGCTTCGACTCCTGCACCGCCTTCCACCTGGCCGAGTACCGGATCCCCGCCCCCGAGGTCGAGAACTCCTTCGCGGTCATGACACCGGAGGGGCGCCGCTGGACGACGGTGCGCGAGCCCTCGATCTCCGACGAGGGCTTCGAGGAACTCGGCTCCGACTTCGAGCGGGACAGGCCTGTGGTGCGCGGCGCCGTCGGCGCGGCGACGGCTCGGCTCTTTCCCGTCGCCGACGCGGTCGCGTACGCGGAGAGGTGGCTGGACACCCACCGCTCACGGGCCGAGTGGGCGGGCTGACAGCCCCCTGCCCGCGCCCCTTCTCCCCCTCTCTAGACTTCCCGCCATGGGAACTGAGTCCGTCGTCCAGGTCACCGGCCTGGTCAAGCGGTACGGCAAGAAGACCGCGGTGGACGGCCTCGACCTCCGGGTCCGCGCGGGCACCGTCACCGCCGTCCTCGGGCCGAACGGCGCCGGGAAGACCACCACGATCGAGACCTGCGAGGGCTACCGCAGGCCGGACGCGGGCACGGTCCGCGTCCTGGGCCTCGACCCGGTCACGCAGGCCGCGGCGCTGCGCCCGCGGATCGGCGTGATGCTCCAGTCCGGCGGCGTCTACTCCGGCGCCCGCGCCGACGAGATGCTCCGGCACGTGGCGAAGCTGCACGCACACCCCCTGGACGTGGGCGCTCTGATCGAGCGCCTGGGCCTGGAGAGCTGCGGCCGCACCACCTACCGGCGGCTCTCCGGCGGCCAGCAGCAGCGCCTCGCGCTCGCCATGGCCGTGGTCGGCAGGCCCGATCTTGTCTTCCTGGACGAGCCCACCGCGGGCCTCGACCCGCAGGCACGCCGGGCCACCTGGGATCTCGTACGCGATCTGCGGCGCGACGGAGTCTCCGTCATCCTCACCACGCATCACATGGACGAGGCCGAGGAACTCTCCGACGACGTCGCGATCATCGACGCGGGCAAGGTCATCGCCGAGGGCAGCCCCGAGGAGCTGTGCCGCGGCGGCGCCGAGAACACCCTGCGCTTCAGCGGGCGCCCAGGACTCGACGTCGGCTCCCTTCTCAAGGCGCTGCCGCCGGACTCCGCGGCCGCCGAACTCACCCCCGGCGCCTACCGCGTGAGCGGCACGGTCGACCCCCAGCTGCTCGCCACGGTCACCTCCTGGTGCGCCCAGCACGGCGTCATGCCGGAGAAGATCGCGGTCGAACGCCACACCCTGGAAGACGTCTTCTTGGAGCTCACAGGCAAGGAGCTGCGCGGATGAGCGCCGCCGGTACGTACACACCGAAGCCGGGCGCCGCCCCGCTCCCCCGCATGATCGCCACGCAGGCGGCACTCGAGACGAAGATGCTCCTGCGCAACGGCGAGCAGCTGCTTCTGACGGTCGTGATCCCGACCCTGCTGCTCGTGCTGTTCAGCGCGGTCGACATCGTCGACACCGGCAAGGGCGAGGCCGTCGACTTCCTCGCGCCCGGCATCCTCGCGCTCGCCGTGATGTCGACGGCGTTCACCGGGCAGGCCATCGCGACGGGCTTCGAGCGGCGCTACGGCGTCCTCAAACGGCTCGGCGCGTCACCGCTGCCCCGCTGGGGCCTGATGACGGCCAAGACCCTGTCGGTCCTTGTCACCGAGGTCCTGCAGATCGCGCTGCTCACGGTCATCGCCTTCGCGCTCGGCTGGTCTCCGCAGGGCAGCCCCGTCTCCGTACTCCTCCTCCTGATCCTCGGTACGACCGCCTTCTCCGGGCTCGGCCTGCTGATGGCCGGGACCCTCAAGGCCGAGGCGACACTCGCCGCCGCGAACCTGGTCTTCCTGCTCCTGCTCGTGGGCGGCGGCGTCATCGTGCCGCTCGACAAGTTCCCCGACGCCGCCCAGTCGTTGCTCGGTCTGCTCCCCATCTCGGCGCTCTCGGACGGGCTTCGGGACGTGCTGCAGCACGGTGCGGGCATGCCGTGGGGGGGCCTCGGAATCCTCGCGGTCTGGGCGGTTCTGGGGCTCGGCGCGGCGGCGAAATTCTTCCGCTGGGAGTAACCGGCGTCACAAATACGCCACTTACGTCCCCCTCGTGAAGCCGTGCACAAGCGGCCCCCTACGATGGGGCCCGTGCCAAACGTGACCCGAGCCGACGCCGCTCAAGCCGTGCGCAACCCGCTCGCCTTCATCGCTGAACGCTGGACCCCGCGGCAGCGGACCGTCCGGCGCGCGGCCCTCATCTCGCTCGCGATGACGGTGTGCATCGTGGTCACCGGCGGCGCCGTCCGGCTGACAGGATCGGGGCTCGGCTGCCCGACCTGGCCCAAGTGCACCGACGAGTCGCTCACCGCCACCACCGAGATGGGCTTCCACGGGTACGTCGAGTTCGGCAACCGCCTGCTGACGTACGTGCTGTGCGCGGCCGTCGGCTGGGCGATCATCACGGCCCGCTCCCAGAAGCCGATGCGGCGCAGCCTGACCCGGCTCGGCTGGGTCCAGTTCTGGCTGGTCATGGGCAACGCGGTGCTCGGCGGCATCGTCGTACTCGTCGGCCTGAACCCGTACACGGTCGCGGCGCACTTCCTGCTCTCCACCGCCCTGATCGCGGTCGCCGTCACGATGTGGCAGCGCACCCGCGAGGGCGACGCAGAGCCGCGCCCGTTGGTCGGCAAGGCCGTGGCGCAGCTGGTGTGGGTCCTGGTCGGGGTGTCCGTGCTGCTGATCGCCCTGGGCACGGTCGTGACCGGTGCGGGGCCGCACGCGGGTGACTCCAGTGACGTACCGCGGATGAACCTGGAGCCGATCGGCCTCGACTGGGAGAGCGTCACCAAGCTGCACGCGGTCCTCGCCTGGATCGTGGTGACCCTGACGTTCGCCCTGTGGTTCGTCCTCAAGGCGGTCGACGCGCCCAAGGGCCCGCTGAACCGCACCCGGGACCTGTTCCTGATCCTGCTCGCCCAGGGCGCGATCGGCTACGTCCAGTACCTCACGGACCTGCCCGAGCTCCTGGTCGGCCTGCACATGTTCGGCTCCTGCCTGGTGTGGATCGGCGTGATGAGGGTGCTCCTCTCGCTGCGCGAGCGCCCGCTGGCCACGGTGGAGGTCCCGGCGCAGGCCGACGACTCCCGCCTGTCGGCGGTCTGACGGGGCTCAGCCCTCCGAAAGCCCGTACACGCGGCGGGCGTTGCCCGCCGCGACGAGCCCCGCCACCCGCTGTGCGTCCGCCAGCGACCACGCACCCTCCACGACCCAGCCGCCGAGCACCCTGCCCAGCGCCTCCTGGAACAGCCGCGCGCCCACCACGTGCAGCTCGGGAAGCCCGTGCGCGCCGCTGGAGAAGAGCACCTTGCCGAACGGCGCGAGCTCCAGGATCTCCGCGAGTACGGCCGCCGCGCGGGCCCCGGTGCGTACCAGCGCGGGGCCCAGATCGGCGTACACATGCGGGAAGTCGCCCGCGAGATGGGCGGCGCCCCGGTGGTAGGGGTAGCCGTGCAGCAGTACGAGATCGGTGCCGAGCCCCGCGGTCGCCCGTGCGAAGCCGCCGAAGTATGCCTGCGGGTCGCCGGCCCCCGCGTGCAGCTGCAGCGGGCGCCCCGACGCGACGGCGATCCACAGCAGATGCCTCAGCAGTACGGGGTCGCCAAGGGCGCCGCCCACCTGCCGCCCGGAGAGCCAGCGGCCCGCGGCGCCCCGCACTTCCCCGGGACCCGGCGGTTCGGGCGTCAGGGCGAGACCGTGCCGGACGCCGGCGACCGAGGTGAAGGCGACGGCGCCCGCGGCCGCCGCGTGCACGGACTCGGCAAGATTGGCGAGGAAGGAGTCGACGGTGCCTGAGGTGTCGGCAACCTGTTCGGCCAGCAATTCCAGGCGAACGATCTCGTGTGCGTCGGCGGCACCGGTGGACGCCATCTCCCCTGGCCCGGTGAGGTCTCCGGGCAGCCCGGTGTCGACGAGATACGTCGTGATGCCGCTGCCCCGCAACAGCCGCCGGGCCGCCTCGAGTACGCCCAGTTCGCGACGGCGGGCGAGATAGCGGGCGGGCGGGCAGTGCGGTTCGAGGCCGAGCAGCGGCGGGCACCAGCGGCGTACCGCGAAGCCCGTCTGGGTGTCGAAGAAGGTGGTGCCGGGCGCGGGCGGGCCATCGCCGCGGCCGAGGTGGGCCTCGAAGGTGCCGAGGCCCAGCTCCGTGCGCAGCACGCCATGGCAGTAGTGGTCCACCAGGGACGGCGTTTCGATCATCCGGGCTCCCGGTAGACGGACCGTGCTCCTACGGTCCTAACGGGTGACCCGGGCGTCAGGTGTTGCTTTCGGCCAGTCTGTACGACATCGACCGCGAGCCGTCAGCCGTTGCTGGGCCCGCCGAGCTGAATGCCCGCCATGCGCGTCCACTCGTAGGGCCCGGTCTTCACCTTGGCCGCGAAATCGCCGTCGAAGTTCTCGTGGACGGTGATCCCGGCCTTCTCCACGGCGCTCTGCGCGATGGCGTAGGTGGGCGCCACGAGATCACCCCACCCACCGTCCTCACCGACGAGGACGATCCGGGTGCCCTCGTGCCCGATGTACGCGATCTGCCCCTCGGCACCACCGTGCGCGCGGGCAAAGGCCCCGATCTCCTTGGCCAGCTTGGCCGCTTTCCGCTCGGCCTTCGCGGCCTGCTTGCTGTCGTCCACCTGCTGCGTGTCTGCCATGGGCAGGATGCTACCGACGGGTAGATCGTCTGGCGACGGGCGGGGTGAGTGGCGTCGCCCACGCGGACATCGACGGGGGGGCTCGGGCGACGCGGGCGGCGTGGCAGGCGCGGGGGCTCGGGCGACGCGGCAGGCGCGGGCGCCGCCGACGCGGGCGACGCGGCTGGCTCGGGCGACTCGGGTGGCTCGGGCAACGCCGCTGACGCGGGCGACGCGGCCGATACGGACGACGCGGGCGGCTTGGGCGACACGGGCACATGGGCGGCTCGGGCACACGGGCGCCACAGGCGACACGGGCAACGCCGCTGGCGCGGGCAACGCGGCCGACACGGGCGACACGGGCGGCTCCGGCGATGCAGCCGACACACGCGACACAGACCGACGCCGGGTCGGGCCGACGCGGGGTCGCAGACCAACGCGAGGGCGCAGACCAACGCGAGGGCGGCGCAGGCGCTGCGTGCAGCGCCTGCGCCTGGGCCGACCGGTGGAGCAGCGACGCGCACGTCCGGCGCACCACACGACAAAGCCCCAGCCGCCCGCGAGGGCGGCTGGGGCCTCAAAAAAACCGTCGACCGGGCCGGAGGCCTAGCGCAGGAAGGGATCCACCGCCACCGCCACGAACAGCAGCGAGACATAGGTGATCGACCAGTGGAAGAGCCGCATCTCCTTGAGCTTGCCGCCCGTGACCTCGGCCTTGGCGCGGGTCTGCAGGCCGTGCGCCTCCCACAGCCAGAAGCCGCCGGAGAGCAGGGCGACCGCCGTGTAGAACCAGCCGGTGTAGCCGAGCGGCTGAAGGAGCAGGGACACGGCGACCATGACCCAGCTGTAGAGGACGATCTGGCGGGCGACCACCTTGTTCGACGCGATGACCGGCAGCATCGGGACGCCCACGCGCGCGTAGTCGTCCTTGACCTTCATGGACAGCGGCCAATAATGCGGCGGCGTCCAGAAGAACATGACAAGGAAGAGGATGACCGGCGCCCACGACATCGAGTTGGTGACCGAGGACCAGCCGATGAGAACCGGCAGGCAGCCCGCGATGCCGCCCCACACGATGTTCTGCGAGGTGCGGCGCTTGAGGATCATCGTGTAGACGACCACGTAGAAAAGCAGCGCGCCCAGGGAGAGCCAGGCCGAGAGCCAGTTGACGGTCAGGCCGAACAGGAGCGTGGAGATCACCGCGAGCGAGATGCCGAAGACCAGGCATTCGCGGGGGCTCACCATGCCGGTGACCAGGGGCCGTTGCGACGTACGGTCCATCAGCGCGTCGATGTCACGGTCGATGTACATGTTCAGCGCGTTGGCGCCGCCCGCGGAGAGGTAGCCGCCCACACAGGTCAGCAGGACCAGCCACAGGTCGGGCACACCCTGCTCGGCGAGGAACATCACCGGAACGGTGGTGATCAGGAGCAGCTCGATGATCCGCGGCTTGGTCAGCGCCACGAACGCCATGACACGGGCCCCGAACGGCCGGTGGCTTGGGCTAGAGCTCGTCCCAATCGCTCCCGCTGGACGGGATTCAACGGCCGTCACGCACACCCCTGACAGAGACTTCCCAGCAAGCCACTTCGGACGTTCGGACATGAAGATCCGGTAAAGGCTCGCGCGTACCACGCCACTGTAGACGTTGCCCATACCTCGCCCTTCGCGGGGGTGGGGTCGTGTTGAGCGGCGTGTTGAGTGCCCGGAAAGGTCCCCGGAAACACCGCGCGACACCCGTTCAGATGAGCGGCCCGGCACTCGTTCAGACAGTCCATCTGAGCGGCCTCGACTTCACATGGTGAACAGCGCGGATCCCTTTCGACAGGCGGATCCCGGCGCGTCCCGGCAGTCTGGAATGACTCGAAAAAATGCACGTCTTTACAGCGGTAGGCTCGACATCGGCCGGTGGGATCTCCATCGCCGGCATTCGACATGTGGAGAGGAGCCCTGACTCAGGGTGAGCACCAAGCCGACCACCACTGACCTCGAGTGGACCGAACTGGACCAGCGGGCTGTTGACACCGCCCGCGTCCTGGCCGCCGACGCCGTACAGAAGGTCGGCAACGGCCATCCGGGTACGGCCATGAGCCTCGCGCCTGCCGCCTACACCCTCTTCCAGAAGGTGATGCGGCACGACCCCGCGGACGCCGAGTGGACGGGGCGCGACCGGTTCGTTCTTTCCGCGGGCCACTCGTCACTGACCCTTTACATCCAGCTCTACCTGGCCGGCTTCGGCCTGGAGCTCGATGATCTGAAGGCGTTCCGCACCTGGGGTTCGAAGACCCCCGGCCACCCGGAATACGGGCACACCACGGGCGTGGAGACGACGACGGGCCCGCTGGGCCAGGGCGTCGCGAACGCCGTGGGCATGGCGATGGCCGCCCGTTACGAGCGTGGCCTGTTCGACCCGGAGGCCGCCGAGGGCGAGTCGCCGTTCGACCACTTCATCTACGCGATCGCGGGCGACGGCTGCCTCCAGGAGGGCATCTCATCGGAGGCGTCCTCGCTGGCCGGGCACCAGAAGCTCGGCAACCTCGTGCTGCTGTGGGACGACAACCACATCTCCATCGAGGGCGACACGGAGACGGCCGTCTCCGAGGACACGATGAAGCGCTACGAGGCCTACGGCTGGCACGTCCAGCGCGTGGAGCCCAAGGAGAACGGCGACCTCGACCCGGCCGCCCTGTACCGGGCGATCCAGGCCGCGAAGGCGGTGACGGACAAGCCGTCCTTCATCGCGATGCGCTCGATCATCGCCTGGCCCGCGCCGAACGCGCAGAACACCGAGGCCGCGCACGGCTCGGCGCTCGGCGCCGACGAGGTCGCGGCCACCAAGCGCGTCCTCGGCTTCGACCCGGAGCAGAGCTTCGAGGTCGCCGACGAGGTCCTCGCGCACGCCCGCGAGGCGCTCGACCGCGGCCGTGACGCCAAGGCCGAGTGGGAGAAGGGCTTCGCCGCCTGGCGCACCGCGTCGCCGGAGCGCGCCGCGGAGTTCGACCGCATCGCCGCGGGCGAGCTGCCGGCCGGCTGGGAGGAGAAGCTCCCGGTCTTCGAGGCGGGCAAGGGTGTCGCCACCCGTGCCGCGTCCGGCAAGGTCCTCCAGGCGCTCGGTCCGGTCATCCCCGAGCTGTGGGGCGGCTCGGCCGACCTCGCGGGCTCGAACAACACGACGATCGACAAGACGTCGTCGTTCCTCCCGGCGGACAACCCGCTGCCGGAGGCCGACCCGTACGGCCGCACGATCCACTTCGGCATCCGTGAGCACTCCATGGCCGCGGAGATGAACGGCATCGCGCTGCACGGCAACACCCGCATCTTCGGCGGCACCTTCCTGGTGTTCTCCGACTACATGCGCAACGCCGTCCGTCTGTCCGCGCTGATGCACCTGCCGGTGACGTACGTGTGGACGCACGACTCCGTCGGCCTCGGCGAGGACGGCCCGACGCACCAGCCGGTCGAGCACCTCGCATCGCTGCGCGCCATCCCGGGCCTGAACGTGGTCCGCCCGGCGGACGCGAACGAGACCGCCGTCGCCTGGCGCGAGATCCTCAAGCGCTACACCAAGGTGTTCGGCAAGGGCGCCCCGCACGGCCTCGCGCTGACCCGTCAGGGCGTGCCGACGTACGACCGCGAGGTCACCGAGGGCGCGGTCAGGGGCGGTTACGTCCTGTTCGAGGCCGACGGCGGCAAGCCCGAGGTCGTCCTCATCGGTACCGGCTCCGAGGTGCAGCTCGCCGTCGAGGCGCGCGAGCAGCTGCAGGCCGCCGGCGTTCCGACGCGCGTCGTCTCGATGCCGTGCGTCGAGTGGTTCGAGGAGCAGGACCAGAGCTACCGCGACAGCGTCCTTCCGCCTTCGGTGAAGGCGCGTGTGGCGGTCGAGGCGGGCATCGGCCTGACCTGGCACCGCTTCGTGGGTGACGCCGGACGCATCGTTTCGCTGGAGCACTTCGGCGCTTCGGCCGACGGCAAGGTGCTCTTCCGCGAGTTCGGCTTCACTGGCGACGCGGTCGCCGCCGCCGCCCGGGAATCACTCGACGCCGCTCAGCGCTGACGCCGACATACGACCAAGTAGGAGATGTAATCCCATGACAGACGCACTCAAGCGCCTCTCCGACGAAGGCGTCGCGATCTGGCTGGACGACCTGTCGCGCAAGCGGATCACGTCCGGCAACCTCGCCGAACTGATCGACCAGAGCCACGTGGTGGGTGTCACGACGAACCCGTCGATCTTCCAGAAGGCGATCAGCAGCGGTGACGGTTACGAGCAGCAGCTCGCCGACCTCGCCGCCCGCAAGGTCACCGTCGAAGAGGCCATCCGCATGATCACGACGGCGGACGTCCGTGACGCCGCCGACATCCTGCGCCCGGTCTTCGACGCGACGGGCGGCCAGGACGGCCGTGTGTCGATCGAGGTCGACCCGCGCCTGGCGCACAACACCGAGGCGACGGTCGCCGAGGCCAAGCAGCTCGCCTGGCTGGTGGACCGCCCGAACACCCTCATCAAGATCCCGGCGACGAAGGCGGGCCTGCCCGCGATCACCGAGGTCATCGGCAAGGGCATCAGCGTAAACGTGACGCTGATCTTCTCGCTGGAGCGCTACCGCGAGGTCATGGCGGCGTACCTGGCGGGCCTGGAGAAGGCGAAGGCCGCGGGCCTCGACCTCTCCAAGATCCACTCGGTGGCGTCCTTCTTCGTGTCCCGCGTGGACACCGAGATCGACAAGCGCCTGGACGGCCTGGGCACCGACGAGGCCAAGGCCCTCAAGGGCAAGGCCGCGCTCGCCAACGCGCGTCTGGCGTACGAGGCGTACGAGGAGGTCTTCTCCTCCGACCGCTGGGCCGCGCTCGACAAGGCTCAGGCCAACAAGCAGCGTCCGCTGTGGGCATCGACCGGCGTCAAGGACCCGGCGTACAAGGACACCCTGTACGTCGACGACCTGGTCGCGCCGAACACGGTGAACACGATGCCGGAGGCGACCCTCGACGCCACCGCCGACCACGGCCGGATCACGGGCAACACCGTGGCCGGGACGTACGACGCCTCGCGCGGCGAGATCGCGGCCGTCGAGAAGCTGGGCATCAGCTACGACGATGTCGTACAGCTCCTTGAGGACGAGGGCGTCGAGAAGTTCGCGACGTCCTGGAACGATCTGCTCAAGTCCACCGAGGCGGAGCTCAAGCGCCTCACCCCTTCGGAGGGCTGACCATCTTGTCAAGCAGCAATCCGCTGCGTGACGCCGCAGACCGACGGCTCCCGCGTATCGCGGGGCCGTCGGGCCTGGTCATCTTTGGCGTCACGGGCGATTTGTCCCGTAAAAAGCTGATGCCCGCCGTCTATGACCTCGCCAACCGAGGCCTTCTTCCGCCGGGCTTTTCCCTCATCGGTTTCGCCCGGCGCGAGTGGCAGGACGAGGACTTCGCGCAGGAGGTGCACGACGCGGTCAAGCAGCACGCGCGCACCCCCTTCCGCGAGGAGGTCTGGCAGCAGCTCATCCAGGGCATGCGCTTCGTCCAGGGCAACTTCGACGACGACGAGGCCTTCGAGCAGCTCAAGGCCACCATCCAGGACCTCGACAAGGCGCAGGGCACGGGCGGCAACTTCGCCTTCTACCTGTCCGTACCGCCGAAGTTCTTCCCGGACGTCGTCCAGCAGCTGAAGAAGCACGGGCTCGCGGACGCCCCCGAGGGCTCCTGGCGCCGCGCGGTCATCGAGAAGCCGTTCGGGCACGACCTGGCGTCCGCCAAGGACCTCAACTCGATCGTGCACGAGGTGTTCGACCCGGACCAGGTGTTCCGGATCGACCACTACCTCGGCAAGGAGACCGTCCAGAACATCCTGGCGCTGCGCTTCGCCAACCAGATGTTCGAGCCGATCTGGAACCGGTCGTTCGTGGACCACATCCAGATCACCATGGCCGAGGACATCGGCATCGGCGGCCGCGCCGGCTACTACGACGGCATCGGCGCCGCCCGTGACGTCATCCAGAACCACCTCCTCCAGCTGATGGCGCTGACCGCGATGGAGGAGCCCGCTTCCTTCGACGCGGACGCGCTTGTCGCGGAGAAGGCGAAGGTTCTGGGCGCGGTCCGGCTGCCCAAGAACCTCGGCGAGAGCACGGTCCGCGGGCAGTACGCGGCGGGCTGGCAGGGCGGCGAGAAGGCCGTCGGCTATCTCCAGGAAGACGGCATCGACCCCAAGTCGAAGACCGACACCTACGCGGCCATCAAGCTGGAGGTGGACAACCGCCGCTGGGCGGGCGTCCCCTTCTACCTGCGCACCGGCAAGCGCCTCGGCCGCCGCGTCACGGAGATCGCGGTCGTCTTCCAGCGCGCCCCGCACTCCCCCTTCGACCACACGGCGACCGAGGAGCTCGGGCAGAACGCGATCGTCATCCGCGTCCAGCCCGACGAGGGCATCACGGTCCGGTTCGGCTCGAAGGTGCCCGGCACCTCGATGGAGATCCGGGACGTGTCGATGGACTTCGCGTACGGCGAGTCCTTCACCGAGTCCAGCCCGGAGGCGTACGAGCGCCTGATCCTGGACGTCCTGCTCGGCGACGCCAACCTCTTCCCGCGCACGGAGGAGGTCGAGCTGTCCTGGAACATCCTCGACCCGATCGAGCAGTACTGGGACAAGCACGGCAAGCCCGCGCAGTACCCGGCAGGCACCTGGGGCCCGACCGAGGCGGACGAAATGCTCGCACGAGACGGACGGAGCTGGCGTCGGCCATGAAGATCGACCTTACGGACACCACGTCCAGCAAGATCAACAAGGCGCTCGTGCAGGGCCGCCGCGCGATCGGCACGCCGGCCGTCGGCATGGTGCTCACCCTCGTCATCGTCACCGACGAGGAGAACGCCTACGACGCCCTGAAGGCCGCCAACGAGGCGTCCCGCGAGCACCCCTCGCGCACCCTGGTCGTCATCCGGCGCGCCGCGCGCTCGCCCCGTGACCGCACGACGTCGCGCCTGGACGCCGAGGTGCGGGTCGGCGTCGAGGCGGGCACCGGCGAGACGGTCGTCCTTCGCCTGTACGGCGAGGTCATCAACCACGCCCAGTCGGTCGTCCTGCCGCTGCTGCTTCCCGACGCCCCCGTGGTCGTCTGGTGGCCGGTGAACGCCCCGCTCGACCCGTCCAACGACCCGCTGGGCTCGCTGGCCCAGCGCCGCGTCACGGACACCTACGCCGCCGAGCAGCCGATCCATGAGCTGGCCGCGCGCGCCGAGGCGTACCACCCCGGCGACACGGACCTGTCCTGGACCCGGATCACGCCGTGGCGCTCGATGCTCGCGGCCGCCCTGGACCAGGTCACGTGCAAGGTCACGTCGGTCGAGGTGGAGGGCGAGGAGTTCAACCCGAGCTGCGAGCTGCTCGCGATGTGGCTCGCGGACCGGCTGAATGTCCCGGTGAAGCGTTCGATCTCGACGGGCCCGGGCCTGACCAGCGTACGTATGGAGACCGATTGCGGTCCCATCGTGCTCGGCCGCTCCGACGGCTCGCTCGCGACGCTCTCCGTGCAGGGGCAGCCCGACCGTGCGGTGGCGCTCAAGCGCCGCGAGACGGCCGAGCTGATCGCCGAGGAGCTGCGCCGTCTCGACCCGGACGACACCTACGCGTCCGCGCTGAAGTTCGGCGTGGAGCGGCTCGGTGAGCCGGCGTCGCAGACGACGGCGCCGCCCGCCGGGCAGCCCGCCGACGAGCCGAAGAAGGCCGCTCCGGCGAAGAAGGCCCCGGCCAAGAAGGCGGCGGCGAAGTGAGCGCGGCCCCGCAGCTGGTCGTGCACCGCGACAAGGAGCTGATGGCGCAGGCCGCGGCGGCCCGCCTCATCACAAAGATCGTCGACGCGCAGTCCGCCAGGGGCTACGCGTCGGTGGTCCTCACCGGCGGCCGCAACGGCAACGGCCTTCTGGCGGCGCTGAGTTCGGCCCCGGCGAAGGACGCGGTCGACTGGTCGCGCCTCGACCTGTGGTGGGGCGACGAGCGCTTCCTGCCGGACGGCGATCCGGAGCGCAACTACACCCAGGCCAGGGAGGCACTGCTCGACTCGGTGCCGCTCAACCCGGCGCGTGTGCATCCGATGCCCGCGTCGGACGGCGCGTACGAGGTGGACGCGGCCGCCGAGATGTACGCTGCCGAGCTCGTCGCTGCGGCGGGCCCCGAGGACCACGGTCCGGTGCCGACGTTCGACGTACTGATGCTGGGCGTCGGCCCCGACACGCATGTCGCCTCGCTCTTCCCTGAGCTGCCCGCGGTCCGTGAGACGGAGCGCACGGTGGTCGGCGTGCACGGCGCGCCCAAGCCGCCGCCCACCCGCATCACGCTCACGCTCCCGGCGATCCGGGCGGCCCGCGAGGTGTGGCTGCTCGCGGCGGGCGAGGACAAGGCGAACGCCGCGGCGATCGCCCTGTCGGGCGCCGGCGAGGTGCAGGCTCCGGCTGCCGGTGCGTACGGCAGGTCGCGCACCCTGTGGCTGCTCGACGCGGCGGCGGCCTCGCAGCTGCCGCGCGATCTGTATCCGCCGGCTTCTCCCTGACGCCGGCGACGACGCACGCGCCGCGGCCCGGTCCTCCTCGTGGGGAC
>NZ_JBFBJK010000043.1:0-50567 GCF_040686095.1 Streptomyces sp. NPDC086554
CGGCCCGGCGGGCCCGGTGGGGGGGGCCCCCCCGGCCGCGGGCGCCTGCTTGTTGGACGGGGCTCGCCGCGCGGGTCAGCGCGGGGTGCCGCCGTCGGCGTTCGGACCCGAGTAGTCCTCGCCGTACGCGCCCTTGGCGGGGCGGCGGCGGCGCATGGGGGGCTCGACGCCGTCCGCGAGGCGGCGGGCGGTGAGCAGGAAGCCGGTGTGGCCGATCATGCGGTGGTCGGGGCGGACGGCGAGGCCCTCGATGTGCCAGTTGCGGATCATCGACTCCCAGGCGGTCGGCTCGTTGAAGCCGCCGATCTCGCGGATGGACTCGACGGTCCGTGCGAGCTGGGTGGTCGTCGCGACGTAGCAGCAGAGGATGCCGCCGGGGACGAGCGCCTTGGAGACGACGTCCAGGCACTCCCAGGGGGCGAGCATGTCGAGGATGACGCGGTCGACTTCGGTGTCGCTCAGGTTGTCCTGGAGGTCGCCGACGGTGAGCTGCCAGGCGGGGTGCGGGGCGCCGAAGTAGCGCTCCACGTTCTGCTGGGCGATCTCGGCGAAGTCCTCGCGGCGCTCGTAGGAGTGCAGCATGCCCTGGTCGCCGATGGCGCGCAGGAGGAAGCTGCTGAGCGATCCTGAGCCGACGCCGGCCTCGACGACGCGGGCGCCGGGGAAGATGTCGGCGAAGGCCAGGATCTGCCCCGCGTCCTTGGGGTAGACCACGGCGGCGCCGCGGGGCATGGACAGGACATAGTCGGGGAGCAGGGGGCGCAGCGCGAGGTAGGCGACGTTTCCCGTGGTGCGGACAACGCTGCCCTCGGGAGCACCGATCAGCTCGTCGTGGGGGAAGGAACCCTTGTGGGTGTGGAAGTTCTTCCCGGCCTCGAGCGTGAACGTGTAGTGGCGGCCCTTGGGGTCGGTCAGCTGAACCTGGTCCCCGACCTTGAAGGGCCCGCGTCGGCGGGCGGCACCGGTCGGTTCGGACATGTGACCAGCCTACCGGCCCGTGCGGGGGTCGCCGACCACGGTGGCGTACGTCAGCTGGGGCGGGCCATGGCCTTCACGAAGGCGCGCTCCACGTCGGCGGCGGAGAGCACTCCGTAGATCTCGCCGGAGTCCTCGACGACGAGGTACTCCGTGGCGGGTGTGGCCCGCAGGGTGTCGAGGAGCTCCTCACCCGCGAGCTCGGCGGAGACCCGCATGCCTTCGGTGATGTCCTGGGCGAGGCCGCTGACGGTGACCCAGGGGCGCCGGTGTTCGGGCACGCCGACGATGGCGGCTTCGCGGACCACGGCCATGGGGTCGCCGTCGGCGTCGACGACGACCAGGGCGCGGGCCCCCGCGTCGTTGGCGCGGCGCAGCGCTTCGGAGAGCGGGGTGCTGGTCTCGACGGGGACGGCGCGGCGGGTCAGGGCGCGGGCCCGCAGCTCGGGCAGGTGTTCGCGCAGCCGGGCCATGCGCAGGCTGTTGCCGGCGCCGGTCCAGATGATCGCGGCGAGGATCGCGGCGAGCAGGGCGTCCGTGACGGTGTCCATGCCGCCGATGTCCTGGGCCTCGCCGCCGAGCGCGCCGGACTGGTTGAGGATGGGCAGGCCGACCAGGACGGAGATGGCGAGGGCGCGGCCGACCCAGGCGGCGGCGATGGTGCCGCTCATGGGTTTTCCGGTGATCTTCCAAACCACGGCCCGCAGCATCCGTCCGCCGTCCAGGGGCAGCCCCGGCAGGAGGTTGAAGGCGGCGACGATGAGGTTGGAGATCATCAGTCCCGCGAGCAGGACGCCGGGCACGGTGCCGGGCTCGACGGCGCGCATGCCGGCGTAGAACACCCCGGCGAGGACGAGGGAGAGCAGCGGCCCGACGAAGGCGAGGATGAACTCGCGTCCGGGTGTCTCACTCTCCTTCTCGATCTCCGACACTCCACCGAAGAACTGCAGCTGGATGCGGCGCACCGGCAGCTTGAAGCGCAGGGCGGCGACGGTGTGGGCCAGCTCGTGGACGAGTACGGAGGCGTAGAAGGCGACGGCGAAGAACAGGGACACCAGGTAGCGGGCGCCGCCGAGTTCGGGCAGGACGCGGTCGAGTTGCCCGCCGAAGACCCAGGTGATGAGGGCGGCGACAAGGAACCAGCTCGGCGCCACATACACAGGCACCCCGAACGGCCGCCCCATGAGCAGCCCTCCCCCGGGCCCCTTCTGCGCCTTGGGGGGCGTGGGCTTCGGTGCGGGACCGTGGGTGGCGTGCGCGAACTCGGGGTGGGCGTCGGTGGAGCGCGGCGCGGCGTCGCCGGTGGACTCCGTGCGGGGCGCCTTCACGAGACGGTCGCCGGAGCTGGGCGCGACCGACTCAGGTCCGGCGGGGCGGGGCGCGGCGGGCTCGGGTTCGGTGGGGGCAGGCGCGGCGGACTCGGGCTTGGTGGGGCCAGGCTCGATGGGGGCAGGCTCGACGGAGCCAGGCGCGGCAGGGCCGGGCTCAGCTGACTCGGGCGTGACGTGGCCGGGCGTGACGGGCCCAGGCTCGATGGGGCCGGTCTCGCCGGACTCGGCGGGCCGGGACCCGGCCGGGCGGTCGCCGGGCTCCGCGGTGACGGGAGTCTTGCCGGGGCCGGGCGCGGCGGGGCCGGGCGCGGCGGGGCCGGTGTTTTCGGGCCCGGGCGCGACGGGCCCAGGCGCGACGGACTCCGGCTCGATCGGAGCAGGCTCGACGGAGCCGTGCGTGACACGGCCGGGCTCAGCAGGGCCAGGTGCGGCGGACTCGGGCGTGACGGAGCCAGGCGCGGAATCGGGCGTGACGTGGCCGGGCGTGACGGGCCCAGGCTCGGTGGGGCCGGACTCGGCGGGCTGGGACCCGGCCGGGCGGTCGCCGGGCTGCGCGGTGACGGGGGTCTTGCCGGGGCCGGGCTCGGCGGGCTCAGGCGCGGTGGGGCGGGGTTCGGGCTCGGGTGTCGGGTGCTCGGGCTTCGCGTCGTCCGGTGTGGTTTCGGGCCCGGGCCCGGCGCCGATCGCGGCGTCCGGTCCGCTCCGGGTCGGCCGCGCGGAGTCGGCCGGCTCCACCGGGCGCGGCTGGCCGACACCCGGCCGCCCACCGTCCGTGCCGTCGGACCGCGGCCTGCCGCTCCCGCCGCTTTCGTCCACGATGTCCCCTCGTTCGAAGCGTCCCTCGCCCCTGTCCGGCGCGGTACACGCACGATCATGCAGGGCGAGAGGGTCTGTCGTCGATGGTATGCGGCCGTTGTCAGTGGCGGGCCGTAGGGTCTGTCCTCATGGAAACCAGCACCGACGGTGCCGTGGCGGCCGTGCGCCCGGCGTCGCTGTCGCCCTCGCGCGCCAGCGACTTCATGCAGTGCCCGCTGCTCTACCGGTTCCGGGTGATCGACAAGCTGCCGGAGAAGCCGAGCGAGGCGGCGACCCGCGGCACACTGGTGCACGCCGTCCTGGAGCGCCTCTTCGACGCCCCGGCCGGTGAGCGGACCGCGCCCCGCGCCAAGGCGCTGATCCCGGGGCAGTGGGACAAGCTGCGGGAAGCCAGACCGGAGCTTACGGAGCTGTTCGCGGACGATGAGGAAGGCCGGCGGCTCGCGCGCTGGCTCGGGGACGCGGAGAAGCTTGTCGAGCGGTGGTTCACGCTGGAGGACCCGACTCGTCTGGAGCCCGCGGAGCGGGAGCTGTTCGTGCAGGCCGAGCTGGATTCCGGCCTGAAGCTGCGCGGCATCATCGACCGGGTGGACGTGGCGCCCACCGGCGAGGTGCGGATCGTCGACTACAAGACGGGCAAGGCGCCCCGCCCCGAGTATGCGGAGGGCGCCCTCTTCCAGATGAAGTTCTACGCCCTGGTGGTGTGGCGCCTGAAGGGCGTGGTGCCGCGCCGGCTCCAGCTCGTCTATCTGGGCAGCGGCGATGTCATCACGTACGACCCGGTGATCGCCGACCTGGAGCAGGTCGAGCGGAAGCTGCACGCGCTGTGGGAGGCGATCACGCTCGCCACCGAGACGGGTGACTGGCGGCCGCGGCCGACGAAGCTCTGCGGCTGGTGCGACCACCAGGCCGTATGTCCGGAATTCGGCGGGACTCCCCCGCCGTACCCGCTTGCGGTGAGGGTGCCCGAGTCCGGTGCGGGTGAGCAGGGCAGAATGGGGCCGGGCTAGCGAAGGAGAGTTACGTGGCGATCCGTGTCCTACTGGTCGACGACCAGCCACTGCTGCGCACCGGGTTCCGGATGATTCTGGAGGCCGAGCAGGACGTCGCGGTCGTCGGCGAGGCCGGAGACGGCCTGCAGGCTCTCGACCAGGTGCGGGCGCTGCAGCCCGACGTGGTCCTGATGGACATCCGCATGCCGCGGATGGACGGTGTCGAGGCGACCCGGCAGATCACCGGACCTGGCCGGGACGGCCCGGCGAAGGTCCTGGTCCTGACCACCTTCGACCTCGACGAGTACGTGGTGGAGGCGCTGCGCGCGGGCGCCAGCGGCTTCCTGCTCAAGGACGCCCCGGCGAACGAGCTGGTGCAGGCGATCCGGGTGGTCGCGTCCGGCGAGGCGATGCTCGCGCCGAGCATCACCCGCAGGCTTCTGGACAAGTACGCCGGGCATCTCCCGTCGGGCGACGAGCCCGTGCCGGACACCCTGCACACGCTGACCGAGCGCGAGGTCGAGGTCCTGAAGCTGGTGGCCCGCGGTCTGTCGAACGCGGAGATCGCGGCGGATCTGTTCGTCAGCGAGACGACGGTCAAGACGCATGTGGGCCATGTGCTCACCAAGCTGGGCCTGCGCGACCGCGTGCAGGCCGCGGTGTACGCGTACGAGAGCGGTCTGGTGCGTCCCGGCGCGCAGTAGTTCAACGGATGACGGAAGAAGGTGGCCGCCCCTCGGGGCGGCCACCTTCTTCTGTATGCGGACGTACGCGGCCGGAATCAGCCCTTGCTGATCTCCCAGAAGCGGAACACCGTCGACGCGTCCAGGCAGGACTCCACGCCGTACACGTCGTCGCGGATCACCGCGTACTGCTTGGCCTGCCAGACCGGCAGGATCGGCAGCTCGTTCGCCACCGTGTCCTGGAGCCTCGCGTAGTCCTTGTTGGTCTTGGTGCGGTCGCTCTGGGCCGCGGTGCCGGGGATGATCTTCCCGGTGATGTCGCTGTTCGTGTAGCCGTTGTCGAGGACGTTGCCCTTGCCGAAGAACGGCTGGGTGAAGTTGTCCGGGTCCGGATAGTCCGGCACCCAGCCCTTGACGTAGACGCCGTACTTGCCGGCCTTGATGTCCTTCTCGTACTGCTTGAACTCGATGGACTTCACGTCGGCGTCGAACAGGCCGCTCTTGTTGAGCTGCTTGGCGATCGCCTTCAGCTCGTCATCCGTCGAGGGGCCGTAACGCGAGGGCGTGGACCAGAGCGTGAGCTTGACCTTGCCGCTCACGCCGCCGGCACGCAGGGCGGCCTCGGCCTTGGCGCGCTGCGGGCGGGCGCCGTAGGTGTCGAAGAAGGCGGTGTTGTGACCGCCGATGCCGGCCGGGACGATCGAGTACAGCGGCGTCGCCGTGTCCTGGTAGACCTCCTTGACCAGGGCGTCCCGGTCCAGGAGGTACGCCATGGCCTTGCGCACGCCGAGCTTGCCCGCGACCGGGTCCTTCACGTTGAAGACCAGGTGCTGCACCTCGGCGCTCGTGCCCTCGACGACGTCGATGCTCTGGCTCTCGCTGGAGGTGTCCTGCTCGATGTCCGCGACGTCGGAGGCGGCGAGGCCTCGGTAGGCGATGTCGACCTTGTTGTCCAGGATCGCCTGCTTCAGGCTCTTCCGGTCGTTGTGGAAGAACTTGATGGTGATGCCCTTGTTCTTCACCTTGGCGGTGCCCTTGTACTCGGGGTTGACCGAGAACACCGCCTTCTCCTTGGTGAAGGAGTCGAGCTTGTACGGCCCCGAGCCGGTGGCCTGGTCGTCTCCGCGCAGCGCGTTCATGTCGTACGAGCGGTGGTCGACGATGGATCCGGCGCCGGACGCGATCTTGCTGGGGAAGGTCGCGTCGGGGTACTTGAGCTTGAAGACGACGGTCCTGGTGTCCGGCGTCTCGACGCGGTTGAGCATCGGGAACATGATCGCGGGGCCGGCGTCGTCGCCGATCGTGCGCATGCGGTCGAAGGAGTACTTGACGTCCTTCGAGGTCAGCGACTTGCCGTTGCTGAATTTGAGGCCGTCACGGAGCGTGCACTTGAAGACCTTGGTCTCCGTGTCCGTGAAGCCGCACTCCTTGGCGGCCTCGGGCTCCGGCTCCGTGGCCCCGTTCGGGAAGCTCATCAGGGACTGGAAGACGTTGTTGAAGAGCAGCCACGACCCCGGGTCGTAGCCGGAGGCCGGGTCGGTGGCCAGGATGTCGTCGGACATCCCCACGACCACCGCGTCACCGGATTCCCCCGCATCGCCCGTCTCCGAACCGCAGCCGGTCAGCAGGGCGGCGGCCAGTCCTCCCGTGAGGGGAAGGGCCAGCCACTGGTTACGCAAGTTCACGTACGTACCTTGTCGTTGTTGTCCATCGGTGGAGCGGAACTCGGCATGCGCGCGGAGCGGAGCTCGGCGTTGGTGCCGGTGCGAGCGGAGGTCAGCCGCTCACACCGCGGCCGAGCTCCCACAGCTGCAGGTTCGACGAGGAGTTGAGGGCCCACTCGACGCCGGTGATGTCGTCGCGGGCGGCGATGTACTGCTTGCCCTGCCACAGGGGAAGCACCGGCACGTCCTCGGCGACGATGTCCTGGATCTTCTTGATGCTCTTGGAGGCCGTGAGCCGGTCCGCCTCGCGGCGCGAGTGCGGGATCAGCTCTTCGTTGATGGTGCTGTTCTCGTACGGCGAACCGAGGAAGTTGTCCTTGTCGAGGAACGGCGCGAGGAAGTTGTCGGCGTCGGGGAAGTCGGGGAACCAGCCCATCCCGTAGACGTCGTACGCGCCCTTCTGCTCGGCGGCGCGGAAGGTGCTCCAGGGGGCGCCCTTGATCGACACGTCGAACAGGCCGCTGTCGTTCAGCTGCTTCTGCAACAGCTGGAACTCCTTCTTGGTGGCCGGGCCGTAGTGGTCGGTCGTGTAGTGCAGGGTGAGCTTCACCGGGGTGGTGATGTCGGCCCGCTGCAGCAGGGCGCGGGCCTTGGCCGGGCTGGGGTTGCCGTACTTGTTGAAGAACGAGTTGGTGTGACCCGTGACGGTGGTCGGCACCAGCGAGAAGAGCGGCTCGGCTGCGGTTCCGTACACGCCGGTCGCGAGGGCGCCGCGGTCGACGATCTGCGCCATGGCCTGGCGGACGGCCCTGGACTTGACGGTGCTCGCGTCCGTGTTGAAGCCGAGGTAGCGGATCTCGAGGCCGGGCATCTCGACCAGCTCGATGTTCTTCGACGGGGTCTCGTCGAGATCCCTGATCTGCTGGGGCGACATGGTGCGGGTCATCATGTCGATGTCGCCGCTCTCGAGCGCCTTGCCCATCGCCTCGGTGGAGGCGTAGTTGCGCATCTCGATCGTGTCGCTCTTGGGCGTCAACGCGCCCTTGTAATTGGGGTTCTTGGAGAACACCGTCTTGACCAGCTGGCCGCCCTCGACCTCGTGCTCGGCGGTGTAGGGGCCCGAGCCGTCGACCTCGAAGCCGTCGCGCAGCTTGTTCTTGCTGTACTTGTCCTTGCTGATGATGCCCGCCGTGGGCGTGGCCAGCTTGTACGGGAACGTCGCGTCGGGGCTCTTGAGGTGGAAGACGACGCCGCGGTCGCCCTGCGTCTCGATCTCGTCGACGTTGGCCACCAGGCCGTCGGACCCGCTGGGGTTCTTGATCTTGATGTCGCGCACGCGCTCGATGGAGAACTTCACATCGGCGGCCGTCAGTGCCGAGCCGTCGGCGAATTTCAGGCCCTTGCGCAGTGTGCACTCGTAGCGCTCGTTGCCGGTGTCGGTGAAGCCGCACCTCTCGGCGGCCTCCGGCTCCGGCTCGCCGTCGCCGCGCGGCATGATCATCAGCGTCTGGAGGGTCTGGCGCAGGACGCTCCAGGATCCCGCGTCATAGGCGTACGCCGGGTCGAAGGGCGCCGGAACCTCGGCAGAGGTGGCGAACCGGTCCGTGGTGCCGACGGCGATCTCGTCGTCTCCCCCTCCACCACCCGCTCCGCCGCACGCGGCGAGCGCGGGGGCGAGCAGGCCTATGACGGCCGGCAGCACCAAAGTCTTACGGTTCATGCTCGACGTTCTCCAGAGCTGTTGAATCCCGCGCGAACCGGCAACCAGGGGTGGGGTCAGCCGGTTCTTGGGGGGTGGGGCGATGTTCTCGCGACGACATTAGTCCGCACCACCACAAGCGCCGGAAGAGACCGGAGTTGACCCTCAATCACGCAGCGAAACCGGGCGCGGACGCACTGATAACCCAACACGGGAAGGATTCGTGCAGGTTCCCCTGAATCCGGACACATCGCCACGCCGCAACCGGTGCATTTCGGTGCCCCCGCACAGTCCCGGCCGACTGTCGACCCTCCATCGAGTGGGAAAGGTCACACATGCGACGGTTCAGCGATTTCCGGCCATCAGGCCTTGTAGGAAAGGCAGGTTGACGTGTTCGAGCGAGGGGACGACGGTCCTGCCGGACGCGGGGTCGATCGGCGCGACGGACGGTACGGCGACCACCCGGCAGCCCGCGGCCTCGGCCGCGGCGACGCCGGTCGCGGTGTCCTCGATGACGGCGCATCTGGCCGGTTCCGCACCGATTCCGGCCGCAGCGAGGAGATAGGGATCCGGGTGCGGCTTGGTCCGCGCCACCTCGTCGCCCGCGATGGTCAGCGCGAAGTGGTGGGATCCGATCGAGTCGAGTACGCGGTCGATGATGCGCCGGTGGGACGCGGACACCAGCGCCATCGGCACCTCGTGCGCGGCCAGTTCCGCGAGCAGCCGCGCGGCGCCCGGCATCAGCGGCAGGGCACGGCCGATACGGTCCTCGAAGCCGTCGTTGAGCAGCACGGTGAGCTCGGCGAGGGTGATGTCGGCACCCGTGGACTCGATGAGGAAACCCGCGCTGCGCGTCATGGGACCGCCGACGACCACATCGCGCCAGGCCTCGTCGAGCGTGTGTCCGAGTGCGGCGAAGACCTCGACCTCGGCGTCCCACCAGAACCCCTCGGTGTCGACGAGGGTTCCGTCCATGTCGAGAAGAACGCCCTGAAGCGCGGAGCCTTCGGCCGTTCGGGTGCCGAGCGCGGGAACCGTACTGGTCATGCGACCACACCTTCCATGAGGGACGAGAAGGCCGGCCGCCCTTCTGACAGACATTTCTGACAGAGGGCAACCGGCCTGCACTGGACCGACCAGTGTACGACTGCGGCGGATTAGCGCGCGTTGAAGTATTTCGCCTCGGGGTGGTGGATGACGATCGCGTCCGTGGACTGTTCGGGGTGCAGCTGGAACTCCTCGGAGAGCTGTACGCCGATCCGCTCCGGCTGAAGGAGCTCGGCGATCTTCGCGCGGTCCTCCAGGTCGGGGCAGGCGCCGTAGCCGAGCGAGAAGCGCGCGCCGCGGTACTTCAGGTCGAACATGTCCTCGACGTTGGCGGGGTCCTCGCCGCCGAAGCCGAGCTCGGCGCGGACCCGGGCGTGCCAGTACTCGGCGAGGGCCTCGGCCAACTGCACGGACAGGCCGTGCAGTTCGAGGTAGTCGCGGTAGGAGTCGGCGGCGAACAGCTTGGCGGTCTCCTCGCCGATCTTCGAGCCGACGGTGACGACCTGGAGGCCGACGACGTCGGTCTCGCCGGACTCCTCGGGGCGGAAGAAGTCCGCGAGGCAGAGGCGGCGGCCGCGGCGCTGGCGGGGGAAGGAGAAGCGGGTGCGCTCCGAGCCGTCGTCGTTCAGGAGGATCAGGTCGTCGCCCTTGGACACGCACGGGAAGTAGCCGTGCACGACGGCCGCTTCGAGCATGTTCTTGGTGTGCAGCTCGTCCAGCCAGCCGCGAAGCCGCGGACGGCCCTCGGTCTCCACCAGCTCCTCGTACGTCGGACCGTCACCGGTCCTGGCCTGCTTGAGGCCCCACTGGCCCTTGAAGAGGGCGCCCTCGTCCAGCCAGGACGCGTACTCCTTGAGCTGGATGCCCTTGACCACCCGGGTGCCCCAGAACGGCGGCTCGGGAATGGGGTTGTCGGTGGCGACGTCCGAGCGGGCGGGCCCCTCGTCCTCGTTGACCTCAAGGACGGCGGCGGAGGCCTTGCTCTGGACACGGCGCTGCTTGAGCTCGGGCAGGGTCGCGCCGGGCACCCCGCGCTTGACCGCGATGAGGGCGTCCATCAGGCGCAGGCCCTCGAACGCGTCGCGGGCGTAGCGCACTTCGCCCTCGTAGATCTCGTGCAGGTCCTGCTCGACGTACGCACGGGTCAGGGCCGCGCCGCCGAGGATCACCGGGAAGTCGGCCGCCAGCTTGCGCTGGTTGAGCTCCTCCAGGTTCTCCTTCATGATCACCGTCGACTTGACCAGGAGGCCCGACATCCCGATGACGTCCGCGCGGTGCTCCTCGGCGGCGTCCAGGATCGCGGCGACGGGCTGCTTGATGCCCAGGTTGACCACGTTGTAGCCGTTGTTGGACAGGATGATGTCGACGAGGTTCTTGCCGATGTCGTGCACGTCGCCGCGGACCGTGGCGAGCACGATGGTGCCTTTGCCCTCGGCGTCCGACTTCTCCATGTGCGGTTCGAGGTGCGCCACCGCGGTCTTCATGACCTCGGCGGACTGGAGCACGAACGGCAGCTGCATCTGGCCGGAGCCGAAGAGCTCGCCGACGACCTTCATGCCCTCCAGGAGGGTGTTGTTGACGATGTCGAGGGCGGGCGTGTCCTGCAGGGCCTCGTCCAGGTCCGCCTCCAGGCCGTTCTTCTCGCCGTCGATGATGCGGCGCTGCAGGCGCTCGTCAAGCGGCAGGGCCAGGAGCTCCTCGGCCTTGCCGGCCTTCATCGACTTGGTGGAGACGCCCTCGAAGAGCTCCATGAGCTTCTGGAGGGGGTCGTAGCCCTCTTCCCTGCGGTCGTAGATGAGATCGCTTGCGACCTTCACCTGCTCGTCGTCGAAGCGCGCGATCGGCAGGATCTTGGAGGCGTGCACGATCGCCGAGTCCAGGCCCGCCTTGACGCACTCATCCAGGAAGACGGAGTTGAGCAGGACGCGGGCGGCCGGGTTGAGGCCGAAGGAGATGTTGGACAGACCCAGGGTGGTCTGCACGTCCGGGCGGCGGCGCTTGAGCTCCCGGATCGCCTCGATGGTGTGGACGCCGTCCTTGCGGGACTCCTCCTGACCGGTGCAGATGGTGAAGGTCAGGGTGTCGATGAGGATGTCCGACTCGTGGATGCCCCAGTTGCCGGTCAGGTCGTCGATGATGCGCTCGGCGATGGCGACCTTGTTCTCGACGGTGCGGGCCTGGCCCTCCTCGTCGATGGTCAGCGCGATCAGCGCGGCGCCGTGCTCCTTGGCGAGCGCGGTGACCTTCGCGAACCGCGACTCGGGGCCGTCGCCGTCCTCGTAGTTGACCGAGTTGATGACCGCGCGGCCACCCAGCTTCTCCAGGCCGGCCTGGATGACGGGCAGCTCCGTGGAGTCCAGGACGATCGGCAGCGTGGAGGCGGTGGCGAAGCGGCCCGCAAGCTCCTCCATGTCGGCGACGCCGTCGCGGCCGACATAGTCGACGCACAGGTCGAGCATGTGCGCGCCCTCGCGGATCTGGTCGCGGGCCATCTCCACACAGTCGTCCCAGCGGCCCTCCAGCATGGCCTCGCGGAACTTCTTCGAGCCGTTGGCGTTCGTGCGCTCGCCGATCGCCATGTACGAGGTGTCCTGGCGGAACGGCACGGTCTGGTAGAGCGAGGCGGCACCCGGCTCGGGGTGCGGCTCACGGGCGGGCGTCTGCACGCCGCGCACCCGCTCGACGACCTGGCGCAGGTGCTCGGGGGTCGTGCCGCAGCAGCCGCCGACCAGGGAGAGGCCGTATTCGCGTACGAAGGTCTCCTGGGCGTCGGCGAGCTCGGGCGCCGTCAGGGGGTAGTGGGCGCCGTCCTTGCCCAGGACCGGCAGGCCGGCGTTGGGCATGCAGGAGATCGGGACGCGCGAGTGGCGGGCGAGATAGCGCAGGTGCTCGCTCATCTCGGCCGGGCCCGTGGCGCAGTTCAGGCCGATCATGTCGATGCCGAGCGGCTCCAGGGCCGTCAGGGCGGCGCCGATCTCGGAGCCGAGGAGCATCGTGCCGGTGGTCTCGACCGTGACCGAGCAGATCAGCGGGAGGTTCGCGCCGGTGGCTTCCAGGGCGCGGCGGGCACCGAGGATCGCGGACTTGGTCTGAAGGAGGTCCTGGGTGGTCTCCACCAGGAGCGCGTCGGCGCCGCCGGCGATCATGCCCTCGGCGTTGATCTGGTACGCGTCGCGCAGCACGGTGTACGGAGCGTGGCCCAGGGTGGGCAGCTTGGTGCCGGGGCCCATGGAGCCGAGGACCCAGCGCTGCTGCCCGGTCTTCTCGGTGAACTCGTCGGCGACCTCGCGGGCGATGCGGGCGCCGGCCTCGGAGAGCTCGAAGTTCCGCTCGGGGATCTCGTACTCGTTCAGGGCGGCGTAGTTCGCACCGAACGTGTTCGTCTCGACACAGTCGACACCGACGGCGAAGTACTCCTCGTGGACCGAGCGGACGATGTCCGGCCGGGTCACGTTCAGGATCTCGTTACAGCCCTCGAGCTGCTGGAAGTCGTCGAGCGTGGGGTCCTGCGCCTGGAGCATGGTGCCCATCGCTCCGTCGGCCACCACCACCCTGGTGGCGAGGGCTTCGCGGAGGGCTTCGACTCGGGTCCCGTCGTAGAGACCGGACGAGGGGGTCGGCAACGAGGCCATGAAAGAGCTCCCTGAGGTGCGACGGCTGTCGGCTTTGCGCTTCGGTTGGAGGCGCACTCGGTCAGGGTAGCCGGACGAAGGTCCAAGGCGCTCGGGTGTTCACGTGCCGGACGCCGCCCCGTACCGCCCCCGTCGGAGCTCCGGGGGTTGTCACGTAGAACGAGGGGGAAACGGCGAGAAACATCGCCTGTCGCTCATTAGCGGGAGGTCGACAACGACCGATAGTGTTCAGCATTGTCGAACGTTGATATCTGAGGGGACGGAGGAAGGGGCTGCGATGGCACGCAACATCCAGTCGCTCGAGCGGGCCGCCGCGATGCTGCGGCTGCTCGCGGGCGGAGAGCGACGGCTCGGCCTCTCGGAGATCGCTTCCGCCCTTGGCCTGGCCAAGGGCACGGCCCACGGCATTCTGCGCACCCTGCAGGCGGAGGGCTTCGTCGAGCAGGACTCCGCGTCGGGCCGCTATCAGCTCGGCGCCGAACTGCTGCGCCTCGGCAACAGCTATCTGGACGTGCACGAACTGCGGGCCCGCGCCCTGGTGTGGACCGACGACCTGGCCCGCTCGAGTGGGGAGAGCGTCTATCTGGGGGTCCTGCACCAGCAGGGCGTCCTGATCGTGCACCACGTCTTCCGGCCCGACGACAGCCGCCAGGTCCTGGAGGTGGGCGCCATGCAGCCGCTGCACTCCACGGCGCTCGGCAAGGTGCTCGCCGCGTACGACCCGGTGGCGCACAGCGAGGCCGCGGAGGCCGACTGGCAGTCCTTCACCGTGCACACCGTGATCGACCCGGACGACTTCGAGGGCGTCCTCGACCTCACCCGTGCGCGCGGGTACGCCGCGGACGTCGAGGAGACGTGGGAGGGCATCGCCTCGGTGGCCGCGCCCATTCACGACCGGCGCCGTATGCCGGTCGGCGCGGTGGGCATCACCGGCGCCGTGGAGCGCGTCCAGAAGGACGGCGAACTCCGGCCTGACCTGATTGCCGCCGTACGGGATTGCGCGCGCGCCGTGTCGCGTGACCTGGGCGCCGGGCGCTTTTAGCTCCACTGGTAGGCCGGTGCCGAATCTGCGGGCCGTCCGTGGCTGGTCGCGCCCACGCGGCGGAGCCGCACATGTCACAGCCCCGCGCCCCTTACGGGGCGCATCATCCCGCCGCTCAACATGCAGGGTGCACCCTTCTGCGCGACCATCGTTGGACCGCGTTTCGCCCCGTGGTCACCGATAACCCGGAACGATCAATAACGATCGTGTTTTCAATAAGAGAACTCTTGACGAGCATGTAACCCCGGGGTGAGACTCGCGTCCATCGGTCGGCATTGTCGAACACCTACCGGCATTACGCGCTAGAGTGTGGCAAGGCCAAGGGCCGGCAACGACCTCACCTGAGGTCGCGGACTCCCGGTGGGACCCGGGGTTCGCCTTCCCCTGGACGAAGGACAAAGGAGTCGCGGGTGTCCAGCTCCGACATCTTCATCGGCGAGACCATCGGTACCGCCCTGCTCATCCTGCTCGGCGGCGGAGTCGTCGCCGGCGTCGTACTCAAGCGTTCGAAGGCCAAGGACGCCGGCTGGCTCGCCATCACCTTCGGGTGGGGCTTCGCCGTTCTGACCGGCGCCTACATGGCCGGCGGCGTCTCCGGCGCCCACCTCAACCCGGCCGTCACCATCGGCCTCGCGATCGAGGGCGGCACCAAGTGGAGCGACGTACCGCTCTACCTGGCCTCCGAGATGCTCGGCGCGATGATCGGCGCCTTCCTGGTGTGGGTCACCTACATGGGCCAATTCCAGGCCCACCTGACCGATCCCGAGATCCTCGCGGCACAGCCGATGGAGGAAGGCATGGTCGATCAGAAGGCCGCGCCCAAGGCAGGACCGGTGCTCGGCATCTTCTCGACCGGACCCGAGATCCGGAACTACGTGCAGAACATGCTCACCGAGATCATCGGCACGTTCGTCCTGGTCATCGCCATCCTCACGCAGGGTCTGAACGACGGCGGCAACGGCCTCGGCGTCCTCGGCGCCCTGATCACCGCGCTCCTCGTGGTCGGCATCGGCCTCTCGCTCGGTGGCCCCACGGGCTACGCGATCAACCCGGCCCGTGACCTCGGCCCGCGCATCGTGCACGCCCTGCTCCCGCTGCCCAACAAGGGCAAGTCGGACTGGAGCTACGCCTGGGTTCCGGTCGTCGGCCCGCTGATCGGCGGCGCCCTGGCGGGCGGTCTCTACAATCTCGCGCTCAAGTAGGACCGCGACCGCGACCGACGACCGCCTGAGACAGACCGCCGAGCAAGAACTCTGGAGCACACCGTGACCACCGACGCACACACCGCAGGCCCCTTCATCGCGGCCATCGACCAGGGCACCACGTCCAGCCGCTGCATCGTCTTCGACAAAGATGGCCGGATCGTCTCGGTCGACCAGAAGGAGCACGAGCAGATCTTCCCGAAGCCGGGATGGGTCGAGCACGACGCCGCCGAGATCTGGACCAATGTCCAGGAGGTCGTCGCGAGCGCCATCGCCAAGGCCGGGATCACCCGCGACGACATCAAGGCGATCGGCATCACCAACCAGCGTGAGACCACGCTGCTCTGGGACAAGAACACCGGCGAGCCGGTGCACAACGCCATCGTCTGGCAGGACACCCGCACCGACGCCCTGTGCAAGGAACTCGGCCGCAACGTCGGCCAGGACCGCTTCCGCCGCGAGACCGGCCTGCCGCTCGCGTCGTATTTCGCGGGCCCCAAGGCCCGCTGGCTGCTCGACAACGTCGAGGGCCTGCGCGAGCGCGCCGAGGCCGGCGACATCCTCTTCGGCACCATGGACACCTGGGTCATCTGGAACCTGACGGGTGGTGTCAACGGCGGCCACCACGTCACCGACGTCACCAACGCGTCGCGCACCATGCTGATGAACCTGCACACCATGCAGTGGGACGAGAAGATCGCCGAGTCCATCGGCGTGCCGCTCGCGATGCTCCCCGAGATCCGCTCCTCCGCCGAGGTCTACGGCGAGGTCACCGGCGGCTCTCTCGGCGACGTCCTCGGCGGCATCCCCGTCGCCTCCGCGCTCGGCGACCAGCAGGCGGCCCTCTTCGGGCAGACGTGTTTCGCCCAGGGCGAGGCCAAGTCCACGTACGGCACCGGCACCTTCATGTTGATGAACACCGGTGAGACGGCCATCAACTCCTACTCGGGCCTGCTGACCACGGTCGGCTACCAGATCGGCGACCAGAAGCCGGTCTACGCGCTCGAGGGTTCCATCGCCGTCACCGGCTCGCTGGTGCAGTGGATGCGCGACCAGATGGGCCTGATCAACTCCGCCGCCGAGATCGAGACGCTCGCGTCGTCGGTCGAGGACAACGGCGGCGCCTACTTCGTACCGGCCTTCTCCGGCCTGTTCGCCCCGTACTGGCGTTCCGACGCCCGCGGTGTGATCGCCGGTCTCACCCGGTACGTGACCAAGGCGCACATCGCGCGCGCCGTCCTGGAGGCCACGGCCTGGCAGACCCGTGAGATCACCGACGCCATGACGAAGGACTCCGGCGTCGAGCTCACGGCCCTCAAGGTCGACGGCGGCATGACCTCCAACAACCTGCTGATGCAGACGCTCTCGGACTTCCTGGACGCCCCCGTGGTGCGCCCGATGGTCGCCGAGACCACCTGCCTCGGTGCCGCCTATGCCGCCGGTCTCGCCGTCGGCTTCTGGTCCTCGACCGACGAACTGCGCGCCAACTGGCGCCGGGCGGCGGAGTGGACCCCCCGCATGGACGCGGACACCCGCGACCGTGAGTACAAGAGCTGGCTCAAGGCCGTCGAGCGGACCATGGGCTGGCTCGAGGACGAAAGCTGACGAGGAGTAAGTCATGACCACCCTGCAGAGCGTCCCCGCCCTCGGGACGCATCCGGCTGCCGGTACGCGCGCTTCTTTTGGAGTGGCGAGCCGCGCCGAGACCCGGGAGCAGCTTTCCAAGGCGACGTACGACCTCCTGGTGATCGGCGGCGGGATCCTGGGCATCTCCACCGCCTGGCATGCCGCGCAGTCGGGACTGCGGGTGGCCCTGGTGGACGCCGGTGACTTCGCCGGCGCCACCTCCTCCGCCTCCTCCAAGCTCCTCCACGGCGGTCTGCGCTACCTGCAGACCGGCGCGGTGAAGCTGGTCGCGGAGAACCACTTCGAGCGTCGCGCGGTGTCCCGTCAGGTGGCCCCCCACCTGGCGAACCCGCTCACCTTCTACCTGCCCGTCTACAAGGGCGGCCCGCACGGCGCGGCCAAGCTGGGCGCGGGCGTGTTCGCGTACAGCGCGCTGTCCGCGTTCGGTGACGGCGTCGGCCACCTGCTCAGCCCCTCCAAGGCCGCGCAGGACGTGCCCGAGCTGCGTACGGACAACCTGAAGGCCGTCGCCGTGTACGGCGACGACCAGATGAACGACTCGCGCATGGCCCTGATGACGGTCCGCGCGGCCGTCGAGGCCGGTGCCTCCGTCCTCAACCACGCCGAGGTCACAGGACTGCGCTTCACCAAGGGCCGGGTCACCGGCGCGGAGCTCAAGGACCGCATGAGCGGCGACGAGTTCGGCGTCAACGCCCGTCTGGTCCTGAACGCCACCGGGCCGTGGGTCGACCACCTGCGCAAGATGGAGAACCCCGACGCGGCGCCCTCCATCCGCCTCTCCAAGGGCGCGCACCTGGTCCTCAAGCGCACCGCCCCCTGGAAGGCCGCGCTCGCGACCCCGATAGACAAGTACCGCATCACCTTCGCCCTCCCCTGGGAGGACATGCTCCTGCTCGGCACCACCGACGAGGAGTTCGAGGGCGACCCGGCCGACGTCAAGGTCACCGAGGCTGACACCGCGCAGATCCTGGACGAGGCCGCGTTCTCCATCCGCGACCAGCAGCTGTCCCGTGACCTGATCACGTACTCCTTCGCGGGTCTGCGGGTGCTGCCCGGCGGGCCCGGCGACACCTCGAAGGCCAAGCGCGAGACGGTCGTCACCGAGGGCGCGGGCGGCATGCTCTCCGTCGCGGGCGGCAAGTGGACGACCTTCCGCCACATCGGCCGTACGGTGATGAAGAAGCTGGAGTCGCTGCCGGGCCACCCGCTCGGCGAGGAATACGAGCCGATCTCGCAGCTGCAGAAGCGGCTTCCGCTGCCCGGCATCGCCAACCCGCGCGCGGTCGCGCACCGCCTCCTGGTCGACGGCCCGGCGCCCGGCCCGCGGATGGCCGCCGACACCGCCAGGCACCTGGCGACGCACTACGGCTCGCTCTCCTTCGACATCGCCCGCCTGGCGAACGAGGACCCGGCGCTCGCCGAGCGCATCTCGCCGGACGCCCCGGAGATCTGGGCGCAGGTGGTCTACGCCCGCGACCACGAGTGGGCCGAGACGGCGGACGACGTCCTTCGCCGCCGTACGACGCTGACGATCCGTGGCCTCGCGACGGACGACGTCCGCGGCAAGGTCCAGGACGTGCTCGACAACAAGTAGGCACTGGTCGATCGTCGAAGGGGCGGCTCCCTCTTGGGGGGGCCGCCCCTCCGGCGTACCCGGCCGGGCTGCCATACCGCGTACATACGCGTGCAATACGCCGCGGGGAGAGTTGGAGGATGCCTCCGGTTCCTCTCTCAGTACTTGATCTGGTCCCCGTCAGCTCCGGTTCCGACGCTCCGACGGCGTTGCGCAACACCGTCGAACTGGCCCGCGCCGCCGAGGAGTTCGGCTACCGCCGCTACTGGCTGGCGGAGCACCATCTCAATCCGGGCGTCGCCGGTTCCGCGCCCGCTCTGGTGATCCAGGCCGTCGCGCAGGCGACGCGGGAGATCCGGGTGGGGTCGGGCGCGGTGCTGCTCGGGCATCAGACGCCGCTGTCGGTCGTGGAGCAGTTCGGGATCCTGGACGCGCTGTATCCGGGGCGGATCGACCTGGGCGTGGGACGGTCGGGGCGGCCGCGCGGCACTCCCCCGGTGGCGACCGCAGCCGAGCGCGGGGGCACCTTCACGGACGAGGGCCTCTATCTGCCGCCCAAGTTCACGGGTTTCGCCCGACTCCTTCGATCGCCGCGCTTCCGGCTGCAGTTGAGCCTGCTCCAGCAGCCGGGCGCGCAGACTCCTGCGTACGACGAGCAGATCGACGACATCCTGGCGCTGTTCGGCGGTACGTACCGCGACGAGGACGGCGTCGAGGCGCACGCGACCCCGGGTGACGGCGCCGCCGTCGACGTATGGATCCTGGGCAGCAGCGCGGGCGAGAGCTCCGAGGTCGCGGGCGCGCGGGGCCTGCCCTTCGGGGCGAACTACCACGTCAGTCCGGGCACGGTGGTGGAGGCCGTGGAGGCCTACCGCGCGGCGTTCCGGCCCTCCGCCGTGCTGTCGGAGCCGTATGTGTCGGTGTCCGCCGATGTCGTGGTCGCGCCGGACGACGGGACGGCGCGGCGGCTCGCGGCCGGATACGCGCCGTGGGTGCGGTCGATCCGCAGCGCCGAGGGCGCGATCGAGTTCCCCACACCCGAGGAGGCCGCCCGTCATGAATGGACGGACGAGGACCGGGAGTTGGTGGCCGACCGCGTCGACACCCAGTTCGTGGGCGCGCCCGAGACGGTGACGGAGCGGCTCGCGGTACTCCAACGGGCCACCGGCGCCGACGAGTTGCTGATCACCACCATCACGCACGACCACGCGGACCGGCTGCGCTCGTACGAGCTGCTCGCCCAGGCCTGGTTCAAGCAGGCCTGAGACAGACACCGGTCCGGCACGTGCGCTCGAAGAAGAGGACACCATGAAGTTCCAGGTACTGTCGATCATCGGCCATGCCCCGCACCCACTGACCGGTCAACTGCCCACGTCAGCCGACCGGTTGGCGGATGTGATCGAGGTCGGCGTGGCTGCCGAACGGCTCGGGTACGACGCGTACGCCGTGGGCGAGCGGCACGCGGGCGCCTTCCTCTCGTCGAGCCCGACGGTCGTGCTCGGCGCGCTCGCGGCACGGACCACGCGCATCAAACTGCTCACCGGAGTCACGGTCGTCGCGATCCTCGACCCGGTACGGGTCGCCGAGGACTACGCGACGCTCGATCAGATCTCGCGCGGGCGCATCGAGTTGGTCATCGGCAAGGGCGCGGAGGCAGGGCACTTCGACCTCTTCGGGCTCGACGAGGAGCGGCAGTGGGATCTGCAGAAGGAGAAGTACGAGCTCCTCCGGCGCCTGTGGAGCGAGGAGAACGTCGACTGGGAGGGCGAGTTCAGGCCCGCCCTGAAGAACGTGACGACGGTGCCGCGCCCGTACGCGGGAGTGCCGCGGGTCTGGCACGGCTCGGCGACGTCCCTCAACTCGCCCGATCTGGCGGCCCGGCACGGGGATCCCCTCTTCACCGCCAACGCCGTCCAGCCGCGCGCCGCGTACGCGAAGCTGATCGCGTACTACCGCGAGCGGTTCGAGGCGTACGGACATGATCCGGCGCGCGCCCATGTGGCGGCGGGCTCGGGCGGTCTCCTCATCGCGGACTCCGCGGAGCAGGCGGTATCGCGCTACCGCGAGCTGTACGAGGCGAAGGTGAGGCAGTCCTTCAAGCCACATCTGGAGGGCAAGGCGGGCTACAACACGCCCTTCCGCACCATCGAGGACGCGATCGCCGACGGGCCCCAGCTGATCGGCTCCCCGCAGCAGATCATCGACAAGATCCTCGGCTACCACGAGGTGTACGGCCATGACCTGCAGTCCATCACCGTGGACGGGTTCGGTCTTGAGCGGGCCGAACAGATCGAGACGCTCCAGCGCTTCGCCGAGGAGATCGCGCCGGTGGTGCGCAGGGCCGCGCCGTCCACGCTGTGGGATGCCGTGTGACGGGTAGGCACCTGGGGCTACGATCCGAAGACATCCCTGACCTGACCTGACCTGCCCTGGAGTGATCAATGACTCTCCTGACGACCTGGGCCGAGTCCGGCCCCGAGACCGTCATACGCCGGACGTCCGACCCGGCCGAGATCGCCGCCGCGCTCGCCCCCGTCGGCGTGCGCTACGAGCAGTGGCCGGTGCGCGAGGACGTGCCCGCCGACGCGGACAGCGACACCGTCTTCGCCGCGTACCGCACGGAGATCGACAAGCTCAACGCCGAAGAGGGATTCCAGACGGTCGACGTGGTGGCGCTGCACCCCAGCGACGACCCCGCGTGGCCGGAGAAGGCGAAGGCGGCCCGGCAGAAGTTCCTCGCCGAGCACACGCACGACGACGATGACGAGGTGCGGTTCTTCGTCGCGGGCGCCGGGATCTTCTACCTCCACGTCGGCGGCGAAGTGCACGCGGTCTACTGCGAGAAGGGCGATCTGCTCGGGGTGCCGCGCGGCACGACGCACTGGTTCGACATGGGCACGTCCCCCGCGTTCACGGCGATCCGCTTCTTCCACGAGGAGGACGGCTGGATCGGCACCTTCACCGGCAGCCCGATCGCCGACCGCTTCCCGGACTTCGACACGATCCACGCGGGGTACGCCGCGTGAGTGTCTCTTTCGACGCGGGCGCCGCAAACAGTGTTGACGCCGTGGTGCTCGACATCGAGGGCACCACGAGCGCCACGGGGTTCGTGGTGGATGTGCTGTACCCGTACGCGCGCGAACGGTTCGGGACGCTGCTCGGCACGCGGGGCGCGGAGCCGGAGGTGGCGCGGGCCGTCGCGCAGGTGCGGGAGCTGGCCGGTGAGCCGGACGCCGATGCGGGAAGGATCGAGGAGATCCTGCACGGCTGGGTGGACGAGGACCGCAAGGCGACGCCCCTGAAGACCCTTCAGGGGATCCTCTGGGCGGAGGGGTTCGCGCGGGGCGAGCTGGTCTCGCACTTCTACCCCGAGGTGATCGGGGTGCTGCGGGGCTGGGTGGCGGGCGGGGTGCGCCTTTACGTGTACTCGTCCGGGTCGGTCTCCGCGCAGCGCGCGTGGTTCACGTACTCGCCCGACGGGTCCTTGATGGACCTCGTGAGTGGCTTCTACGACACCGAGAACGCGGGGCCCAAGCAGGAGGCGGGCTCGTACCGGGCCATTTCGGCGGCGGTGGGGGTGCGTGCGGATCGCACGCTGTTCCTCTCCGACCGGCCCGGTGAGCTGGACGCGGCGCGGGCGGCGGGGTGGCTGACGGTGGGCGTACGGCGGGCCGGGGAGCCCTATTTCGCCGCCGGGGTCGGCGGGCATCCGGAGGCGTTCGCCTTCGACGAGATCAATCTTTCGGCTTCGGCTTCGGCTTCGAGGGGCACGGCATGAGCGAGACCACTGCGTTGGACCTGGAGGAGGCGGGCGCCGTCCTGGCCGCCGAGGCGGCGCGGTTCGCCTCGTTCGGGTGGATGCGGGGTACGTCAGGGAACCTGTCCGTGGTGCTCTCGCGTACGCCGCTGCGGCTTGCCGTGACAGCGAGTGGGCGGGACAAGGGTGAACTCACTGCTGCGGACGTGGTGTTGACGGATGAGTCGGGTGCGGCGCTGGGGCCGGGGCGGCCGTCGGCGGAGGCCGCGCTGCACGCGCGGGTCGCGCGGCTGACCGGGGCGGGGGCGGTCGTCCATGTCCACACGGTGGCTTCGGTGGCCATGGGGCATCGGTCGCCCGAGGGTGTGGTGTTCCGTGACCTGGAGATGCTGAAGGGGCTCGGGCACGGGACGCACGAGGTGGAGGTGACGCTGCCGGTGATCGCCAACAGCCAGGACATGACGGTGCTTGGGGATCGCCTGGAGGCGGCGCTCTCACCGGGGATGCCGGCGGTGGTTGTGGCCGGGCACGGGATTTACGTCTGGGGTGCGGATCCTCGCGAGGCGCGGCACCGTACTGAAGTCGTGGAGTGGCTCCTGGAGTTGGAGCTGACCCGGGGTTAGGGCCTGTCCGATGGGTCAGGCCGGTCTTCGCGCCGGGTGCCGATTCAGCAGGGCCGAGCGGGCCCTGGTGCGTGCAGCTGCAAGGCGGAGGAGGGCGACAACGCGGAGCGTTGGCAACCGACGACAACGCCGCAGATGTGCGTGCCAGGGGTCGCGACCCCGGCAGGACCCATCGGACAGGCCCTAGCCCTGCGGGGCCTTCCAAACGCCGGACAGGCTGAATGATTGCGGCCGGGCTGGATACTTCAAGACCGGCAAAGCGCTCTCAGCTCAGCCCGCCCACCGGCAACTCGCCCGCCGAAACCTCCAGCACACCCCGCTCAGTCACCAGCGCCGACACCAGCGAACCCGGCGTCACGTCGAAGGCGGGATTGTGGCCGCGCGAGGCCGCAGGAGCCGTGCGGACACCCGCCCACTCCAACACCTCATCCTCGCCCCGCAGTTCGATGTGGATGTCCGAACCCGTCGCCGTGGCGAGATCCACCGTCGTCGTCGGTGCGGCCACCACGAACGGGATCCCCGCGTGCGCGCACGCCAGCGCGATCCCCACCGTGCCGACCTTGTTCGCGGTGTCGCCGTTCGCCGCGATCCGGTCCGCCCCGACGATCGCCGCGTCCACCTCACCCCGCAGAATCGTCCCCGCCGCCGCCCCGTCCGCCTGCACGAAGTGCGGTATCCCCTCCTGCACCAGCTCCCACGCGGTGAGCCGCGCGCCCTGCAGCAGAGGGCGGGTCTCATCGGCGTACACGGTCTCCAGGCGACCACGCCCGTGGAGTTCACGTATGACGCCGAGGGCCGTGCCCCAGCCCGCCGTGGCGAGCGCCCCCGTGTTGCAGTGGGTGAGGATCCGCAGCGGGCGGTCCCCGGCCGCGGGGACGCGCTTGAGGAGCCAGTCGGCGCCGAACGCGCCCATCGCGTGGTTCGCCTCCAGGTCCTCCCGGACGATCGCCTCCGCCTCGGCGAGCACCGCGGGCAGACCCGCGTCGACGAGGGGAGCGACCCGGTCCACGCAGACCATCAGGTTCACCGCGGTCGGCCGCGCCGCCCGCACCCGGGCCACCTCGGCGTCCAGGCGCGCCCGGTCCCAGCCCTCGCGTTCGCCCTGCGCCATGGCCAGCGCGACCCCGTATCCGCCGGCGGCACCGATCGCGGGCGCGCCGCGCACCACGAGCCGCACGATGGCGTCGACCAACTGGTCGACGGTGGTGACGTCGAGGCGGTTCAGGGCGTGCGGCAGCGCGGTCTGGTCGATCAGGGAGAGGGACGGGACGGCGCCGCCCTCCGCGGCCGCCTGCCATGTGACGGCGCGCAGATCCTGGCTGGTCATGGTGGTCAACTCCGAAGAAACAGGGGCGTTTGGGGCCATGCGAGGAGGGGTGCCGTCACCGTACCCGAAGCCCTCGAACCACAATTCGAGACGTTCGTGCGGCTGTCCGAAATCCGGTGTTACCCTCACCGCCACCCAGGACGGATCGATCCACGGTGCGAGGAGGACAGCCATGTACGGCGCCATCAACGGCACGGACGTCATGTGCTGCCCCGCCGTGTCCTTCGACGCCCGGCGAATGTGCCGCTGTCGTGGCTGTCGCTCCTGCCGCCGCTGAGCGACGCCGCTCCGCACCGCCCGCTCCCCGCCACCGCCTGGGCTCCCAGGCACCTTCGAGAAGGCGCTTCCCTATGTCGCGTTCCAGTCACACCACGCGTACGTCCGTGAGGATCGCCGCCGCCACCGTCGGCGCCGTCCTCCTCGCCTCCGGCTGCAACGCCGCAGCCGACAAGGGCGACTCCGAAGGCGACAAGGGCGCCAAGGCGTTCACGCTCGTCACGCCCGACCCCGTGGCCCAGAACGAGTTCCTCAAACTGTCCGTCTCCGGAGTGAAGTCGGCGGCGAAGGCGCAGGGCGCCGGGACGCCGAAGGTCTTCCAGAGCAGCGACACGTCGTCGCGGCAGCAGAACGTGCAGTCGGCCGTGGACTCCGCGCCCGACGTCATCGCGCTGGTCGGCTTCGAGTTCGCGGACATCGCCGCGCAGCAGGCCGAGGCGCACCCCGAGCAGCAGTTCCTGCTCGTCGACGCGTGCACGAAGAAGACGTACAAGAACGTCACTTGCGCGGTCTTCCGGGAGCACGAGGCGGTGTACCTCGCGGGCGCGGAGGCCGGTCTGCTGACCAAGAGCAACAAGGTCGGCGCGGTGGACGCGCTCGACACCCCGCAGTTCCGGCGCTACAGCGAGCCGTTCGCGGCCGGTGCGAAGAAGGTCCGGCCGAAGGCCACCTCGCGCACACTCTTCGTGGGCGGGCAGTCGCCGTTCAATGACGCAGCGCGCGCCAAGGACCAGGCGGCGACGCTCGGTTCGGGCGGTGCCGACCAGGTGATGGCCGCCACGGCGGGCGGCAACACCGGTGTCTTCCAGGCGGCGAAGTCCCAGGGCTTCAAGGCGTACGGCGTGGACGCCAACCAGTGCATCGGCAGCTCGGGGGTCGTCGTCGACAACGTACTGAAGAAGACCGATGTCGCCGTCGAGAAGGGCATCGCGCAGATCCTGAAGGGCAAGGGCGGCACCACGGTGTCGTACGGCCTGAAGGAGGGCGGCATGTCGCTGACCGGGCTCGAGCCGGGGCTCGCGGAGTCCACGTGCCTGATCGCCGACCACAAGGACGTGCTGAAGCGCGTCGAGTCGCTGCGGGACGACATCGTCGCGGGGAAGCTGAAGGTCAATGACCCGGCGGCCTGAGTCCGTCACGGCCGATACGCCCGCCGTCGAACTCCGCGGGATCACCAAGGAGTTCCCCGGCACGCTCGCCAACGACCAGGTGGATCTGACCGTCGCGCGCGGTGAGATCCACGCCCTGATGGGCGAGAACGGCGCGGGCAAGTCGACACTCATGTCCGTCTTGTACGGGCTGCGGCGGCCGGACGCCGGGCAGATCCTGCTCGACGGGCGCGAGGTGACGTTCGCCAACCCGAGCGAGGCGATCGCCGCCGGGCTCGGCATGGTGCACCAGAGCTTCAAGCTGTTCCCTTCCTTCACGGTCGCGGAGAACGTCGTGTACGCCGCCGAGCCGCGCCGCTTCGGTCTGACGGACCGGGCGGAGGCGGTGCGCCGCGTCGGCGCGCTCGCCGATGAGCACGGGCTCGCGGTGGATCCGGCGGCGAAGGTCGGGGACCTGCCGGTGGGTGTGCGTCAGCGCGTCGAAATCCTCAAACTCCTCTACCGGGGCGCCCGTACGCTCATCCTCGACGAGCCGACGGCGGTCCTGACACCGGCGGAGGCCGACGCGCTCTTCGCCGTGCTGCGGTCCCTCGCGGACGACGGCCGCACGGTTCTCCTGGTCACGCACAAGCTGCGTGAGGTGATGGAGGGCAGCGACGCGGTGACGGTCCTGCGGGACGGCCGGGTGGCGGCACGGATGCGGACCTCCGACACCACGGCGGACGGTATCGCGGCGGCGATGACGGGCCGCGCTGTCGAACTGGACCGGGTGCATCCCCCGGGCACGCCGGGCGGACAGGTCCTGACCGTGACGGGTCTGAGCACGGACGCCGTCCGTGACGTCTCGCTCGCCGTGCACGCCGGGGAGATCGTCGGTGTCGCGGGCGTGGCGGGCAACGGCCAGTCCGAACTGGCCGAGGCGATAGCGGGCCTGCGCCCGATCGCCGAGGGCCGCGTCGTCCTCTCCGGCCAGGACATCACGGACGCGTCGGCGGCGGGCCGCCGTGCGGCGGGTCTGGCGTACGTTCCCGAGGACCGTACAGCGGTCGGCACGGCACCGGCCGCGACGATCGCGGAGAACCTGGCCATGGGCCACCACCGGGGCCACGGTCTCCTTCGCCCGGCCTGGCTCCGCGAGCACGCACGCGTCCTGATCGACCGCTTCGGCATCAAGACGGCGTCGTCCCGGCACACGGCGGGCTCGCTGTCCGGCGGCAACCTCCAGAAGCTGGTCATCGGCCGCGAACTGGCCCACGAGGCCCCCCTGTTGATCGTCGAACAGCCCACGCGGGGCGTCGACATCGGCGCCATCCAGACCATCCACGACCAACTGATCGCCCACCGCGACGCGGGCCATGCGATCCTCCTGATCTCCGCCGAACTCAGCGAAATCCGCGGCCTCTCGGACCGCGTCCTGGTGATGTACGAGGGCCGGGTGGCAGCGCAATACGCTCGCGCGGACGCGGATGAACAGACGCTGGGTCTTGCGATGGCGGGCGGGGTTGACGCGGGCGCCGCGGAGGGCGGAACCGGTGCCGGCCGCGCGACCGCCGCATCGGGCCCGGCAGGCGCCTCCGGCACCACAACACCGACCGACGCGTCGGGCAGCACCGTGGCGGAGGCGGCGCCTCCCGCCGACAAGCGAACGCCCGGACCCGCCACGGCGGACAGCTCTGACGCCGCGTCGGCAGCGAGCCCACCGGGCAACGACCGGGCGAAGGCCGCGGCGGGCCCGACGGACGGCTCCGGCGCCGCGGCGGCAGCGGACGACAGCACCGACGCCGCGGCAGCAGCCGCCCCACCGGGCAGCGCCCCGGCAGAGGTGGCTCCACCCCTGCGTCGTGACGATGGCGTCGACAGCAGCCCGGCCGATGTCGACGCCTCCCGCGACGATCAGGCCGGCGGTGGTCCCTCCGTCGTCCCCGCTCCCCGCGAGAGTGACGAGCCCGCGCCCGTGAAGGAGGGTCCCTGACATGGCCGTCGAGACGCAGTCCCCCGGCACCTTGGGGGCGCTCGGCGCGCGTGTGCTGCGCGCGCCCGCTCTGCACTCCGTCGTCGCCGCCGTTCTCGTCGGCGCGCTCTTTCTGATCGGGACCGGGGCCGATCCCGTCGGGGCGTACGGCTCCGTCGTCAGCGGGGCGCTCGGGCCCGACGGGATCGGGTCCACGCTCACCACCGGGACCAGCATCATCGGGCTCGCCATTGCGCTCGCCATCCCGATGCGGGCCGGGCTGCTCAACCTGGGCGGGGACGGGCAGTTGGTGCTCGGCGGGATCGCGGCCGCCGCCACGGGGCTCTACTCGCCGCTGCCCGCGCCGCTCACCGTCGTCGCCGCGCTGCTCGCGGGGATGGCGGCCGGCGGTGCGTACGCCGCGCTCGCCGCGGTGTGCCAGAACCGGTTCGGCGTACCGCTGTTGGTCAGCAGTCTGCTGCTCGGTTATCCGGCGATGTCCTTCGCCTCCTATCTCGCGCGCTTCCCGCTCAAGGAGGAGGGGTCGAGCCTCCCGCAGACCCGGCGTCTTCCGGACGGGGTGGAGCTGCCCGTCTTCGGCGCGTCGACCGTCACGGTCGGGCTCGTTCTGGTCGCGGTCGCAGCGGCCGTGTTCCTGTTCGCGGACGCCCGTACCGCCACCGGCTACGAGATCCGCATGACGGGGCTCAATCCGCGTTTCGCCGCGTACGCCGGGGTCGACCGGCCGAAGCTGACGCTGCGTCTGATGGCGCTGTCCGGCGCCGTCGCGGGCCTGGTCGGCGCGATCGGCGTGCTCAGCTTCCCCTACCGCTTCATCGACGGTTCGCTCAACGCCGCCGGGCACACGTGGACCGGCCTCACCGCCGCCCTGCTGGCCGCCGCCGCGCCCGTCGGGACCGCCCTCGCGGCGCTGTTCTTCGCGGCGCTCGAAGTGGGCGGGCTCGCCATGGAGCGGACCACGGAGGTGCCGCGCGAGCTGACCCAGGTCCTGCAGGCCGTCGTCATCGTCTTCCTTGCCGCCCGGCTGAATCTGACGTGGCGGCGCGCCAGGAAGAGGCCCACCGACACGCATGATGCGAAGGAAGTGAGCGTGCGATGAGCATCGACTCCGCCCTGTTCCACTCCGCGCTGCTCGCGCTCACCCCGATCCTGCTCGCCGCACTCGGCGGCGCGATCTGTGAGCGGGCGGGCGTGTTCAACATCGGTCTCGAAGGCATGATGCTGATCGGCTGCTTCAGCGGCGTCGCGGGCAGCTGGTTCACCGGGAGCGCCTGGCTGGGTGTCGCGTTCGCCGCCCTCGCTTCGGCGGCGTACTCGATGATCCTGGCCGTCGGGACGATCAGTCTGCGGGGGGACGCCGTCGTCCTCGGCGTCGCACTGAACCTCCTCGCGGTCGGGCTCACCGGATTCCTGCTGCGTACGGTCTTCGGCGTGCAAGGCACCTTCTCCGACCCGGAGTTGGCGGGGCTCGGCGGGATCGACATCCCGTTCGTGGGTCCCGTCCTGTCCGGGCACTCCGCGCTCGTGTATCTGTCGTGGGCCGCCGTCGCCGTGGCGGCGGTGTTCCTCGCCCGCCACCCGTGGGGCCTGCGCCTGCGCGGCGTCGGCGAGGCGCCCGACGCGGCGGCCACGCTGGGCGTCAGTCCGGCGAAGTACCAGTACGCGGCCGTCCTGACGTCAGGCGTCCTGTGCGGGCTCGCGGGCGCTCAACTCGCCCTCGGCAACGTCACGTTGTTCTCCGAGAACATGACGGCGGGCCGTGGTTGGATCGCCGTGGTCGCCGTGATGCTGGGCCGCGCGCTGCCGCTGGGCGTGCTGCTCGCGGGGCTGCTCTTCGGCATCGCGGAGGCCGTCGGTTTCCGGCTGCAGGGGCTCGGCATGCCGCAGCAGGCGACCGACGCGGCTCCGTACGTGGTGACCCTGGTCGCCCTCTTCCTGTCCACGGCGCGCAGGCGCCGCCGCAAGTCCCCGGTGTCCCCGACATCCCCGGCACCCTCGGTAGGAGAACCCGCATGACCACGTCACCCGCCGACAGCACTGACACACTGCCCATCACCCGCGTCCCGCGCACCGGCCTGCCCACCAGTGCGGTCGTCGTCGGCGACCCGGCCCGCGCGGCGGCCGTCGCCGACCTGCTCGCCGACGCCAAGGAGGTGTCGTACCACCGCGAATACCGCACCTTCACCGGCACCTGGCAGGGCACGCCCGTCGTGGTCGCATCGCACGGCGTCGGCGCACCCGGCGCGATCCTCCTGTTCCAGGAGCTGGCCGAGGCGGGCGTCACCACCATCCTGCGGCTCGGCACGGCCGGCGCGATCCGCCCCGGCATCGGCGACGGCGACCTCGTCATCGCCGACGCGGCGGTGCGCGACGACGGCGTGACGGGGCAGCTGATCCCCGCCGAGTACCCGGCGTTCTCGACCCCGGAGGCGGTCATCGCGCTGCAGCGCGCCGCGCGGGCGGCCGACGCGCCGCACCACCGGGGCGTGGTGTGGACGCGGGCCGCGTTCCAGCCGGGCTTCCTGCCGCTGCCCGGCGAGGCGTACGCGGCGGCCGGGATCGCGGCCATCGAGATGGAGCTCTCGGCGCTGCTCGTCTTCGCCTCCACGCACGGCCTCACGGCGGGGGGAGCGCTCGTCGTGGACGGCGCGAACGCCGACGACCTGGTCGACGAGGAGGCACCCTTTTCGACAGGTCGCTACAACCCGCACCGCGACGTGGTCGCCGACGGAGTCGACCGGGGCGCCCGGATAACCTTGGACGCGCTGCGCCTGCTGGCCGACGCCGACCACTGAGCCGCGCGCCCGCACCCAGGCCGCCGAAGAACCACGGAGAACGGAACCGATGCACCCCACTGACCTGCCGGCCCAGGACCGGGGCGGCTCCGTGGATCTCCTGGTCCACGGCGGCGACGTCCTCACCGTCGACCCGTCGGGCACCGTCGTGACGGACGGCGCGGTCGCCGTCCGCGACGGGAAGATCGTCGAGGTCGGCCCCGCCGAGCGGCTGCGCGCCGCGTACGAGGCGGCCGACGAGCTGGACGCCACGGGCTGTCTCGTCCTGCCGGGCCTCATCAACACGCACACCCACCTGGCGATGACGCTGTTCCGCGGCATCGCCGACGACGTCACCCTGCAGGATTTCCTGGCCCGGGTGATCCCGGCCGAGGCCGAGCGGCTCTCACCGGAGACGGTCACCGCGGGGATGCTCGGCGCGATCGCCGAGTCCGTACGTGCCGGGGTCACCGCCGCGCTCGACATGTACTGGTTCCACGAGGCGGCCGAGACAGTGGCCCGCGACGCCGGGTGGCGGCTGCTCACAGGGCCCACGTTCATGGACGTACCGGGCCCGCCGGACGGCCGCGCCTACGCCGACAGGCTCGGCTGGGCGGCCGCCGACCTCACCGCCCGCACCCCGGCGCCGGGCACACGCCCGGTGCTCTTCGCGCACTCCGCGTACACCCTGGTGCCCGAGCAGCTGACGGCGATCACCGCGCTCGCCCGTGAGCACGGGGCCCTCCTGCACATCCACGCCGCCGAGAACGCGGGCGAGGTGGGAGCCGTCGTCGAGCAGCACGGCATGCGCCCCGTGGAACTGCTCGAATCGCTCGGCGTGCTCGGCCCGGACACGCTGCTCGCGCACGCCGTCGACCTCACCGACGCGGAGATCGAGGCCATCGCCCGCACCGGCACGGCGGTCGCGCACTGCCCGGTGTCGAATCTGAAGCTGGGCTGCGGTATAGCCCGCGTCCCCGACCTCCTCGAAGCGGGCGTCACGGTGGGCCTCGGCACGGACGGCGCGGTGAGTTCCAACACCCTCGATCTGCTCGGCGCGGTGAACGTCGCGGCGCTGGTGCACAAGGCGGGCGGCGACCCGACGGCGGTCGGTGCGGAGCAGGCGGTCCGCATGGCGACCATCGAGTCGGCGCGGGCGCTCGGCCTCGCCGACCAGCTCGGCTCGCTCGAATCCGGCAAGCGCGCGGACCTGATCGTCTTGGACCTCTCCCGGCCGCACCTCACGCCCCGGCACGACCCGTGGTCGATGCTCGCGTACAGCGCGGCGTCCTCCGACGTCCGCGACACGGTCGTCGACGGCCGTGTCCTGATGCGCGCCCGTACGCTGGAGACCCTGGACGAACAGCACGCACTCGGCGCCCTGCGGGACGCGGCGTCCTCAGCACCGATCAGCACCTCCGAAGTGGCAAGCACCGCATGACCTCCGAAACGGCCTTCGAGCCCACCCGCGGCTTCACCGGCCGCGCCCGCGCGGCCGACCGCGATCCGCGGCTGCCTCCCGGGCAGTACGACGCGGCCGACAGCTGGCCCGTCCTGTCCGCCGAGGTGACGCCCGAGCTGACACCAGAGGACTGGACGTTCCGCGTCGACGGCCTGGTCACCTCCCCCCGCACCTGGACGTGGGACGAGGCACACGCGCTGCCCGCGTCCGAGTACCGCGGCGACATCCACTGCGTGACCAGCTGGTCCAAGTTCGGGGTGCGCTTCGGCGGGGCGAGCCTCGACGCGTTCCTGGCCGCCGCGGGGCCGCGCCCCGAGGCGACGCACGTCGTCGCGTACTCGCACACCGGCTACACCACAAACCTGCCCCTGTCCGACGTCACGGACGGCAAGGCGTGGATCGTCTGGGAGTACGGGAACGGGCCCCTGCCGCCCGAGCACGGCGGCCCCGCCCGTCTGATCGTCCCGCACCTCTACTTCTGGAAGAGCGCGAAGTGGATCGCGGGGCTGCGGCTCCTCGACCACGACGAGCCGGGCTTCTGGGAACAGAACGGCTATCACCACCGGGGCAATCCCTGGCGGGAGGAGCGCTACTCCGGTGACTGACACCTTCGTACCCCCCACACGGTTCGCCGTGCCGGGCCGGATCGCGGTGAGCAATCGCGCGGCGGCCGTCTGGCAGCGGGCGACGGTCGTCGAGATCCGCCGGGAGACGCCCGCCGTCTCGACGTTCCGCCTCAAGGTGCCCGACTGGCAGGGGCATCTGCCGGGCCAGCATCTGATGCTGCGGCTCACGGCTCCGGACGGCTATGTCGCCCAGCGCCACTATTCGATCGCGTCCGCTCCTCAGGACGCGGAGGCGTCCGGCGAGATCGAGCTGACCCTGGACCACGTTCCGGGCGGCGAGGTGTCCGGGCACCTCCACACGGTCGCCCGCGTCGGCGACACCGTCGAGGTGCGGGGCCCGCTGTCCGGCTTCTTCGCCTGGCCGGGGGACCGTCCGGCGCTGCTGCTCGGGGCGGGGTCGGGGGTGGTCCCCCTGATGTCGATGCTGCGGCACTGGCGGAAGGTGGGGCCGAGCGTGCCGCTGCGGCTGATCGTCTCGGCGCGGACGTCCACGGATCTCATCTACGCGGATGAGTACGGGGACGAGACGCGGGCGATCCTCACGGGCACGGAGGGCCGCCTGAGCGCGTCCCACCTGGCCCCGCTCCTGTCCCCTTCCGCCCTCCCCGAGGGCGGCTGGGAGGCGTACATCTGCGGCTCGAACGGTTTCGCGGAGCACGCCTCCCGCCTGCTGGTGGCCGCGGGCCAGCCGGTGGACCGGGTCCGGATCGAGCGGTTCGGCTGAACCGCTACGGCGAGACCTCCTCTATGGCCGGGCCCGCGGCTCGCTGGGCTGCGCGCTCACGTCGACGGGCACGGGCGCGGGCAACGCGGCCGGTTCGCTGGTAGAGGCGCTCAGCTCGGGCACGTCGGTCCTCCACATCACGGGCCAGGTGGAGAGCGAGTTCCTCGGCAGCGGCCGCGGCTTCATCCACGAGACCAAGGACCAACTCGGCATGCTCCGCGCGGTCTCCGCATACGCCGCAACGGTGCCGTCCGCCGACGCAACGGGCCGGATCCTCCGCGAGGCGGCACGAGCAGCACTGACGGACCCTGGCGGCCCGGCGAGCGTGGAGTGGCCGGTTGATCTGCAGTATGCGGCGCAGAGGGATGCGGAGGACTCGGCGGACACGGGCCCGGCTGACTCGACGGACGCGGGCCCGGCTCGCTCGACAGACGCAGGCCCGACCGGCTCGACGGACGCAGGCTCGGCTCGCTCGACGGACGCAGGCCTCTCCAGCTCGACGGACGCAGGCTCGGCTCGCTCGACAGACGCAGGCTCGACCGGCTCGACGGACGCGGGCCCGACCAGCTCGACAGACGCAGGCCCGGCTCGCTCGACAGACGCAGGCCCGACTGACTCGACGGACGCAGGCCCGACTGACTCGGAGGACGCCGGGGCGGTCGACGCGGGCCCCGTCGGCCCCGCGGAATCGCCGCTCCCGGCGCACGCGGACCGCAGGTCGGCCGCCGCACCCTCGCCGTTCGGAGCCCGGAGCGCCAGCCACCCGCTTCCCGCCGAGGGCGAACTCGCCGCGGCTCAGGCCCTCTTGGCCACCGCCGAGCGCCCCCTCATCTGGGCCGGTGGCGGAGCCACCCGGGCCCGCGCCGAGCTGGGCGCGCTGCTCGACGCCACCGGCGCGGGGCTGCTCACCTCCAACTCCGGGCGTGGTTCCGTGCCCGAGGACCACCCGCAGGTCATCGGGAACTTCGCCACCACCCCGGCCGCCCGCGCCCTCCTCGCCGACGCCGACATTCTGCTGACCATCGGCACGCACTTCCGGTCCAACGAGACCGCCGACTACGAGCTCGAACTGCCCGCCGCGCACATCCAGATCGACATCGACGCCGCCGCCCTCGGGCGCGTGTACCCGGCGCGGCACGCCCTGCACGGTCACGCGCCCGACGTGCTCGCAGCGCTGCTGCCGCACGCCACGCGGGCCGAGGAGAGCTGGACGCGACGTATCAGCGAGGTCCGCCACGACGTCCGCGCCACCCTGCACGACAACATCGGCCCGCAGGCCGCCATCTGCGACGCCATCCGCGCCGCGCTGCCCCGCGAGGCCGTCGTCGCCCGCGATGTCACCATCCCGTCCAGCAGCTGGGGCAACCGGCTGCTTGAGATGTACGACCCGCGCGACAACGTCTTTCCGCGCGGCGGCGGCATCGGGCAGGGGCTCGGCATGGGCATCGGCGCGGCGCTCGCCAGGCCCGACGCGCCCACCGTCGTCCTCGCCGGCGACGGCGGGCTCGCCGTCCACCTCGGGGAGCTCCTCACGCTCGCCCAGGAGCGGCCCCGGCTCACCCTGATCGTCTTCAACGACGGCGGGTACGGCGTGCTCCGCAACATGCAGGACCGCTACAGCGAGCGCCGCAGTGGAGTGGACCTCGCCACGCCCGACTTCGAACTCCTCGCCCAGGCCTGCGGGTTGGCGTACGCGCGGATCGCCGCCGAGGACCACGCGCAGCCCGTGATCAGTCATGCCGTCGCCTCCGACGGGCCGACCCTCGTCGAGGTCGATCTGGCCCGGCTCGGGCCGATGAAGAACCCGTTCACCCCGCCCGTCAAGATCCCCGGCCAGTGAGGAGGACCCCCATCATGAGCGAGAGCGAACTCACTCTGCTGGTACGCCGTATGACCTGGGAGGCGGACGGAGTCCTCTCCGTCGAGCTCGCCCACCCGGACGGCAAGCCGCTGCCCGCCTGGACCCCCGGCGCGCACCTCGACGTCCATGCCGGTGGTCTCGTACGCCAGTACAGCCTCTGCGGCGACCCGCGGAACGCGTCCACTTACCGCATCGGCGTTCTCAACGAGCCGTCCTCGCGCGGTGGTTCGCGGCACGTGCACACCAAGCTGCGGCCCGGTCAGACGGTCGCGGTGTCCGAGCCGCGCAACTACTTCCCCCTCGACGACGCGCCCGGCTACCTGTTCATCGCGGGCGGCATCGGCGTCACCCCACTCCTGGCGATGGCCCGTGACGCGGCACGGCGCGGGGCCGACTGGCGGATGGTGTACGGCGGGCGCAACCGCGGATCCATGGCGTTCACCGATGAACTGGCCTCGCTCGGCGGTGACTTGACCGTCGTCCCGCAGGACGAGCACGGGCACATCGACCTCGCCGCGGCGCTCGACGGACTGGCCGAAGGCGCCCTTGTGTACTGCTGCGGACCGGAACCGCTGCTCGCCGCCGTGGAGGCGGCCTGCCCGGCCGAGCGGCTGCGCGTGGAGCGGTTCGCCGCGCCCGTCGTGGAGCGGACCGGGGACGACTCCGCGTTCGAGGTGGAGTGCCGCACCTCCGGGCTCACGCTCTCCGTCGGCGCCGACACGTCCATCCTGCGGGCCGCCGAGGACGCGGGCCTGAACGTCAGCAGCTCCTGCCAGGAAGGCATCTGCGGCAGCTGCGAGACCCGCGTACTCGACGGCACACCCGACCACCGCGACTTCCTGCTCAGCGACGCCGAGCACGCCGCGAACGCCTCGATGATGATCTGCGTCTCGCGCTGCGCATCGGGCCGCCTCGTCCTCGACCTGTAGCGACTCTTCTCGAAGTGCCCCTTGGAGACAACCGTGACCACCACCTGGCCGTACCTGGACGTCCACCAGTCCCGTACCCACGAGCCGACCCCGTACGAGTACAAGCTCGCCGCCACCCTCGAAGAGGTCTTCACCAAGGACGGGCACGAACTTGCCGATGTCGTACGTGGCTTGAATGCCCGTCAGGTCCACGCGCCGGACGGCGCCCAGTGGACCGAAGAATCCTTCTGTGCCGAGATGAACCGACTGGGAGCGTGACCCCGATGACCACCCTTGCCGGCCCGACCGCTTCCGCCGACCACATCTACGCCACCGGCCTGCGCAACCAGTGGCACCCCGTCGCCCCTTCGGACTTCGTCGCCGCAGGCGCCATGCGCAAGGTCACCGCCCTCGGCGAGCAGTGGCTGCTCTTCCGCCGCTCCGACGGCGCCCTGTCGATGCTCGCCGACCGCTGCCCGCACCGCGGGGCTCCCCTGTCGCTCGGGAAACACCTCGGCGACCGCGTGGCCTGCTGGTACCACGGCGTGGAGGTCGAGACCGACGGCACCGTCTCCTCCGTACCTGGCCTGCCCGGCTGCAATCTGGAGGGCAAGAAGCTCGTCACGTCGCTGCCCGTGCGGGAGATCGGCGGCGCGATCCTCGCCTACTTCAGCGACGAGCGGCACCCGGAGCCGGCCGAACTGACACTGCCGGATCCGCTCACCGCCCCGGACGTCGACGCGTTCCTCTGCTACGCGGAGTGGAACGGCCCCTGGCGGTTCGCGGTGGAGAACCTCCTCGACCCGATGCACGGCGCGTTCCTCCACCACGAGTCGCACACGATGTACGACGGCGACACCACCGCCAAGTTCCGCATCAGGGAGACGGACCGCGGCTACTTCTTCGAGAAGACCGACCAGCGGGGCGTCAACTTCGACTGGGTCGAGCTGTGCCGCACCGGCGTGGACTGGGTGGACCTGACCATTCCGTACCCGCCGTCGGCAGGACCCGGCGGCCCGTTCGGCATCGTCGGCATGGTCTGCCCGGTCGACGAGAACCGCACCGGTGTCTTCTTCTGGCGCTACCGCCGCGTCCAGGGCTGGCAGCGCGACACCTGGCGCTTCCTCTACAAGACCCTCATCGAGGAGCGTCACTGGCAGGTCCTCGAGCAGGACCGGGTGATGCTGGAGGCGATGCCCGCCGACGCGGACCAGCGCGAGAACCTCTACCAGCACGACCTGGGCGTGGTCCGGCTGCGCCGCATGTACCGCGCGGAGGCTCAGGCTCAGGCCTCTGCTTCGTGAGGTCCGTCGGAGTCCGTGATCGACCGCTCCAGCTTGGACATCAGACGGGCCAGCTGGCGGCACTCGGCCGGGGAGAGTCCGCCGAGCATCCGGCGTTCGTTGTCGAGATGCTCGGCGAACACCTCGTCGATCTTGGCGAGGCCCTCGTCCGTGAGCCGCGAGTAGACCACCCGGCGGTCGTCGGCGTCCCGCTCCCGCACGATCAGGCCGTCCTTCTCCAGGCGGTCGATGCGCAGCGTCACCCCGGCCGACGAGACGAGCCCGGAGTCCGCGAGCTGGCCCGCCGTGAGCCGGTAGGGCGCCCCGGCCCTGCGCAGCGCGGTCAGCACGTCGAATCCGGCGACCGCGAGGCCGTGCCGTTCGATCGCGGTGGTGAGCCTGGTGTTGTACCGCAGGAAGGTGCGGTGCAGCCGGGCGAGCACCTCCAGGGGCGAGGTGTCGAGCTCGGGCCGCTCTCTGGCCCAGTCCTCGATGATGGACGCGACGGCGTCCTCGTGAGCCCCCGCCGGCTTCTTCCCCGCCATGCGCCGTAGCCTCCCTCTCGCCGGTCCCGCGGTCAGTACGGAAACATCCGTACTGAAATCTTAGCCCTGAGAGATGTACGTATTCGCCTGACCCACGTGCGCAAGAACCCCGGGACACGCCATAATCATCCGAATACATCGGATGTCTTCTGTCTTGTGAGGCGAGGTCCCCATGGCTGTCACCGACGAAGCCATCGAAAAGATCAAGGGCATGATCGTCTCCGGCGCGCTGCGCCCCGGCGACCGGCTGCCCAAGGAGAGCGAACTCGCCGCCGACCTGGGCCTTTCGCGCAACTCCCTGCGTGAGGCGGTGCGCGCCCTCTCCCTGATCCGCATCCTCGACGTACGACAGGGCGACGGTACGTACGTCACCAGCCTGGATCCCCAACTGCTGCTCGAAGCCCTGAGCTTCGTCGTCGACTTCCACCGGGACGACACCGTCCTGGAGTTCCTCGCGGTGCGCCGCATCCTGGAGCCGGCCGCCACGGCCATGGCGAGCGTCCACATCACCGAGGCCGAACTGGACGTACTGACCTCCCAGTTGGACGCACTCGGCGCGGCCCCTTCGGTGGAGGAACTGGTCGCCTGCGACCTGGAGTTCCACCGCGGCATCGTGCAGTCGTCCGGCAACTCGGTGCTCTGTTCGCTCCTCGACGGCCTCTCCGGGCCCACCACACGGGCCCGCATCTGGCGCGGCCTCACCCAGGAGGACGCCGTCAGCCGCACCCTGCACGAGCACCGGGCGATCCTCACCGCCCTGCGGGACCGCGACGCGGAGGCGGCACGGTCCTGGGCGACGGTGCACATCGCGAGCGTGGAGCAGTGGCTGCGCTCGACGCTCTGACTCGACGCTGTAAAGCACCCGCCCGCCGCGGGAGTGCGCGGCCCTCCGGCGGGGCATTGATCCGGTCACCGAGCAGCCGCAAGGGGGCTGCGGACGGCCCCGGCGGACGCCGTAAGGTTGGGGCGTACGTAAAGGACGTCGGAAGGAGGCCTGGGTGATCGAGCTCGAGGGGGTACCCGAGCTGGTCGACCCGGTCATGGTGGCCGCGTTCGAGGGCTGGAACGACGCCGGCGACGCCGCCTCCACCGCGGTCGCGCACCTCGACAAGGAGTGGAAGGGCGAGGTCTTCGCGGCGCTGGACGCCGAGGACTACTACGACTTCCAGGTCAACCGCCCCACGGTCTTCCTGGAGGGCGGCGTCCGCAAGATCACCTGGCCGACGACCCGGCTCTCGGTGATCCGCGTGGGCGGCGACAAGCCGCGCGACCTCGTCCTGGTGCGCGGGATCGAGCCGTCGATGCGCTGGCGGTCGTTCTGCAACGAGATCCTGGGCTTCGCCCACGAGCTGGGCGTGGAGCTGGTGGTGATCATGGGCGCGCTGCTCGGCGACACCCCGCACACCCGCCCGGTGCCGGTCAGCGGCGTCACCTCCGACCCGGACCTGGCACGGACCATGGACCTGGAGGAGACGAAGTACGAGGGCCCGACGGGCATCGTCGGCATCCTCCAGGAGGCGTGCACGCACGCGGGCGTCCCGGCGGTCAGCCTCTGGGCGGCCGTCCCGCACTATGTCTCGCAGCCGCCGAACCCGAAGGCGACGCTGGCGCTCCTGAACCGCCTGGAAGACCTCATCGACGTGCGGATCCCGCTGGGCGACCTCGCCGAGGACGCCCGCGCCTGGCAGGTGGGCGTGGACCAGCTCGCGGCCGAGGACAGCGAGGTCGCCGAGTACGTCCAGTCGCTCGAGGAGGCCAGGGACACGGCCGAGCTGCCGGAGGCGTCCGGCGATGCCATCGCCCGCGAGTTCGAGCGCTACCTGCGGCGGCGCGACGGCGGCGGCCCGACCCCCGGTGAGCGCACCCGGCCCCCGAAGCCGCAGCGGCCGGGGACGGACGAGGACAGCGGCGGCACCGGCGAGGAATCCGGACCCTCTGATTCCTCGGAGGACTGACGAGGACTGGCGAGGACTGAACGAGGACTGAACGAGCGCGGGGCGGCATCCTTCCGGATGCCGCCCCTTCGCGTTGACGGCGACTTCCAGACGAATTGCACGGGGTTCCCCAATCGCCTTGATTTCAAACTCAGTTGGGGCAAAGGGGGGTGGACGACTCCGCCCGGCCGTAGCAAGGTGTGCCCCGAAGGCGCGGCCACAGCGCGCAGCACGGCACCCGTAGAACGGAAGGGAGCGGTGAAGCGATGACCGACCAGGCAGAGCCCGCGGGAGGCCCGGGAGCCAGTGGCCCTGGACCTGACGGCGCGGGATTCACCTACCGACCGGGCGAGCAGGAGCTGATCGTCGTCGCACGGCCCGAGGCCCGGCTGCGCGCCGGTACGCAGGGCATCCGCTCGGCGGCAGGTTCCGACGTGTCGGCCCTGAACATGTTCCTCACCGACGAACAGCTCGCCCTGGAACCGCTGTTCGGCAACGAGGAACGCCTCCACGCCACCGCCATGCAGGGGACCACCGACGGCGACGACGTACCGGACCTGGCGCTCTTCTACCGGGTGCGCGGCGGCGAGAGCCGCGCCCAGGAGCTGCGCTCGCGGATGGCGGCGCTGCCGGGGATCGACACGGCGTACGTCAAGCCGGGCGCCGTCCCCGCCTCGATCGGCGCGACGGGCAGGCCGCAGCCCCCGCCGCAGCGCCAGGAGTCGTCCCCGGAGGCGGGCGAGTCCGGGCGGCGCAAGGAGGGTGCCCCCGTCACCCCCGACTTCACCGGCCGCCAGGGCTATCTGCGCCCGGCCCCCGAGGGCGTCGACGCCCAGTGGGCCTGGCAGCGGCTCGGCGGTTCGGGCGAGGGCGTGACGGTGATCGACATCGAGGGCGCCTGGCAGCTCGGGCACGAGGACCTGACGGCGAAGCTCGCCGGAGTGGTCATCGGCACCCCGATCCAGGACGTCGCCTGGCGCAACCACGGCACCGCGGTGATCGGCGTGCTCGGCGGCGACCGCAACCAGATGGGCATCAGCGGCATCGCTCCGGAGTCGACGACCGCGGCCGCCTGCTTCCAGCCGCTCGGCACCGCGGCCACGATCCACGCCGCGGCGGAGCGCCTCGCCCCCGGCGACATCATCCTCATCGAACTGCACCGCCCGGGCCCGCGGTTCGACTTCGAGCCCCGCGACGACCAGAAGGGCTACATCGCCCTGGAGTGGTGGCCCGACGACTACGCGGCGATCCGGCACGCGACCGCCAAGGGCGTCATCGTCGTGGGCGCGGCGGGCAACGGCGCGGAGTCCCTGGACGACGCGGTGTACGAGCGCAGGCCCGACGAGTTCCCCGAGTGGTGGCGCAACCCGTTCAACCCCTCCAACCGGCCGTCGGGCGCCGTCCTTGTCGGCGCGGGCGCACCGCCGCCCGGCACCCACGGCCGCGACCACGGCCCGGACCGCTCACGCCTCGGGTTCTCCAACTACGGGGCCCGCGTGGACGCGCAGGGCTGGGGGCGTGAGACCACCACGACCGGCGGTTTCTGGGACCGGCCCGGGGATCTGCAGGGCGGCGCCGACGAAATCGCCTGGTACACGGACGCGTTCTCCGGCACCTCGTCCGCATCGCCGATCGTCGTCGGCGCCCTTGCCTGTCTGCAGGGCATGCTGAAGGCCGCGGGCCAGCAGCTGATGACGCCGGACCGGGCGCGCGCCGTGCTCAGGGCGACCGGTTCGCCGCAGCAGGACGCGCCGGGGCGGCCCGCGTCCCAGCGGATCGGCAACCGCCCCGACATCAAGGCGGCGGTGACGAACCTGCTGCCGTCGGCGGTGGGCTCAGGGCGCGCCGAGCGCTACTGGGACGAACTGCTGCCCTATCCGCCCGAACTCCCGCCACGCCTGCGGCTGTTCGTCGCCGGCGAGTGGCGCAACCTCAACGATCCGTCCCCCCACATCCGCCAGGCGGTGCACGCCGCCTTCGCGGGGGGACATCCCGACGTACGTGTCTGGTTCTCCGACGACGAGGTCGTCGGCCTGGTCGTCACAGGCTGACGCACCGCCCGCCGTCACGGACCGCAAGCACCATGCGCATTGCTGAAGCACCACAACCATTGAGGGAAGGTGGCACCCGCATGAGCACCACCCCGCAAATGAGTCCCATGCAGCAGCAAGGCCAGCAGTACGGGCCGCAACAGTACGGTCAGCAGCAGTACGGCTCCCCGCAGGGCCAGCAGCAGGGTCCCAGCACGGCCCCGCCGCAGCAGCTCGGCCAGCAGCAGCAACCGTTCGGCCAGCAGGGCATGCAGGGGCAGCAGGGCATGCAGGGCATGCAGCAGGTCCCGCCGCAGCTGCGCCAGCAGCTCCAGCAGCTCGGCCAGCAGCAGCCGTTCCAGCAGCTGCTCCAGCAGTTCGGCCAGGAGCAGCAGGTCCCGCAGGCGCAGGCGCCCCAGATCACGACGCAGGCGCTCGCGTCCAACGTCGCGACGACGTTCTGGGACGTCGTCCAGCCGCTGCCCGGCCAGGCATCGGTGCTCTACCTGCACGTCGACGGCGCCTGGCGGGCGTTCATCAACCCCAACCCGCAGACCCACGACGAGGTCCAGGAGGCGTTCGCCTTCGGACAGCCGGTGATCGGCTACTACGACACCAACAACCCGGGGTACCTCCTGGCCATCGTGGTCACCAAGTGACGGTCACGGCCGCCATGTGAACAGACGGCGGCGCCGGGCGGAGTCCTTCCCGCCCGGCGTCGCTCCCTGCCCGTCACACGGCTAGGCGCAGCTGAACCTCGCGGCCGCCCAGTCCCCGTGGTCCCCGCTCTTGGAGCCGTTGGTGTCGCTCACCTTCAGCTCCACGTGCCGGGCCCCGCTCACATCGACGTCCACGGGCACGGTCGCCGACGCGCCCGTCACCTTCGGCGAGGTCCACAGCACCTTGCCGTCGGCCTCTACGGAGAAGGCGACCTCTCCGTAGCCGTTGATCTCGTCGTCGATGCCCGCGTCGGCGGTGAACTTCGTGCACTGCCCGCCGGTGTAGACCTCGATCACGGAGTCGGCGTGCACGCCGATGCCCTTCTCGTACGTCTTGCCCGCGAGGGTCAGCGTGTGACCGTCATCGGCACCCGACTCGCCGTTGCTGCGGTCGCGTTCGGCGGGTCCGTATCCGTTGGTGGACTTGAGCCAGACCATGTCGCTCGCCCAGGTGTCGGCCGTCGGCGCCGGCGGCATGACGGCGACCGCGATCCGCTGTCCTGCGGTGCGGTCCTGCCCTGCCGAGCGGTAGCGGGCGCTCGCGTCGAGCGGCTGCTCACCGGGGTCGGCGTCCTTGGCCGGGGTGACGGCCACCTCCACGCGGCGGGTGGTTCCGGCGGGTACGCGGTCGGCTTTCGCGGTTCCGACCGTCCAGCCCTCGGGTGCGTCGAGGGTGACCTCTACACCCGTGGCGTCCCGCGTGCCCGCCGTGACGTCGACGGCGACCTTGCCCGCGGCTCCCGCGCCGAGCTCCTGGCCCGCGGGGGCGCTCACCGCCGCGGTCGCGCCGGGCACGGCACCGCCGACCGCGCTGGTGTCATCGAGTTCCAGGTCGAAGGCCCGGTCGGTGCGGAGAGCCGCCGTCTTCACCTTGACGACCCCGCCCCGGTCGTCCCGGTCGTAGAACCAGCCCTGCGCCGCCTTGTCGTACGCGTCCTTCGACGCGAGCCGGGGCAGCTCCCTGCCGGAGAGTTCCACGCCGCTGGGCGCGTCCCCGGTGTGCAGCGTGAACGCGTACGGCCGCTTGGTCTGTTTGCCGCTGAACTCCCCCTTGCTCGCGCCGATCGACACCCGCACGTCGCCCTTGCCCGCGCGGGGCGCATCGACCTCGGCGCGCTGGGTGGCGTACTCGCCGTCGCGGTGCCGGCGGGTCACGCCGTCGTCCTCGTACAGCTCGAAGGAGGAGCTGCCCTGCGGGTAGATGTCCCAGGCCATCGGCGAGTCGGCGGTGCGGTACTTGTAGGACCTGATGCCGCCGGGCCACATCGGCACGGTGGCACCGCCCTTGACGAAGAGCGGCAGGGTGTCGATCGGTGCGCTGTAGCCGTCGACGGTCGTCGGACCCTGATACGTACGACCGCTCCAGTAGTCGGTCCACGTCCCCTTCGGGAGGTAGATGCCGTCCCGGACGGTGGTGTCCTTGTAGACGGGCGCCACGAGGAAGTCCTCGCCCGGCAGGAACTCGTACTTGGCGGCGTCGGTGGCGGCCTTCGGGTCGTCGGGGTATTCGAGGGCCAGCGGCCGTACGGCGCCGACTCCCGTCTTCGTCGCCTCGTGCCCGTACGAGTAGAGATAGGGCAGCAGCGACTCGTGCAGCTTGAGGTACTTGCGGTTGATGGAGGTGTAGGGCTCCCCGTACCGGAAGGGCTGCTTGTCGTGGGCGGCCCAGCCGTCCATCGTCATCGTGACCGGCAGGAACGACTTCCACTGCAGATCACGGGCGTACGTCTTGGCGCTGCCGCCGAAGATGCCGTCCACGTCACCCGTCGTGTAGGCCAGGCCGGACATGGTCGCACCCGCGTACGTGGGGATCTGCCAGCGGATGTACTCCCAGCTGCCGCTCTGGTCCCCGGACCACTGCACCCCGCATCGCTGGGCTCCCGACCAGCTCTCGGGGGCCCAAGTGAAGCCCCGCGCATCGCTGTTGTCCTCGATGCCCTTGTGCGCGTCCTTGCAGCCGTCGAGCGCCTTCTTGTATCCGTCGCCGACCCAGGCGACATCGAGCTTGGCGACGCGCTGGCCCGCCTTGACCTGGTCGGCGATCTGGTCGATGCCGTCCTCGGTCCACAGTCCGAGCTGCATGTCGCGGTCCTGGAGGCCCTTGGCGGTCTCGGCGAGGTCTTCGTAGCCGCAGCCGTAGCCGTCGTTGACGAGCATCCAGCCGCCCGGCATGTCGTGCTTCAGATACTCGTCGGCGACCTTCAGGGAGTCCAGGGTGTGCCGTTCCCCCTGGTTGGCGTTGTGGAGATAGCAGTCGGCGTCACCGATCTCCAACCCATAAATGGGTGGCAGGAAGGGCTTCCCGGTCAGCTTCGTGTACTGCCCGATGACGTCCTTGGCGGAGTCGCTGCCGCGTCCGGCGAAGTAGTAGGCATCGAAGCGCTGTTCCTTGGCGGTGGCCGTCACCGGCTCGGCGAAGTCATAGGTGTTGGGCGCGTACGTATTACGGAAGACGCCGTACCCCTCCGAAGACAGGTAGAAGGGCACGGAGTTGGGGTGGCCGCCGTCGTCCCAGTTGTAGTCGACGCTCACCTCGACCTTCTTGCCGCGGTGCGAGGTGTTCCCGCGCCCGTTCTGCATCCCGGCGCCGTAGAACTGCTCGTCGGCGCCGCGCGCCAGACTCTGCGTGGTGGCGTCCTTGGTCCAGGAGAGCCCCTTGGACTCGGCCCAGATCTCGGTCCCGTCGGCGCGGTGGAGCGCGAACCGAAGGGGCGACTTGTAGGCGCGCAGGGTCACTTCGGAGGTGCTCAGTTCGTAGCGGTCGCCCTTGTCGGCCCAGTTGGTGCGCGGCGGCTCGCCCTGCGGCAGGACGATGTCCTTGCCGGTCGGGTCGGTGAAGTCGCCCTCGGGGGCGAGTTCCAGCCGGAACGTCTCCTTCGATACGAAGCTGACGCGGGCCTCGGCCTTGCCCGCGCCGATCCGGTACACGGACCCGTCGGCGGCGAAGTCCGTGACGTCCCCGACCGTGGTCGCGGGCTCGTCGGCGGCTTGCGCGCCGCCGCCGGGTCCTGCGAACGCCGCGAGGAGTCCTAGCAGGGCGGCGGCGAGCGCCGCCCGTCTGAAGCGAGTGGGTGATCTCATGGCGGAGGTCTAGCGCCTCAACGGGCGCCGGGGCCATGGACTTTGATGGGCCGCTCCTGGATTTCCGGAGCGGCCCATTCGGGTGAGATGAACCGGAGGGGCTCGGTAGAGAGCCCGTCCGGCGTTTGAGGACGAGCCCGAAGGGCGATCCGACCTCGCGGGCAGCTGCTACAGGGCCACGCCGAGCAACGCGTCCACGGCACGCGATACGACGCCGGGGGCGCCCTCGTCCGTACCGCCATCGGCGTCCTGGCGGGCGGCCCAGCGGTCGACGGCGGCGAGCGCCGTCGGTGCGTCCAGGTCGTTCGCGAGGGCGTCGCGGATCTCCTCGACCAGCGCGTCGGCCGACGGCCCGTCCGGGCGGGAGACGGCGGCTCGCCAGCGCCCGAGGCGCTCGACGGCGTCCCGCAGGACGTCGTCGGTCCACTCCCAGTCCGCGCGGTAGTGGTGCGCGAGCAGGGCGAGACGGATGGCGGCCGGATCGGTCCCGTCCCGCCGCAGCTTCGACACGAAGACGAGGTTGCCCTTGGACTTCGACATCTTCGCGCCGTCCAGGGCGACCATGCCGGCGTGCACGTACGCCTTGGCGAACGGGTGCTCGCCGGTCAGGACCTGCGCGTGCGACGCGCCCATCTCGTGGTGCGGGAAGGCGAGATCCGATCCGCCGCCCTGCACGTCGAAGCCCATCCCCAGGTGGTCCAGGGCGATGGCGACACACTCGATGTGCCAGCCGGGGCGGCCGCGGCCGAGGGAGGCCCCGTCCCAGCTGGGCTCGCCCTCGCGGGCGGCCATCCAGAGCATCGGGTCCAGCGGGTCCTTCTTGCCGGGACGCTCCGGGTCTCCGCCGCGCTCGGCGGAGAGCAGCTTCATCGCGGCACGGTCGAGGCCGGAGACCTCGCCGAAGTGGGCGTCGGACTCGACGGAGAAGTAGACGTCCCCCTCCAGGTCATAGGCGGCGCCCATGTCACGGAGCCGTTCGACGAGCGGCACGATGCCGGGTATCGCCTCGACGGCTCCGATGTAGTGCTGGGGCGGCAGGAGCCGCAGCGCGGTCATGTCCTCGCGGAACAGCGCGGTCTCGCCCTCGGCGAGCTCGACCCAGTCCTTGCCGTCGCGGTTCGCGCGTTCGAGGAGCGGGTCGTCCACGTCGGTCACGTTCTGGACGTAGTGAACCTGCCGCTTGGTGTCGAGCCACACGCGCTGCACAAGGTCGAACGCGTTGTAGGTCGCCGCGTGACCCATGTGGGTCGCGTCGTACGGAGTGATGCCGCAGACGTAGATACGGGCGACGGGACCGGGGTCAAGGGTGACGAGACCACCGGTCGCGGTGTCGTGGATCCGGAGGTCGCGGCCCTTGCCAGGCAGGGCGGGGACCTCAGAAGCGGGCCAGGCATGCATGCCATGAGCCTAACCGGACGGGCCATCCGTATACGAGCGGGGATCAAGGTTTATCCGGGCGGGGCGCCTTGTGCGGGGCAACTACACCGCCGCTGCGCGACGGATCTCTCCCACCCACCCAACGGATCTCTCCCACCCACCCAACGGGTCTCTCCCACCCACCCACCCGATTACCCCGCAACGCCCCGCCGACCAGCCCCGTCTTGGGCGGGCAGACCGCCCGACCGCCCGCCACCCGTCGTGGGCGCGCAGACCACCGACCGCGCCCCGCCGCGAGCGCGCAGACCACCCGGCCGCCCCCACCGTGGACGCACGAGCCCGCCCGGCCGCCCCGTTGTGGGCAGGCGTTCCGCACGGCGAGTGGGGTCTCCCCTGCTCGAGCGGAGCCGAGAGCTTGGAGTGGGGTCTCCCCTGCTCGAGCGAAGCCGAGAGCTTGGGGAAGGGTGGGCACAACGCCACGCTGCCGGGTGCCGAGGTACCAGGCGGTCAGGGGGACGGAGGGCTAAACCGGCGGCCACGGAATAGGGGGCCAGTCGCCGCTCGGGGCGGGGTGCAGGCCCGAAGCCAGCAGCGCGGACACCCGCGCGCGCAGCGCGTCCACCTCAGCCCCAGTGATCAGCTTCCCGAGCCGCAGGGCAAGGGGAGCAGCCTCCCCCAGCGCGTCCCGCAGGGACTCCAGGACCGCCACCGCCTCGGCAGCCAGCGGCTCCCCCGCCCACCCCCACAACAGCGTCCGCAGCTTGTCCTCGGCGTTGAACGTGACCCCGTGGTCGATCCCGTACAACCGCCCCCCGGAGGCGACCAGCAGATGCCCGCCCTTGCGGTCCGCATTGTTGATCACCGCGTCGAGGACCGCGAGGCGCCGCAGCCGCACATCGTCCGCGTGGACGAGCAGCGCCGTCCGCCCCTCCCCCACGTCGGCGAAGCCGATCGCCTTCCAGCCGTCCCCCGGCTCCTCGCCCTCGACAAGGGCAAGCAGCTCCGCCGAGTCCGCCTCCGCCTCGGAGCCCTCGATCCACAGCTGGCACATGCCCTCGCCGTACGGCCCGTCCCGCAGGACGGTCGGCGGCACGAGCCCCCACCCCGTCGCCTCGGAGACCTCGTACGCCGCCACCTCGCGCTGGGCGAGGGTCCCGTCGGGGAAGTCCCACAGGGGCCGCTCCCCGGCGACGGGCTTGTAGACGCAGGCGGCCGTTTCGCCCTCGTACGCGACCGTGCAGTACAGCACCGCGTTCGACGCCTCGCGGATCCGCCCGCGCACGGTCAGCTCCCCGTGGGTGAGCAGTTCCATGGCGTCGACGCCCGCATCGGCGCCCGCATCGGCGCCGGAGGCCGGACTCACGCGCCCCGCCGGTATCCGTTCTGGCGCGGGCATACGTGTCCTTCCGGGTCGAGCGGCAGGCTGCACAGCGGGCACGGCGGCCGCCCCGCGTTCACGACGTCGAGGGCGCGCTTGGCGAAGGCGCGGGCCTGCGCGCCGGTGAGCCGGACGCGCAGCATCGGCGGCCCGTTCTCCTCGTCCTGCAGAAGCCTTTCCTCGGCTTCGGCGAGATCCTCGTCCGATTCGGCGTCCAGCTCCACCAGAGCCTGCGCCTCGACGATCATCCGCTCCTCGTCGCCGTCCCAGGCGAGCGCCATCGTGCCGACCCGGAACTCCTCCTCGACGGGCGAGTCCAGGGGCGCGCTGTCACTGACCTCGGTCGGCGCGACGGCCGGCACGGGGGCGTTGCCGCCGCTGCGGCGCACGACCTCGTCGAGCAGCTCCTCCATGCGTTCGGCGAGCGCGGCCACCTGGGTCTTCTCCAGGGCGACGGTGGTCACCCGGGCTCCGGCGGTGGCCTGGAGGAAGAAGGTACGCCGACCGGGGAGCCCGACCGTTCCGGCCACGAAGCGTTCCGGCGGGTCGTAGAGGAACACCTGACGCGACACGTCCTGTCTCCATTGGGATCGACTGCGATGGATCACTTGCGGTGGTGCGGCCTGACCTCTGCACCCTACTGCGGCGGACGATCACGGTGCTCCCGCATCGCCACCCACCGCCGCGTCGCCCCCGGCGGGCGTCTCGCGCGGCGCGAGCGACCCGAAGTCGCCGGTGTCTCCCAGACGTACGAGGAACGGGCGAAGGCGTGTGTACCGGATGGCGGTGACGGAACAGGGCTCCACGGAGATGCGCTGGAAGAGGTCGAGGTGGAGCCCGATGGCGTCGGCGATCAGGGACTTGATGATGTCGCCGTGCGAGCACATCAGGTACACCGCGTCCGCGCCGTGGTCGCGCTCCACGCGCGCGTTCCACTCGCGTACCGCCTCGGCGGCCCGCGTCTGCATGGCCCGCATGGACTCGCCGCCGGGGAAGGCGGCCGCCGACGGATGCTGCTGCACGACCTCCATGAGCGGTTCGTCGGACAGCTCGGCGAGCTTGCGGCCCGACCAGTCTCCGTAGTGGCACTCCCCGATGCGGTCGTCGGTGTGCGCCCGCAGCTCCGGCCGCGCGGCGAGCAGCGGCGCGACGGTCTCCTGGCAGCGCTGGAGCGGGCTCGTGACGACTTCGGCGATGGGCAGGTCCGCGAGGCGTCCGGGGAGCGCGGCGGCCTGCGCTGCGCCGCGCTCGTCCAGGGCCACGCCGGGGGTCCACCCGGCGAGCAGGCCCGCGGTGTTGGCGGTGGATCGTCCGTGCCGGACGAGGATCAGCGTGGGCATGCGGGCCAGCCTAAGCCGCCGACAGGGTGCGCCCCGAGCGGAGGTTCGGAAGAATGCGCTCCGTGATCGTGGACTGCGCGCTGTACCGCGACGGGCGAAGGACCGAGTGCTCCGGCCACTTCTCGGACGCGCTCGCCGAGGCGCGCGCCACCGGCGACGCGTTCGTCTGGATCGGTCTGTACGAGCCGACGGAGTCGGAGTTCAACCAGGTCAGCGAGGAGTTCGCGCTGCATCCGCTGGCGGTGGAGGACGCCCTGAAGGCGCATCAGCGGCCCAAGCTGGAAGTGTTCGACGACTCGCTCTTCGTGGTCCTGAAGCCGGTCGTGTACGAGCTGGAGAGCGACGCGGTCTCGTCCGGCGAGATCATGGTCTTCATCGGCGACTCCTTCGTGGTGACCGTCCGGCACGGCGAGGAGTCGCCACTGGCTGCCGTACGCCATCGCATGGAGGCGGACCCCGAGGTGCTCAAGCACGGCCCGACGTCCGCCCTGTACGCGATCGCCGACGCCACGGTCGACCACTATCTGGACGTGGCCGGCGAGCTGCAGACGGACCTGGAGGTCCTGGAGGCGGAGGTCTTCTCGCCGGACCGCGGCGGCACCCGCAACACGGCGTCCCGGATCTACACGTTCAAGCGCCAGATCGTCGAGTTCCGCCGAGCCACGGGACCGTTGGCGATGCCCATGATGCGCCTCTCCGGAGCGGGCCCTTTCGCGCCCGCCGTGCCGTTCGTGGACGACACGGCCCGGCCGTTCTTCCGGGACGTCAACGACCATCTGACGCGGGTGAACGACTCGGTGGACAGCCTCGACCGGCTGGTGTCCGACATCCTCTCCGCGCATCTGGCGCAGATGAGCGTGCGGCAGAACGACGACATGCGGAAGATCTCGGCGTGGGCGGCCATGGTCGCCGTCCCCACCATGCTCGCGGGGGTCTACGGCATGAACTTCGACCACATGCCCGAGCTGCGCTGGGTGTGGTCGTACCCGGCCGTGATCCTGCTGATGGCCGCGCTCGAGGTCTTCCTCTACCGGATGTTCAAGAGCCGCGGCTGGCTCTAGGACCTGTCCGATGGGTCCTGCCGGGGTCGCGACCCCTGGCACGCCCATCTGCCGCGTTGTCGTCGGTTGCCAACGCTCCGCGTTGTCGCCCTCCTCC
>NZ_JBFBJK010000044.1:0-49019 GCF_040686095.1 Streptomyces sp. NPDC086554
GGCGACAACGCGGAGCGTTGGCAACCGACGACAACGCCGCAGATGGGCGTGCCAGGGGTCGCGACCCCGGCAGGACCCATCGGACAGGCCCTAGCCCGCGTCACGCTCCGACCGCCGTCGTACGGAAACGCGCCGCGTACGCGGACGGCGTCGTCCCCAAGTGGCGGGCGAAGACCCTGCGCAGCGTCTCGTCGCTGCCGAGGCCGCTGCGTTCGGCCGCTTCTGTGACATTGGCGCCGCGTTCGAGGAGCATGCGGGCCGCCTCGAAGCGGAGGGACTCCACGTACGCGGCCGGGGTGGTGCCGAGTTGCTGGTTGAAGAGGCGGGTCAAGTGGCGGGGGCTGACCGCGGCCTTCGCGGCCAGGGCGGCGAGGCGGTGGTCGGCCGCCGGGTCGGCGGCGATCGCGTCCAGGAGCGGGCGGAGCACCGGGTGGCCCGTCGCCGGAGTGCGCGAGGCGGCGGAGAACTGGGACTGCCCGCCCGGCCGTTGCAGGAAGACCACGAGGTCGCGGGCGACCCGGCGGGCGAGGTCGGGGCCGTGGTCCTGCTCGACCAGGGCCAGGCAGACGTCGATGCCCGCGGTGACCCCGGCCGAGGTGAAGACCGGGCCGTCCTGGACGTAGATGGCGTCCGCCGTCACGTCGGTGTCCGGGTACAGCCAGGCGAGCCGCGCCGCATGCTCCCAGTGCGTCGTCGCCCGGCGTCCGTGCAGGAGTCCCGCGGCGGCGAGCGCGAACGCCCCCGTGCACACGGAGGCCAACCGCCCGGCGCCGTCCGCCAGTTGGCCCACCAGCTCGACGAGTTCGGCCCGCCCGTCGAACGTGACGCGTTCTGCGTGGCCCGGCACGATCAGGGTGTCCGTGCGGCGCACATCGGCGGCGGGCAGGTCGGCCGCGATCCGCAGCCCGGTCGATGTCGTGACGTCCTGCCCGTCGGGTGTGCAGACCCGCACCAGGTAGCCGCCTCCGGTGTAGCGGGCGGCGGTGGTGAAGACCTCCAGCGGTGCGGCGACGTCGAGGAGGCGTACGCCGTCGAAGGCGAGGACGTATACGTGGTGGGGCACCTGGTGGGGGCGGGGTCGGTCCGGCTGTTGGGGCACGGGGCCACGGTAGCCGGGGAGCGTGTCCAGATGTGTGGGGTACCTGTCCACAGGGACATGGCCGTGGGGTGTGCGCCGCGAGCAGGCTGGGTCCCACCGGGCGCCACGGCCCACAGGGCCACGCCCACCGCCCGCCGAAGACAGGAGTCACGCCATGAGCACCACCGCCACCTCCACCGCCGCCGGAGTCTCCGTCCCCGACACCAAGCTCGCCGCCGCGGCCACCGAACTGGTGCGGGACACGACGAGCGAGCTGCTCTACCACCACTCCCGCCGCGTCTTCTGGTTCGGCAGCCTGCAGGGCGGGCGACGCGGGCTGAGCTTCGATCCCGAACTGCTCTATATCGGGGCGATGTTCCACGACCTGGGCCTGGGCGAGCGGTTCCACGGCAGCGGCCGCCGCTTCGAGGTGGACGGCGCCGACGAGGCGCGGCGTTTCCTGCGGAGCCACGGCGTCCCCGAGGACGGCATGCGCCGGGTGTGGACGGCCATCGCCCTCCACACGACGCCGGGCGTCCCCGAGTTCATGGAGCCGGAGGTCGCGCTGGTCACCGCAGGCGTCGAGTACGACGTACTGGGCATCGGCTACGACGACCTGACCGCCGAGGACCGTGCCGCGATCACCGCGCTGCACCCGCGCCCCGACTTCAAGCGCCGCATCCTGGAGGCGTTCACCGAGGGCGTCGCACCCAAGCCGGAGACCGCCTTCGGGAATGTGAAGGCCGATGTCCTCGCGCACTTCGTCCCGGGCCACACCCGCGGCGACTTCGTCGAGGTGATCCGGAACTCCCCTTGGGCGGAGTAGTCAGAGCAGGTAGTCGGAGCAGCCGGAAGTGTCAACTCGGGGTTGACGGTCGAAGGATTGTCAACCTACGGTTGACACATGACGCAGCCCTCACACCCCATCCGTCTCGACGACCTGATCGACGCCATCAAGAAGGTCCACACCGACGCCCTCGACCAGCTCACCGACGCCGTCATCGCCGCCGATCACCTCGGCGATGTCGCCGACCATCTCATCGGCCACTTCGTGGACCAGGCCCGGCGCTCGGGCGCCTCCTGGACCGATATCGGCAAGAGCATGGGAGTCACCCGGCAGGCCGCGCAGAAGCGGTTCGTGCCCAAGAATCCCGGCGAGGCGTCGGATCTCGACCCCGGGCAGGGATTCAGCCGCTTCACCGAGCGGGCCAGGAAGGTGGTCATGGCCTCGCAGGAGGAGGCACGGGCCGGCGGCAACGACGAGATCGGCACCGCCCATCTCGTCCTCGGCCTGCTGACCGAAGCGGACGCGCTCGCCGCGAGGGCGATCGTCGCGCAGGGCGTCGACCTCGATGTCGTACGCGAGAGGATCACCGACGCCTTGCCGCCCGCGGTCGGCGAGGTGCCCGACCTCATCCCGTACGACGCGCCCGCGCGGAAGGTCCTCGAACTCACCTTCCGTGAAGCGCTGCGCCTGGGCCACAACTACATCGGTACGGAGCACCTGTTGCTCGCGCTCCTCGAGGCGGAGGACGGGGCGGGCGCGCTCGCGGGCCTCGGCATCGACAAGGCGACCGCCGAGGCGAACATCGTCCAGGCGGTGGAGGCGATCCGTGCCGCCCACGAACAGGTCTGACACATCCGGCATTTCAGGCCCGCGTCTCCCGTTCGGCGGCGGCGAGGACTCGCGCCGCCTCCCGAACGGCCGCCACATTCGCCTTGCCCTGCCGGGAGCCCGCCAGCTTCGCCTTGATGTGGTCGCGTACGAGGATCGGTTCGTAGGCGAGTTCGTCAGCGGCTTGACGCGGTGCAGCGTGGACATCCAGAGAAGTAGCTCCGCACCGCCGGTTCGAAGCCTGAGACCTCGGCGGGCCAGACGTTGAGCCCGTAGTCGTCCTCGGAGAGGGCGAGGCCGGGGAACGAGCGGGCTTCCGTGCCGATGTTGAACGCTTCGAAGAAGCCGTCCACGGCGCCGGTCAGGCCGTCCAGGCCTCCGGGCCGCCGTCCACGACGTACGGAGTAATGTCGATGACGGGTACGGCGAACGGCGCGGAGGGCTCAGTCGTGGACCGGGACATGGGCGACTCCTGTCGTGGGCGTCGGCGTGATGCTACGGGGAGCGGGGACGTCGGCGCCGCGGCGCGCGGCGGCACCCGGGCGCCGTCCCGCGACGATCGGGCTCACCTTCGGGGGCGATGAACCCGACGCCCCGGAGGGCGGGGACACGATCGTCCCGCGACGATCGGGCTCGCCCTCGGGGGGGCGAGGAGCCCTACGCCCCGGAGGCAGGGGACACGATCTATTACGCGGCGCCGGTCCCGCGCCAGTGGTTCAACGACAGCGACCGCCCGGCACGATTTCTCATCACCAGTTCACCGCCCGGATTTTGACGGAGCATCAAGCCGCCTCAGGCGCCGGCGTTTTCCGCCTCCAGCCTGCGCAGCCGTTCGGCGTCGCACACGCGGGGGCACGTTCCGCAGGCGTCGGCGGCCGGGATCGTGTAGTACAGGCAGCAGCCCAGGCGCGTCCGGGTCGGGTGGCGCTCCCCGTCACGGGTCGTCAGGTGCCGGAAGGCGGCGCCGCCGGGGAAGGGCTCGACGGGCCCGGGAAGCAGCGCGTCGACGGCCCGCAGCGACTCCTCCTCCTGGCCGGCCATCCGCCCCAGGTACCAGATCCCGGAGATCAGATCGTCACCCGCCATGCCCCACAACGCCCTTGGCCCGCGCCGCAGTTGAGGGCCGATCGCATCGAGCAGCGGCCGCATGTGGGCGACCACCGCCGCGCGGAGTTCGGTGCGGAGCGACTCCTCGTCCGGCAGCACTCGGACGCCGGGGAGCCCGGCGGCCGGGTCGTCGGAGAAGCAGGCGAAGGAGCCGGGGACGACCTCGAAGGCGCCGGTCGCCAGGTCGACCCGTACGTCATCGGGCCGGATGCGCGGCACGCGACGTTCCAGGTACCACGCGCCGCTCATCAGCAGCGAGACGGACCAGAGATAGCCGTGCAGCGCTCGGGACGCGGCGACGTCCGGCCGTGGCGTGTGGTCGTGGCCCGCGCGGATCCGATCGGCCTCGGCCGCCACGAATGCCGCGAGCGCCCCCGGGTGCTGCGCCAACTCCGCGCCGGTGAGCCACCCTTGACGTGCCGCGGAGTCACGTTTCGCGACCGTGACCGCAAGCGTCTCGCACCGCGCGGCGAGCCGCCGGTAGGTCGCGGCAAGCAGGGCGGCGGGGCTCAGGGCGGTGGCGGTCGGCGCCATCGCCGGGGCCACGGTCAGCGGCACTCGTACTCCTCGCAGGGCAGGGCGATGCAGGCAGGTCGATGCAGGGCAGGTCGATCGGTCGCATACCGGCGGAACAATCCACCGCGACCAAGTAAGGCTTACCTTATTTTCCGTCGCGGTGCCTCATCGTGAACGGCGCGCCGCTACTCTCCGCCGCCCCGCGTGATGCGGCCTTCACAGCGAGTTGACAGCGTTAGGTATACCTAACCTAAACTCTGCCCCCGTGTCCAAGATCGATCGGGCCGCCCCACCAGGCAGCCTCTCCGCACGGCGGATCCCTCTAGCACGGCGGATCCCTCTATTCATCGCCGGATTCGGCGCATTGGTGCTGTGCGCCGCGCTGAGCCTTGCCCTGGGGTCACGCCCCGTGCCGCTGTCCACGGTGGCCGACGCCCTCTTCGGCGACGCCCACGGGCGGGACGCGATCGTGGTCACGGGGCTGCGCCTGCCGCGCACCGTCGTCGCGCTCGCGGTGGGCGCCGCGCTCGGCGTGGCCGGGGCGGTCGCCCAGGGCATCACCCGCAACCCGCTCGCCTCGCCGACCACGCTCGGCATCAACGCGGGTGCGGGCTTCGCGGTGGTCGTGGCCATCTACACCCTCCAGCTCACCCAGCCCATCGAGTACCTGTGGTTCGCCTTCGCCGGAGCCGCCGGTGCCGGGATGCTCGCCTGGCTGCTCGCCCGCCGCGCCGGTGACCTCGACCCGGTGCGGCTCGCCCTCGGCGGTGTGGTCCTGCAGATGGTGCTCCTGTCCTGGACCCAGGCCGTGATGCTGTTCAGCGAACGCACCCTGGACGAGGCGCGCTTCTGGCTCGCGGGATCACTGTCCGGGCGCACCCTCGACGTGCTCTGGCCGGTGCTTCCGACCCTTGTCATCGGTCTGGTCATGGCCCTCGCGATCTCGCCCGCCCTCAACGCCCTCGCCCTGGGCGACGATTCGGCGCATGCGCTCGGCGTGCCGGTGGCCAGGATCCGGGTGATCGGGGGCATCGCGGTCGTGCTGCTCGCCGGTTCGGCGGTCGCGGTCGCCGGGCCCGTCGCCTTCATCGGGCTCGCCGCCCCGCACCTGGTGCGGCTGGCGGTCGGCTCCGACCACCGGCTGCTCGTGCCGGGCTGTCTGATCGCCGGGCCGCTGCTGTTGCTCGCCGCCGATGTGCTCGGCCGGGTCGTCGTGCGCCCCTCCGAGCTGGAGGTCGGCATCGTCAGCGCCTTCCTCGGCGCACCGCTGCTCGCGGTCCTCGCCCGGAAGGTGGCCCGATGACCGTCCTGTCCGTACGTGACGTCAAGGCCGCGCCGACCGGGGCGCGGGCCAGGCAGCGGCGCCGGGTCGGGCTGCTCGCCGTGGTCGGCCTCGCCGTCCTCTTCGTACTCGTCACGCTCGCCCTGACCACCGGGCAGATACCGCTGTCCGCCTCCGTCGCGCTGCGCGGCCTTGTCGGGCTCGGCGACCCCGGCGATGTCCTGGTCGTGCAGGACTTCCGGGCGCCCCGGATGATCGCCGCGGTCATCGCCGGGATCGGGCTCGGGATCGCCGGATCGCTGCTGCAGCGGGTGTTCCGCAATCCGCTCGCCTCCCCCGACGTGATGGGCGTGACCGGCGGCGCCTCCTTCGGCGCCGTCGTGCTGCTCGCCACCGGGGCCTCGCAGACGCTGATCCCGGTGGCCGCGCTCGGCGGCGGTCTCCTTGCGGCGCTGCTGCTCGGGGTGTTCGGCTGGCGCTCGGGGCTCACCGTCACCCGGCTCGTGCTCGTCGGCCTCGCCGTCCAGGCGGGCCTCGCCGCCGCGGTGAACCTCATGGTCGTGCGCTTCCCCGCCGAACTCGCGGGCTCCGCCGTGCAGTGGACCACCGGATCGCTCTACGGGCGGACCTGGACGGAGGTGTGGGCCGCCGGGGGCGCCATGGCGCTCGCGCTCATCGCCGCCTTCGCCCTGCAGCGGCGGCTCGCCGTCCTCGACCTGGGCGACGAGTCTGCGGGCGGACTCGGCCTGAACACGTCCGCCGCGCGGCTCCAACTCCTGATCACCGCCATCGTCCTGGCCTCGCTGGCCGCAGCGCTCACCGGACCCGTGGCGTTCGTCGCGCTCGCGGTGCCGCACCTGGTGCGGTTCGTCGCGGGCCCGCCGACGCCGGGGACGCTCGCCCTCACCGGCCTGGCGGGAGCGATCCTGCTGCTCGCGTCCGACCTGATCGTCCAGCATCTGCTGCCGGTATCCGGGCTTCCGGTCGGTGTGGTCACCGCGACGCTCGGCGCCCCCTGGCTTCTTGTCCTGATGATCCGACAGAGCAGGCCCGTCAACCGGAGTGCCGCATGAGCCCCACCCAGACGTCCGCGCGGACGTCCCCCGCCAACCAGCTCTCCACGCACGGCCTCGACCTGCGGTACGGCGAGAAGGTCGTCGTCGGCGGCCTCGACGTCACCCTGCCCGGTGCCGCGGTCACCGCGATCGTCGGCCCCAACGCCTGCGGCAAGTCCACGCTGCTCAGAGGCCTGACACGGCTGCTCGCCCCCGCCGGCGGCAGTGTCGCCCTGGACGGCGCCGACATCCACCGCATGTCGGCGCGGGCGCTCGCCCGCCGGATGGGCCTGCTGCCGCAGCAGCCGGTCACGCCCGACGCCATCACCGTCGAAGCCCTCGTACGCCTGGGCCGCTACCCCCACCAGACCTTCCTCAGCCCCTGGTCCAAGGCCGACCAGGCCGCGGTGGACGAGGCGTTGGAGCGCACCGGCACCGCCGAGCTGCGCGAACAGAGCGTCGACCGGCTCTCCGGCGGTCAGCGCCAGCGCGCCTGGATCGCCCTCGCGCTGGCCCAGGACACCGAACTGCTGCTCCTCGACGAGCCGACCACTTTCCTCGATCTGCGGCACCAGCTCGACGTACTCGATCTGGTGGCCGATCTGCACGCCGAGGCGGGCCGCACCGTGGTGATGGTGCTGCACGACCTCGGACAGGCCGCCCGGTACGCGGACCATCTGGTCGTCCTCAAGGACGGGCAGCTGGCCGCCGCAGGGGCGCCCGCCGATGTACTCGACGCCGATCTCGTCAAGGACGTGTTCGACGTCGACTGCCGGGTCATCCCCGACCCGGAGACCGGCACCCCGCTGGTCGTGCCGAAGGGCAGAGCCCCCCGCCGCACGACGGGCGATCCGGCCGTCCCCGCCTGATCGCCGCGTCCGTCCCGTCCCAACCTCCGCTCACAGCAAGGGAATCAAACCCTCATGACCACCAGAAGCCTTTCCCGCAGGCTCAGTGCCGTCCTGCTCACCGTCGCCATCGGCACCGGCACGCTCGCCGCGTGCGGCGGCGAATCCGACAAGGACGGCAAGAGCAAGTCGGACTCCGCCGCCGACGCCGGTTTCCCGCGCACCATCAAGCACGCGATGGGCAGCACCGAGATTCCCGCGCGCCCGCAGAAGGTCGTCGTCCTCGACACCGGCGAGCTCGACGACGTCACGCTGCTCGGCATCAAGCCGGTCGGCGCGGTCTCCCCGCACTTCAAGACCGCAGGCGGCTTCCCCTCGTACCTCAAGGACAAGATCGGCGGGGTGAAGGACGTCGGCCCGATGGAGGAGCCGAACCTGGAGCTGATCGCCTCCCTCAAGCCCGACCTGATCCTGTCCTCCAAGGTCCGCCACGAGAAGGTCTACGACAAGCTCAAGGCGATCGCCCCGACCGTCTTCACCGAGACCACGGGTGCCCCCTGGAAGGAGAACCTGAAGGTCCACGCCAAGGCGCTCGGCGAGGAGAAGCAGGCCGACACCGCGATGAAGAGCTACGAGTCGCGCGCCAAGGCCCTGGGCGATTCCATCAAGAAGAAGTACGACGGGAAGATGCCGTCGGCCTCGGTCGTGCGCTTCATCGCGGGCCCGACCCGGCTCTACCAGAAGTCCTCCTACAGCGGCATCGTCCTGAACGACATCGGCCTGACCCGCCCTGCCTCGCAGAACTCGGCCGACCCCGAGAAGCCGATGCTGGACGTCAGCCCCGAGCAGATCGACAAGGCCGAGGCCGACCTGATCTTCGTGACGGTTGCCGACGCACCGGACAAGACCCAGAAGAAGGACGTCACGTCCAACCCCGTCTGGAAGGACCTGAAGGCCGTCAAGCAGGACAAGGTCTTCACCGTGCCGGACGAGACGTGGATGTCGGGCATCGGCGTCCAGGCCGCGGAGCACGTTCTTGAGGACGTGGCGAAGGCGACCGGAGTCGAACTCCCCAAGAAGTAGGACTTTTCACGGGGGCGGCCCTCACAAGGCCGTCCCCGTTCCCCCCTCACGCACCCGCGTTCACACCCGGAAGTGGACTCGCCCATGCGGCTGTACGTCCTTGCCCGCAACCCCACCGACTCGGTCACCGAAGGCTTTCTGCCCGCCGCACGCCGACTCGGCCTCGACGTCACCCTCCTCACCGATCAGCCCGAGTCCCATCGGGCCGGGCACCCGGACCTGGAGATCCTGGAGTGCGACGTACGCGATTTCCGCGCCGTCATCAGCCGGATCTCGACGCACCACACCCCCGACGCGGTCTTCACCAACAGCGACCACCTGCAGACCCAGACCGCCCTGGCCGCCGAGTACTTCGGGCTGCCCGGCAAGGACTGGCGGGCGGCGCTGCGTACCAAGGACAAGGCGCAGATGCGCCGCCATCTCGCCGCCGCGGGCGCCGACGCGGCGTGGTCGGCGGAGCTCGCCGCGGGGCAGGACCCGGCGGGGCTCACCGCGCTCGACGTGCCGTACCCGTGCGTGCTCAAACCCCGTGAGGGTGTGGCGAGCGAGGACGTGGTCCTGGTCGACGGGCCCGATCAGCTCCTGAAGCGGTGCGCGGAGATCCAGGCGAGGCGCCCCGGTGCGGCGCTGGTCGTCGAGGAGTATCTCGCCGGGGAGCTGTGCACCCTGGAGACCCTCGGCGACGGCCGGCTGCGCCATGTCCTTGGCGGCTTCCGCACGGAGCTGTCCCCGCCGCCGTACTTCATCGAGGAGCGGCTCGCCTTCGAACCCGCGCATCCGGAGCCGGTGGTCGCGCAGGTCCTCGCCCAACTGGACGCGCTGGGCGTCGGGTTCGGCGCCTGCCACACGGAGTTCGTGGTGGCGGACGGCCGGGCGCGGCTCATAGAGGTCAACTACCGCGCCATAGGCGACCAGTGCGATCTGCTCCTCGCACAGCTCCTCGGCATCCCGCTCTTCGAGCACATCCTCCGTACGCATCTGGGCGAGCCGCTCCCCGACTCGCTGGGCGCACGGACCGACGGACGGGCACGGCTCGACTACCCCTGTGCCCAACGTGCGGGAACGCTGACGGCGGCCCCGACGGCGGGCGAAGTCACGCTCGATGGCGTGCAGTTGACGTACCGTCCGCTGCGTCGCATCGGCGAGCGGCACGACCTGTACGGCACCAACCGGGACTTCCTCGGCGTCGTGCGTGCCACCGGCACCGACCAGGCGGCGGTGGACCGCGCCGTGGCGGATTTCATCGCCGCACAGCACTGGGAGATCACCCCGTGACGCGCACCACGGACCTGGCGCCTGCCGCCGGGACCGAGACGGACCTCCTGTTACGCGTCCTGAGCACCCTCCTGCGGGAGGACGTCGTGGGGTGGCGCACCCGGAGCGAGCCCGTGCGACGGCCGGACGGCCTGTGGCTGCGACTGCCGGTGCCCGCGCGAGGCGGGGCGGCCGGGGACTCGCGGCCTGCGGTCCCGGGCGGCACGGGCGCGGGGCGGACCGGCTCCGCGGGAGCCATGACGAGCACCGCGTCCCGCCCTGGGCCCAGCGACACCGCCGCCGACCACCACGGCGCTGATGCCGCCGCCGGCACGCCTGGGCCGGCCGAACCCGGTGACGCCCTGCTGATGCCCGTCCGTGAGGATGGCTTTCAGGGGGCGTACGCCGCACGGCTTCCGCTGCTCCAGCGGGAGTCCGATGGCGTCCGACTCGACCACGCGGACAGAATTCTGGCCGCGCTCAGCGACCTCGCCGAGCCCGTCGACCGCGCCGGGTTCGACGCCTTCGCCGAGGAGTGCGGGCAGGCGCTTGACGCCATGCGGCTGCACGCCGGGACACGGGAGGAGATCGACACCCTCCTCACCGACCGGCTCGGCAAGGACCCGGCCACCTGGGCCGGTCTCGGCGCTGGACTCGGATTCGACACGCTGGCGGCGCGAGCCGATCACCCGGTCTATCCGACGTCGCGCGGCCGTTCGGGACTTGACGCCTCCCAACTCCGTGCGTATGCACCCGAGTTCCACCCCCGTTTCGCGCTGCGGCAACTGGCCGTACCGGTGGAGGACGTCACCGTGGGCGGCGGCTCCGGCGCCTGTCTTTCGCCGTTCGCGGCCGGCCCGTCGAACCGCGAGGGGGGCCATTACGTCTTCCCCGTACACCCGTTGACCGTCGGCGACCCCCTGCGGGACGCACTGCGCGAGGCGGGGCTCGACGGGCGGGCCACGCTCCTGGACGGGCCAGGACCCGACGTCGTACCGACCCTGTCGATGCGGACCGTCGCCCTCGCCGCGGACGCCTCGCACCACCTCAAACTGCCGCTCGCCACCGCCACCTTGGGGCTGCGCAACCGGCGCACCATCAAACCGGGCACGCTCGTCGACGGCGCCGCGGGCCAGCGTCTCATCGAGGCCGTCATCGCCCGTGAACCGCGCTTCCAGGGCACCGTCCTGCACGCCGACGAAACGCGTTACGCCCACGCCGGGCATGAACTGCTCGCCGTGCTCCTGCGCCGGTATCCGGCCGGCCTCGACGACGCCGTCGTCGTGCCGATGGCCGCCCTGCTGTGCCCGGCCCCCGGCGGGGACGGCCCACTCCTGATCGACCACCTGGCCGAGCGGTTCTACGGCGGCGATCCGGTCGCCCTGCTCGACTCCGCGCTCACCCTCCTCTTCGACTGGCAGACCACCCTCTTCGCCCACGGCATCGCCCTGGAGTCGCACCAGCAGAACATCTCGCTGGTCCTGGACGAGGAGGCCCCCGGCCGGACTCGCCTTCGGCTGCTGCTCAAGGACAACGACGGGCCACGCATCCACCACGCACGGCTCCGTGACGTCATGGGTGAACAGGCCCCCGACCCAACGGAGTTCGACGACTGGCGGATCTTCGTCGACAGCTACGCGCCCGTGCTCGACCTGTTCACCACCATCACCGTCCATCTCTGCGCGGGCGCCTACGCCTTCGGGCTCGCCCGGCACGGCCGTGCCCCGCTGGAGCTGTTGCTGCGGCTCGTGCGCGACCGGCTGGCAGAGGCGGTCGCGCGGCTCGGCACGGGGCCCGGAGAGCCGGGAGCGCTGCTGCGCGCGAACGTCCTGGATGCTCCGGAGCTGCCCGTCAAGGCGATGGTCACCGCGGGCACCCTGCTCTCCAAGGAGCGCTCCGGGGCCGCCGACATCAACAAGCACTACACGACAGGCCCCAACTACCTCCTGCGGACAGGCATTTCGTGATGGCCACCGCTTCGTCACCGCGAGCGCTCGCGGACGGCCCGGCAGTGGGCTCCCCGTTCGGGCGGCGGCAGGTGCACGCCGTCGCCGCCTGCTACTTCGTGGCGTCGTTCGCCGCGCTCGGGCTCCCACCGTTCCTGACCGAGATCCTGCCGGGGCTCGGTGACGCGACCGCACGCTGGGCAGGACTCCTGTACGTCGTACCGACCGTGTTCGGCGCGCTCGGCGCCCCGCTGTGGGGCCGGGCCGCCGACCGGTTCGGCCGAAAACGGCTGCTGCTGCGGGCCCAACTGGGCCTCGCCGTCTCGTTCCTGCTCGCGGGCTGGGCCGACTCGCTCGGCGCGTTCACCGCGGCGCTGGTCCTCCAAGGCATCCTCGGCGGCACCTTCGCCGCGTCCAACGGCTATCTGGCGGCAGCGTTGAAGGGGTCGAGCCTGTCCAGGGCGCTGACGCTGATGCAGGGCGCGGCGCGGGCGGCCCTTGTCCTCGCGCCGATCGCCGTCGGCTCGCTGACGCCGTGGATCTCGCCGCACCGGCAGTACGCACTGCTCGCCGTCCTGCCGCTGGCCGCCGCCGCGATGCTCGCCCTGCTCCCGGAACCGGGCGCGGAGCCCGCCGAAGCGGCCGTGACGGACCGGCCGGACACCAAAGGACCGCTCACCCCCCTCACCGCGCTCTACGCCTTCGAGTTCGCCTTCGTCTTCTCCACCGTCATCTCCTTCCCCTATCTGATCGCGCTGATCGAGGACCGAATACCCGGCGTATCCCCGGTCGCGTCCGGCGCGCTCTTCGCCCTGCCGCATCTGTGCTACCTGCTGTTCGCGATGCGCGTGCACCAGCTCTTCGAGCGCCGCCCCGGGCCGGGGATCGCCGCCGGGTTCGCCGTGATCGCGCTCGGTCTCGCCGGGCACGGCGCCGCCGATTCGCTGCCCGCCTTCGTCGGCGTGCGGCTGCTGCTCGGCGCCGGGCTCACGCTGGGCCTCGTCAGCCTTTCCGTGCTGGCCGCCGACTGCGCCAAAGGCCGCCCGCCCGGCGGGATGTTCGGCTCGCTCGAGCTCGTCTCCAAAGGAGGCGCGGTCGCCGCCGGACTCGCCGCGGCGGCCGGCAGCAGCCTGTTCGGCCCGTCCGCGCCCGTCCTGACCGGCACCGCGATCGCCCTGGTGGCCCTGATCGCCGCCGTCCTTCCCGCCACGTTCCGCCGCTAGTCCGCATCCGCTGGAGCCGTTGATGTCCTTGCCGACCGGCACGTTCCCCGCCCAGTCCTGGGCGCAGCCCGCCCCGCCTTCCCCGTCCGCCGCCCCGCTCGCCGGTGCCGCCCCCACCGGCCTGCCCAGTGCCGACCAGGCCGTGACGCACACCCTCCTCAACTGTCTGCTGCGGGAGGTCTCGGGCCCCGAGCACCAGACCGCCGTGGTCGACGGCAACCTCCTGCTCAGGCTGCCGCGACGCGGTGTCCTGCTGCGCGTCGCGCTGCGCCGCGCCTCGCTGCTCGGCGCCCACCGCTTCACCGGTCCTGTGACCGAGCAGCGCGACGGCCGCTGGGTTGAGGTGGACTGGCCGCGCCTGGCCGAGTACACACACGCCGAGCTCTTCCTGCGTACGGGCGTGAGCAACGAGGAGTTTCTTCAGCAGATCGCCTCCAGCCACGAGGGGGTCAGCGCCGCCATCGCCGCCGAACGCCCCGCGCCCGCCCCCGCAACGGACCAGGCCCCGGCTTGGCTTGCGGGCTATCTCGCCTCCGAGCGTTCCCTGCTGTTCGGCCACCGCTTCCATCCCACGCCCAAGGCCCGCGGCGGCGACCTGTCCGACTGGGCGGCGTACGCTCCCGAGACCTCGGCCGCCTTCCCGCTGCGCCACCTCGCCGTGCGGGAGCACCTCGTCGCCGAGGAGACCGCGCGGCCGGACGCCGCCGCTCCCCTCGACCGCCTGGGCGACGTGCCTGACGGCTACCGGCTGCTTCCCGTGCACCCCTGGCAGTACGACCTGCTGCGGGACCACCCGGGGCTGCGCGCCGCCCTCGACCGCGCGGACGTCGTCGACCTGGGGACCGGCCGCTCCCCCTTCGCGGCCACCGCTTCGGTGCGCACGCTGTACGACGGTGACACCTTCCTCAAGTTCAGCCTCAACGTCCGCATCACCAACTGCCTGCGCAAGAACGCCAGTTACGAACTGTCAGGTGCCGTCGCGCTCACCCGCGTACTCGAAGGCGCCCTGGACGACCTGGCCGTCCGCTTTCCCGGCAGCGCCGTGCTCCGCGAGCCGGCCTACCGCAGCCTCGCGCTGCCCGGCCCGGACGGGCGCCCCGACCTCGCCCTCCTGGAAGGCTTCGGGGTGATCGTCCGCGAGGGGCTCGCCGGGCGGCTCCTGCCGGGGACGACGCCGCTGCTTGCCGGTGCGGTGGCGGACGAGTATCCGACGGGGCCGGGCCACATCTCCCGCCTCCTCGACGGCGCGGGGCCGGAGCGGGCCCTGCGGTGGTGGGGGACCTACCTGCGGCTCCTGCTGCCGCCCGTGCTCGCCGCGTACTTCGACCACGGTCTGGTGCTCGAACCGCATCTGCAGAACGTCCTCGTCTGTGTTGACGAGGACGGCATGCCCGCCCAGGTGCTCTTCCGCGACCTGGAGGGCACCAAGCTGCTGCCCGAGCTGCACGCGGACACCCTGGCCGCGCTGCCGCCCGAGGTCGCGGGCCCGATGACGTACGACGCGCAGCGCGGCTGGGACCGCGTCGTCTACTGCCTTCTGGTCAACCATGTCGCCGAGCTGCTCGCCGCGCTCGCCGACCTGCACCCGCACACCGAGCCCGCCCTCTGGTCCCAAGTACGCGCCACCCTGCGGGAGTTCGCCGCCGCCCACGGCTGCCCGCCGCGCCTCAGCGCGCTGCTCGCCGGGGTGCCGCTGCCCGCCAAGGCCAATCTGCTCACCCGCTGGGAGCGCAAGGCCGACCGCGACGCGGGCTATGTCCGCCTCACCTCCCCCTTTCCGCTCACCGAGCATGTGCGGGACCTGGGTGCCCGCCCCGACGTCCCCTGGAGCGCCGCCGGATGACCACTCCCCCTTCGGTCGTACGTGACCACGCCCTCTCCCTCGCCGCCGGGGAGCTGCCCGCCTATCTGTACGACCTGTCGGCGCTGAGCACCCATGCCGCCGCCGTGCGCGACGCGCTGCCGTCGCAGGTGGAGCTCTACTACGCCGCCAAGGCCAATCCGGAGCCGGAGGTCCTGGCGGCGCTCTCGCCGTACGTCGACGGCTACGAGGTCTCGTCCGGCGGTGAACTCGCCCATGTCGCCAAGGCGGTGGCCGGGCGCCCGCTGGCCTTCGGTGGTCCCGGCAAGACCCCGGACGAGATCGCGGCGGCACTGGATCTCGGCGTGCGGCGCTTCCATGTGGAGAGCGCGTACGAACTGCGGATGCTCGCCGCGCTGGCCGCCCGTGTGGCCCCGCAGGCCCGCGTCGACGTCCTGCTCCGGTTCAATCTTCCCCTGGACGCCGAGGCGCTCGCGGGCAGTTCACTGGCGATGGGCGGACGGCCCACGCCGTTCGGTCTCGACCCTGCGGAGGCGGACCAGGTGGTGGCTGCCTTCACGGCAGGTCACGCCACCCACCTCCAACTGGTCGGCGTCCATGCCCACTTGGCGAGCGGGCTCGACGCGCCGCAGCAGCTCGCGGTGGCCGGGTCCGTCGTCGCCTGGTCGTCGGCGCTCGCGCGACGGCACGGCATCCGGCTGACGGAGGTCAACGTCGGCGGCGGGATGGGCGTGGACTACGCCGCCCCCGAGGCGCGCTTCGACTGGGCACGGTACGGCAAGGGCCTCGCCGAACTGTGCGCGGCGCACCCCGAGTTGACGCTGCGCATCGAGCCCGGGCGCGCGCTGACCGCGTACTGCGGCTGGTACGCCACCGAGGTCCTGGACGTGAAGCAGAGCCACGGTGAGGAATTCGCCGTGGTGCGCGGGGGCACGCACCACCTGCGCACCCCCGCGGCCAAGGGACACGACCAGCCCTGCACGGTGCTGCCGTCGCACGCGCCGTGGCCGCATCCGTGGCCCCGGTCCGAGGCGCGGCAGGACCGGGTGACGTTCGCGGGCCAGCTGTGCACGCCCAAGGATGTGCTGGCGCGCCGGGTTCCGGCGCCCGGGCTGCGGGCGGGCGACCGGGTGGTGTTCGGCCTCGCGGGTGCCTACGCGTGGAACATCTCGCACCACGACTTCCTCATGCACCCGCGGCCGGGCTTCCACTTCCTCTGAACGCCCGTCCCGCCCGGGCGACTTCAGAACCCCCGGCCCCACCGCACGGTGTTGAGCAACGGTGCTCCGGTGGTCAGCCGCCGCCAGTTGTCCGCGAACAGGTCGAGCACCTGCTGGGTCTCGACGCGTGAGCCGCCCGCGGTGTGCTGGGTGAGGATCACGTTCGGGCAGCTCCACAGGGGGTGCCCGGCGGGGAGCGGCTCCTCGCGGGTGACGTCGAGGACCGCGCCGCCGAGGCGGCCGGAGGCGAGAGCGGCGACCAGTGCGTCCTCGTCGGCGAGCGTGCCGCGGCCCGCGTTCACGAACACCGCACCGGGGCGCAGCAGGCCGATGCGCCGCTCGTCGAAGAGGTCGGCGGTCTCCTCCGTACCCGGAAGGAGACCCACGACGATGTCGAACTCGGGCAGCCGGGCGTCGAGTTTCTCGCGGGTGCGCAGGTCGCCGTCGCCGCGGGCGAAGTGCGACACCGCGCAGCCGAACGGGGCGAGGAGCTCCGCGAGGCGCCGGGCGATGGAACCCCGGCCCAGGATGAGGACGTCGGCGCCGCCGAGCAGACGCAGTCCGGGCCGTACGTCGTGGCGCGCCCAGGTCTCGTCGGCCCGAAGCCCGGCAAGCACGTCGATGCCCCGGTACAGCGCGAGGATGCCGGCGAGGCAGGTCTCGGCGACGGGGTCGGCGAAGAGACCGCCCAAGTTGGTGACGGTCAGGCGCCGTTCGAGGACCGGCCAGTCGAGGCCGAGGTAGCTGTCGATGCCGACCGACGCGAGCTGCAGCCAGCGCAGCCGGGGAGCGGCGGCCACCCACTCCGGGCGGGGGTTGCCGAGGGCGATGTGGGAGACGGCGAGGGCCCGCGCGTCATCGGGAGAGTCGGAGTCCGCTTCGGCGAACCACACCGGTCCCGGTACGCCGGCACGAAGCTGTTCCTTTTCGGCGCCGTCGAGCGGCAACTCGACGTACAGGGCGGCGTCCTGCGGCAGTCGGGGAAGCAGGTCAGGCCTCTCCGAATCCGGCGTCGCGAGGTGCTGTGAAACGTCTGGTGCACGACCCATTCCTGAGACCCCCGTGGTAAGGAAAGCGCTGGTGAACGCGCGTTCACCGAACCTAGGGCTTCCCCTCCGGGGCGGTCAACCGGGGTCTACGGCTTGCCCGCTCCCTCACCTACCCTAGGGTAACTAGGCACGCCTTTGTGCGTGTTGGCGGCCTCAGGCGCTTCGGGTCTGACGGCGGTAGCCGCCGGGGGCCAGGCCGTACTCGCGCTTGAAGGCCTTGGCGAACGCGAAATCCGAGCCGTAGCCGGCTTGCGTGGCGACAGCCATCAGCGGGATGTCGGACTCGCGCAGGAGTCGGGCCGCGGTCGTCATGCGCCAGCGGGTCAGATACGCCATGGGCGGCTCGCCGACCAGCGCCGCGAACCGCCGGGCGAAGGCCGCCCGCGAGAGGCCCGCCCGTTCGGCCAGCGACTCCACGGTCCACTGGGCCGAGGGATCCGCATGGATGGCCGAGAGCGCCGGGGCGACCGCCGAGTCGCCGAGCGCCGCGGCCCAGCCCCGCGCGGCCGCCGGGGGCTGATCTTCCATCCAGGCGCGCAGGATGTAGAGCAGCAGCGAGTCGATCAGCGCGGGGACGATACCGGCCGAGCCGATGCGTGGGTTCTCCAGCTCCATTCCGAGCAGTTGAACCGCGGCGCTCAGCTCCGGGTGGCGGCCGTGCCCCGTCCGGAGATGGATCACCTCGGGCAGCTGCCGCACGAGCGGGTGCGGCCGCCCCTGGTCCAAGTGGTAGCTGCCGCACAGCAGACTGGTCAGCGCGCCGTCGCCGCCCAGCTTCAGGGTGCCCACCGGCGATCCGGGGCGGAACTGTTCGGGCCGCTCCTCCTCGGCCGGTGTGGACGGATGGTCGGCGAGGATGTGGCCGCGGCCGCTGCGCAGGAAGACCACATCCCCCGGGCTCAGGGCGATCGGCTCCACACGGGGCGGCGCACCCTCGCCCAGAGGGACAAGCCAGCACGTCCCGTACAGCACCACATGGAAGCTCGCCCCGGCGACGGACGGCAGCCGAAGCCCCCAGGGGGCGCGGCCGTCGGTGCGCACGGACGACGGCAGCCCCGTCCGCATCGAACTCAGCGCCTCGGTCAGGATGTCCACGCCCTCACCCTAGGGTGAGCACGATCTTGCCCTGCACCCGCCCGGAGCCGACCACTTCATGGGCCTTGCCCGCCTCTTCGAGCGGGAACGTCTCCTGCACATGGGGCCGGATCCGGCCCTCGTCGATCAGCGCGGCGATCGACTCGAGGGAGGCGTAGTCGGGCTCGACCATCACACCCGCGAAGTGCCGTCCCGCCGCCTCGACTTCGGCCGCCAGCTCCTTGTCCCCGTGCTCCATGATGCTCACCAGCGTGCCGCCCGGCCGCAGCACGCTCAGCGAACGCTTGCCCTCCGAACTCGAGTCGAAGACGATGTCGAGATCACGCACCGCTTCCGTGAAGTCGGTGACCCGGTAGTCGATCACCTCGTCCGCGCCGAGGTCCCGCAGGAACGCGTGCCGCGGCTCGCTCGCCAACGCGATCACGTGCGCGCCCCGCGCCTTGGCGATCTGCACCGCGAAGTGCCCGACTCCCCCGGCGGCGCGGTGGATCAGCACCCGGTCGCCGGCCTTCACGCGCGCCGCGTCCACCAGACCCTGCCAAGCCGTCAGCGCGGCCAACGGCACGGCTGCCGCCCGCACATGGTCGACCGAGGCGGGCTTACGGGCGACCTGCCGCGAGGGCGCGGCGACGTACTCGGCATAGCCGGTCGCGGCACGCGGGAAGAACGGCATCCCGAACACCTCGTCGCCCACCTTGAAGCGGGCTCCGGGACCGACCTCCTCCACCACTCCCGAGATGTCCCAGCCCACGCCGAAAGTCGGCTCGCCGAGGATCGGATAGGCCCCCGACCTGACGCCGACGTCCACGGGGTTCACACCGCTTGCCCGTACGCGGATGAGCACCTCCCCACCGAGCGGCTCGGGCCGGTCGATGTCGACGGTCTCCAGGACCTCGGGGCCACCAAAGGAATGCTGGACAACTGCACGCACGGGAACTCTCCCTTGTCGCTCGGGGGTTGATGCCCTCAACGTTAGGGAGATCGAACGAGCGGCGTAATGGTCCACTGTCTTGGAAACATGTCCCATCGTCTTGACCAGGGTTGCTCTCGGCCTCGGCGGGCTGCTCGCGGGAAGCGCCCTAGCCGGTGAGGTTGAGCGTGAAGTTCTCACCAGCACCGGTTGAACGCCTGGTCCGGAACCTGCGTGACGTGCGGGGGGTCAATGCCGTCGCATCACCGGGCCCGGGGCGCCCCACGCCTCAGGCATGCGCCGTGCGGGGGCGCTCGATGGCGATCATGGCGGCGTCGTCGCCAAGGCGTCCGCCGACGTGGTGCAGCAGGTCATGCCGGAGGCGGCGGAGGAACGTCTCGGGGTCGGTCTCGGTCAAGGCCGCGATGCGCTCGGTGAGCGGATAGAAGGTGCCGCTGGAGTCGCGGGCCTCGCTGACGCCGTCGGTGTACAGCAGCAGGAGGTCGCCTTCCTCGAACGTGAACGTGTCGACGCGATAGCCCCCGCGCACCAGCTCGCCCAGGCCCAGCGGAGGCGCGGGCCGAGCGGCGTCCAACGTCATGGCGCGGCCGTCGCGCAGCACGACCGGCGGCGGATGCCCGCAGTCGATCATGCCGATCCTGCTGTCGCGGTCGGGAATCTCCAGGACGGCGGCGGTGATGAAGGTTTCCTCGGCCTCGTCCGTCTCACCGGGTTCGGCCAGGTCCGCGGCCACGTCCCAGCGCACGCTCGCGTCGAGGAAGGTCACCAGTTCCGTCAGGCTCGCCTGGCGGTGGGCGGCGGCCCGGAACGCGCCGAGCAGCAGGGCGGCGTCGTCGACCGCGGTCATGCCTTTGCCCCGCACGTCGCCGACGATCAGCCGGGTTCCGGAGCCGGTTCGGACGGCCGCATACAGGTCACCGCCGATCTGCGCCTCGGCCTCGGCGGCGAGGTACAGGGAGGCGACGCGCAGCGGTCCGATCTCCTTGGGCAGGGGCCGCAGGACGACGCGCTGGGCCGTCTCGGCCACGTACCGCACCTGTGTCATCTCGCGGGCGCGGCGCTCCCGCACCACGCAGAAGACCACGAGGCTCGATCCGACCAGGATGAGGGCGATGATCTGCGCCTGGTGGTTCGCCGAGAACAGCTCGTCACGGTCGCGGATGACCGCGATGACCGCCTGGGCAAGCACCGCGAGCGTGGCGACCAGACCCGTCATCCAGGGGCCGCCGAACGAGGCGGTGATCGCCGGGGCCGCGACCAGCAGAGGACCCAGATGAATGTCGGGCGGCGCAAGGACGTCGACCACGGCGACCGCCACGATCAGCGCGATCGGGATGGCCACCATCGCACGACCCGCTCGCGCCGACCCACGGAGTCCTAGGAGGCGCTGCGACACACCTCATCTCTACACCTCTCCCACCCCGCACGCACAAGCAGGCAAGGGGCCCAGAAGCCGCCCCGACCCCCGTCATGCTCCCGTGGTCGAACCGGGCCTGATGATCATGAGGACGGTGACCGTCGCCCAGAGCAGGTTGAAGATGCCGGTGTACATGGCGAGCTGCGTGCTGGTCCGTTCGCCGAGGACCACCGTTCCGGTCCTGTCGGCCACTTCGCCGCCCTCGCCGGCCACCGCGTCGGTCAGCTCTCCGCTCACCGCTGCCAGCGCCGCGTCCTGGCGCGGCAGCACAAGGACGATGAGCACCACCGCGGCGATGCCCGTCAAGGCGATCGAGGCGATCAGCCAGGCGCTGCCGAGTACGTTCAGGCTGCTCGCGGTCGCGAACCCGGTGACGGGGACGGCGGCGCCGATGAGCGCGTACACGCCGCAGATGCGGTTGAGGGTGCGGAGCGTGGCGATCGCCGCCGGGTCCTGCGGGTCGGCCTGGGCCCGCCGCAGGGCCGCGGGGAACATGCTGGCGGCGACGGTGACCGGGCCGATGGCGATGATCGCGGCCAGCACATGGAGGGTCAGGAAGAGCTTGGTCACAGCGAGGGCCTCGGGATTCGGAACGCGGCGAAGGGCGGCTTGCGCAGGTCTCGTACGGGCTCCCGGTCGGGGCCCAGCGGCGAGACTAGCCCGCACCCGTGCCCGTCGACAGTGGCATTACTGACAGGCTTCGCATGAATCCCGCCATCCACTCCTGGGCCAGGTCACAGCGTAAAGGAGGCGGTCTTTCCGTTTTCGTGAGCTTGGCGGGATCCTGGCCATGTCGTACGTTGCCGCCATGCACACCGTGGCCGTCCTGGCGCTGGACAGTGTGATCCCCTTCGACCTGTCCACCCCGATCGAGGTGTTCGGCCGTACCCGGCTGCCGGGCGGCCGCCCCGGATACCGGGTGCGGATCTGCGCCGCCGCGCCGCGCGTCGACGCCGGGCTCTTCACGCTGCAGGCGCCCTGGGGTCTGGACGGGCTCGCCGACGCGGACACGATCATCGTGCCGGGCGTCGCCGACGTCTCCCGGCCGGTCCCGGACGCGGTGCTCGACGCACTGCGGGCGGCGGCCGGTGACGGGACGCGGATCGCTTCCATCTGCGTAGGCACGTTCACGCTCGCCGCGGCCGGGCTCCTCAGCGGTCTGCGCGCCACCACGCACTGGGCGGCCGCGGGGCAACTGGCCGACGCGTACCCGGACATCGATGTCGACCCTGATGTCCTCTACGTCGACAACGGGCAGATCCTGACCTCGGCCGGTGCCGCCGCCGGCCTCGATCTGTGCCTGCATCTGATCCGCCGCGACTACGGCTCCGCCGTCGCCGCCGACGCGGCACGGCTCTCCGTGATGCCCCTGGAACGTGAGGGCGGCCAGGCCCAGTTCATCGTCGCCGAACAGCCGCCGACACCGCGCGGAGCGACGCTGGAACCGCTGCTGCGCTGGCTGGAGGAGAACGCCGCGCGCGAGCTCACCCTGGAGGACATCGCCGCCCGGGCGGGCATGAGCTCGCGCACGCTGCTGCGCCGCTTCCGCGAGCAGACCAGCAGTACGCCCCTGCAGTGGCTGCACCGAGCGCGGGTGCGCCAGGCCCAGCATCTCCTCGAGACCACGGGGCACTCGGTGGAACGCATCGCCGTCCAGGTCGGCTTCGGCTCCCCCACCGCCTTCCGCGACCGCTTCAAACGAGTGGCCGGCGTCAGCCCGCAGGCCTACCGCAGAGCCTTTCAGTGACTCGGGCCGAGCGCCCGCAACCTGCGGATCGATCGGCCCGCGAGCACACTGGAGGGAAAGCGGGCCACTGCTCCGCTGCGGAGATTGCGAGGCTGACTCGTGCATTCCTCTGATCTGACCCCCGAAGCCCTGGCCGCTCTGAGCCGGCCGCGCCCGTACCCCGCGATCACGTTGGTGATGCCGACCGATCCGGATTTCCGCTTCAACGACAAGGACCGGATCCTGCTGCGCGACCTTGTCACCGAGGCGAAGCGACGGCTCGACGACGACCCCGACGTGGAGCGGGACGTGCGGATGGAGCTGCGGAACCGCTTGCTCGATCCCACGGTCATCGAGCATGCGGCGGATGCGCTGCACGCCGACGACGCCATGGTGGTCTATGTGGCGGCGCAGGAGCCCGTCCAGGTGTGGCGGATGACGTCGCTTGCCGCCGTGGAACCGCGGGTGGAGTTCGCCACGAGGTTCCTGACGCGGTATCTGGTGGCCGCCGAGCAGCGGTCCCGGCCGTATCTGGTCCTCGTACTCGATCAGGAGATGTGCCGGCTGTTCCGCGGCTCGGTGCGACGTCTGGACGAAGTGAAGGAGGACGGGTGGCCGGACGTGCCGCAGATCCCGTCGCCCGAGGACGCGGTTCCCGGCTCGATCCCCCACTCGGCGCCGTACGAGGGGCATGAGGAGCGGGTCGAGCAGTACTTGCGGACCGTCGCCAAACGGCTGGAGGTGACCCGCAAGGAGCACGAGGGTCTGCCTCTGTTCGTCATCGGCGGTGACAAGATCCTCGCGCTGTTCAAGGGCCTCACAGGACATGAGAACCACATCGCGGGGACGTTGCCGCTGACCGGCATGGACAAGGACTCGGCGCAGGACCTGGCGAAGCGGCTGCAGCCGACGCTTGCCGATCACCACGCCCAGCAGGTCGCCGAAGCCGTTGCCGAGTTGGACGAATCGCGCGGGCACGGCAAGTACGTCGGTGGTGCGCCGGAGGTGTGGACCGCCGTCGCCGACAAGCGGGTGCGCCGGCTGCTGGTGGAAGAGGGTCTTGTCCTTGCGGGCCGGATCACCGACGACGGCCGGGCACTGGAGGTCGCCCAGGTGTCGAGGCCGGTGACCTTGCCGAACCCGAAACCGGACGCCGAGCCGCCGGCCCACGCCATCGGTGTGGCCACCGACATCGTCGAGCAACTCGTCGCCGCGGCGACCAGCGCGGACTCGCTCGTCATGTTCGTCCCTGACGGCACGCTGCGCGAGGCCGGCGGCGTGGCTGCTGTCCTGCGGTACTGACGGTCCTGCGGAGAGGTTCACACGGTGCGGCGGTAGCCATGACCGACAGTGAACTCGCCGCCCGCATCGCGCAGTTGATGCCCCGCGCGCAGAGCGACCTGGCCGAACTCGTCGCCATCCCATCGGTCGCCGACGCACGGCAGTACCCGCCCGCGGAGTGCCAGAAGGCCGCCCAATGGGTCGCCGATGCCTTCACCGATGCCGGGCTGCGGGATGTGCACCTGGCCGAGACCCCGGACGGCAGCCACGCCGTCATCGGCCCCGTTCACGCTCACCGAACGTGACGGCCGCTGGTACGGGCGCGGCGCGGCGGACTGCAAGGGCAACATCGTCATGCACCTCACCGCGCTGCGGGCGCTCGGCGACGAGATACCGGTGGGGATCAAGTTCGTCGCCGAAGGGTCCGAGGAGCAGGGCACCGGCGGCCTGGAGAAGTACGTCGCCCAGCATGCGGAGCAGTTCCTCGCCGACGCACTCCTTGTGTGCGACACCGGCAATGCCGCCGTCGGCGATCCGGCCGCCACCGTCTCCACGCGCGGGCTCGCCCATGTCGTCGTGACCGTCTCCACGCTCGCCCGGGATGTGCACTCCGGGATGTTCGGCGGCCCGGCCCCCGACGCCCTCGCGGCCCTGATCCGCACCTTGGACTCGCTGCGCGACGACGACGACGGCGGCACCTTCATCAAGGGCCTGCCCAACGACGGAACCTGGACGGGTGCCCCCTACGACGAGCAGACCTTCCGCACCGATGCGGGCGTCGTCGACGGCGTCTCGCTCACCGGCACCGGCAGCGTCTCCGACCGCCTGTGGGCCCGCCCCGCCGTCACTGTGCTCGGCATTGACTGCCCGCCCGTGATCGGCTCGGCCGCCGCGGTGCCGGCCACTGCCCGCGCCCGGGTGAGCCTGTGAGGCGTACGGCAGGCCCATGACCCACCTCGGCCAGGGCGGCTCCATCCCGCTGTGCAATGTGCTCGCCCGCACGTATCCACGCGCCGAGATCATCCTCATGGGTGTCGAGGAGCCGCGCTGCCGGATCCACGCACCCGACGAGAGCGTGGACCCGCGCGAGATCGAGCGCATGGCGCACGTCGAGGCGCTCTTCCTGCGCGCGTACGCGGCCGGGGGCACCCGCAACCGCTGACACCGGGGGGTGTGCTCACCTGCTCACCCCTTGCGGGCCACCACAAGGCGCCAGTTGGGGCTGCCGTCCGCCCGGCGGCCGAACTCCTCCAGCGGGTACAGCCGCACCGTGAACCCGGCGCGGACCAGGTCCTCGCGCACGTCTCCCAGCGGAAAGGTCCGGTAGTACATGACGAACGGCGGCCGCCACAGTGCGTTGCGCACCCGCATCACCCCGTCGAAGCCGAGCATCGCCCAGTAGAGCGGCGCGGTCCGGGGCGGTGGCGCGCCGATCGGGAAGGCGAACATCCCGCCGGGCCGCAGCGCCCCGAAGACCTCGGTGAAGAGCCGTGGCCGCTCGGCGGGCAGGAAGTGCCCGAACGCGCCGAAGCTGACCGCCAGGTCGAAGACATCGGCGAAGGGCAGCGCACGGGCGTCGGCCCGCACCCACTCCACCCGTGGCCCGCCGCCGGTGGCTCCACTGGCATGGGCGGCCCTGGCCGCCTTGGCGGCCGCCAGCATCCCGGCGCTGAAGTCGACGCCGGTGACCCGCTCCCGGCACAGCGGCCGGAGCGTCTCGACGCCCGCGCCGGTCCCGCAGCAGACGTCAAGGCCCGCGTCGAACGGGCCGAGGTCACGCAGCGTGTCCGCGACCGCGTGCAGGATCCGGTCGGGCGTACGGAAGGGCGTGTGGTCGAACTTCGGAGCCAGCAGGTCATAGCCGCGCTCGATGGAGGAAAGGGCTTGCACGGCCAGTTCGCGGAGTGTGGGTCCCTGAGAGGTGAACACCGGCCCCACCCTAGCCAGCGGACGCGGGGGCGGGCTCGACCATGGACAAACCTGGGCATATCTTGGTAATGACGGCGACTCGGAAGACAAGGGGGGTCGTCATGGTCGAAGAGCTGCTCACAGCAGGGGCCGCGGTCGCGTCCGCAGGATTGGTGTACGTGGTGGCGGCGGCCAGGGTGGTCAAGCAGTACGAGCGGGGTGTGGTGCTCCGCCTGGGCCGGCTGCGGGAGAACATCCGCCAGCCGGGGTTCACGATGATCGTCCCCGGCGTCGACCGGCTGCACAAGGTGAACATGCAGATCGTGACGATGCCCGTCCCGGCGCAGGACGGCATCACCCGGGACAACGTGACGGTCCGGGTGGACGCCGTCATCTACTTCAAGGTGATCGACGCCGCCGACGCGGTGATCAGGGTCGAGGACTACCGGTTCGCCGTCTCGCAGATGGCGCAGACCTCGTTGCGTTCGATCATCGGCAAGAGCGACCTCGATGATCTGCTCTCCAACCGCGAGAAGCTCAACCAGGGCCTTGAGTTGATGATCGACTCGCCCGCTCTCGGGTGGGGCGTGCAGATCGACCGCGTCGAGATCAAGGACGTATCCCTTCCCGAGACCATGAAGCGGTCGATGGCCCGGCAGGCCGAGGCGGACCGTGAGCGCCGCGCCCGCGTGATCAACGCCGACGCCGAACTGCAGGCCTCCAAGAAGCTCGCCGAGGCCGCGCACCAGATGGCGGACGAGCCTGCCGCTCTCCAGCTGAGGCTGCTTCAGACCGTCGTCGCGGTCGCCGCCGAGAAGAACTCCACCCTCGTCCTGCCCTTCCCCGTCGAACTCCTGCGCTTCCTCGAACGGGCCCAGCAGGCACAGCAACCGGCACCGCAGACACAGGCCCTGCCGTCCGCACCACCGGCCCCCGAGCCGAAGCCCATGCCCAAGCGGCCCACCGCCGCCTAGGCAAGGTCCCAGCCGTTCGGGCCTGAACCAGCCAGGGAGGCTCCTTTGGACCGCACCGAGTGATCCGCCCTTGACCAGTGCGCCCAGGGCAAGCGCCGTTTCGGCGGCGGGGAGGCGCGACCGACGCTGTGGCCGGTAACCGCCAGGAGGTCTATCGGGTCGAGCCAGGGGTCGGGTAGACGTATCGCGGCCGTTGATCCTCCGCTCAGCACCAGGAAGGATGCCTCATGACCCGTGCCCGGACCACCACCGCGGCAGGCAAGACCCGGTTCGACGACATCTACAACGAGCCTGACCCCCGCGCCTACTTCCGTACGCTCTCCCCACTCGAGTACGAGATACCGCACCAGGCCCAGGACGTCTTCCGGCGCACGCTCGCCCAGCGGTCCGCGGTACGCGGCACCCACCTCCCCGTCACGGTCCTCGACCTCTGCTGCTCGTACGGGATCAACGCCGCGCTCCTCAATCACGACCTCTCGCTCGCGGAGCTGTACGCGCACTACACCGGGCCCACGACCAACGGCCTCACCCGGGGTGAACTCATCGAGTGCGACAAGGAGTTCTACGCCTCGCGCAGGCGGGCGGACGCGGTCCCCGTGATCGGCCTCGACACGGCCGACAACGCCACGCGCTACGCCCTCGAGGTGGGGCTGCTCGACGAGGCGTATGCCGAGAACCTCGAACGGCACCCGCCCAGTGCGGAGCTGCGGCGCGCCGTCTCCCGTGTCGGTCTGATCACCGTCACCGGAGGCATCGGCTACATCACCCACCGCACGTTCAACGCTCTCCTCGGCGCGACGGCCCTGCCGGTCTGGGTGAGCGCGTTCGTCCTGCGCACAGTGCCCTTCCAGGAGATCCTGGCGAGTCTCGACGCCCATGGTCTCGCCACCGAGACCGATCCTCGACGGACCTATCCGCAGCGGCTGTTCAGCGATCTGGAGGAACAGCGCAGCGCCGTCGACCAGGTACTCAAGGCCGGCGACGACCCGACGGGCCTTGAGGCCGAGGGGCGTTACTACACCCGCCTCTACCAGTCCCGGCCCCGGCCCGCGTAGCCCTCGAACGCGGCGGGTGCGGGGCGCGGTACGCCCGCGCCTCGCACCCACTCGGCCGATGAACCCGCGCCGTCAGCTGCTGAAGAACTCGCTGACCTGCTGCGCGAACTGGCGGGGCTGCACCTCGTGGACCGAGTGCCCGACCGGGATCGTGATCAGCTGGGAGTCGGGGATCGCCGCGGCCATGTCGGGGATCCGTGCCTGCGACATGCTGCTGTCCGGTCCGCCCGCCACGATCAGCGTCGGCGCGACGATCTCGCCGAGCCGCTCGGCCCACTCCGGGTCGGGGCTGTCCAGCTGACCGCGGATGGCGGGGACCACGGGCCAGTCGTAGTCGATGGGGCCGTCGGGGCGTTCGGCCTCGACCGGTTCACGCGGGTAGGGCGGCGGCGCCTCCTCCAGGACGAGGCGCTCCACGCGGTCGGGATGGTCCTGGGCAAGCAGGTAGGCCACGACTCCGCCCATGGAGTGGCCGACCAGGCCGACGCGGTCGAGGCTCAGCTCGTCGAGGAAACCGAGCACGTCATCGCGCATCAGCTCGAACGAGTACTCGTCGGGCCAGTCGCTCTCGCCGTGCCCGCGCAGGTCGAGCGCGTACACACGCCACTCCTCGCCGAGCACCTGCCCGACTTCGTCCCAGCTCGCCGATGAGCCGCCGAGCGCGTGCAACAGCACGACGGGAGCGCCGTACGGGTCGCCCCAGCTCCGATAGGCCAGGCGTACGTCGCCCACATCCACCACCGCGTGATCTTCCATGGACCCGACGCTACAGCGCCAAGACGTCTAGACCTATTGAGCGGCGGCACATACCCATGCTAGAAAGCGCTTGCTCCTCGCGCGGCCCCCTCCTGGCTCCCCCCTCCCACCACCATCGGAGACCCCATGCACTCTCCTTGGTCCCGCCGCTCCTTCCTGCTCACCAGCACCGCCTCCGCGCTCGCCCTGACCGCCTCGGGGCTGCTGCCCTGCGCGGAGGCGGCGGCCGCCGACGCGTACGAGGCCCTGCGCGCCAAGTGGCGCACCCTCGTTCTGGGCGACGGCTTCTCCCCCACGGCCGAGCCCTTCAAGAGCCGCCTGACCGAACTCGGCGCCACGGCACGGCAGTTGCGCGACACCATGGCGCCGGCGACGGGATCCCTGTGGCCCGACGCCTCGTACGCCGATCCCGACCCGGACACCGACCAGGAGTCGTACGGATACTCGGCCAACGTGGTAACCGGTTACAGCAGGCTCAACACCATGGCGCAGGCCTACCGACAGGAGGGCACGGGCCTGACCGGCGACGCGGCCCTCAAGTCCGCCGTCCTCACCGGCCTCGACCACCTCTACACGCAGATCTACAACGAGAACCAGGCGCGGTTCGGCAACTGGTACAGCTGGCAGATAGGCGCCCCGCAGCACCTCCTCGACGTCTGCGTGCTGATGTACGACCAGCTGTCGGCGGCCCAAGTGGCCAACTACTGCAAGGCCGTCGACCACTTCGTGCCGGACTCCGCGGTGGGCAGCTACACCGGCACGAGCACCGGCGCCAACCGCGTGGACCTGTGCCGGGTGCTGGCCCTGCGCGGGGTCGTCGGCGGCAGCTCGGCGAAGATCGCCCTGGCCCGTGACGCACTGTCCCCCGTCTTCCCGTACGTGACGACCGGCGACGGGCTCTACACCGACGGCTCGTTCATCCAGCACACCACCGTGCCCTACACCGGGTCGTACGGATCGGTGATGCTCGGCGGTCTCGGCATGCTCTTCTCGCTGCTGCGCGGCTCCACTTGGGAGGTCACCGACACAAAGCGGCAGATCGTCTTCGACGCCGTCGAGAAGGCCTGGGCGCCCTTCCTCTACAACGGCCTCGTCATGGACGGCGTCGCGGGCCGCGCCATCAGCCGCGGCCTCTCCGCGTCCGACGCCAAGAAGATCCAGGCCGACGACCATCTGCGCGGCCACCCCATCATGTCCGCGATCGTGCTGCTCGGTCAGGGCGCGAGCACGGCGGAGAACGCCCGCTGGCGCGGCCTGGTCAAGGGCTGGATGCGCCGTGACTACTACAGCCCGCCCCTGAGCGACCCCTCGCTCGGCCTGACAAGTCTCGCCCGGCTGAAGGGAGTCGAGGACGACGCCTCCGTGACCCCGGCCGCCGAGCCCACCGGGCACCGCCTCTTCACCAACATGGCGCGCGCCACGCACCGGCGCCCCGGCTGGGCGGCGTCGATCAGCATGGCCGACCCCCGCATCACGTACTACGAGACGGGCAACGGCGAGAATCTGCGCGGCTGGCACACCGGCTCCGGAATGCTCTACTGGTGGGGCGACACGTACGCCAACGGGCAGTACAGCGACGCCTTCTGGCCCACCGTCGACCCCTATCGGCTGCCCGGCATCACAGCCTCCCGCAAGCCCCTTTCCGACGCGGCGGGCGGCGACTGGGGCGCGTCCCTGCCGGACGTGAAGTGGGTGGGCGGCGCGAGCGACGGCCAACGGGCCGCCATCGGCCAGTACTTGAAGGGCCTGCAGAGCACACTACGGGCGAGGAAATCCTGGTTCTGCCTGGACGACACGATCGTCTGCCTGGGCGCCGGCATCGTCTGCACGGACGGCGCGGCGGTCGAGTCGACCATCGAGAACCGCAACCTCGGCCCGACGGGCACCGCCCCCTTCCAGGTCGACGGCGTCAGCAAGCCGACAAGCACCCCCTGGTCGGCGACCCTGTCCGGCGCCAAGTGGGCCCACATCGGGGGCCATGGCGGCTATGTCTTCCCCGGCGGCGCCACGGTGAAGGCGTTGCGCGAGGAGCGCTCCGGCAAGTGGAGCGACATCAACAAGGGCGGCGCCACGACCGCGATCGCCCGCAAGTACCTCACTCTGTACGTCGATCACGGCACCGCGCCGACGAACGGCACCTACGCCTATCAGCTGATGCCGGGCGCTTCCGCCGCCCGGACGGCGGCTCGTTCCGCGGACACCGGATGGCTGCGGATCCTCGCCAACTCCGATGACCAGCAAGGCGTATCCGTGCCCGCGCAGGGCTTCACCGGCGTGAACTTCTGGTTCGGCGGCACGGTGGGCCCGCTCGTCGCGAGCGCGCCCTGCTCCGTCCAGATCAGCGAGAAGAGCGACGGCACCGCGGTCGTCTGCGTCAGCGACCCGATGCGCGCGCAGACGTCCCTGACGCTCACCTGGAACCGCGCCGTGTCCGCGGTGACGTCCAAGCCCGCCACCGTCACGTCCGCGACCACGGGCGCCTCGCTGAAGCTGACGTTCGGAGATCTCAGCGGCACCAAGGGCGCCAGTCAGCGGGTGACCGTCAGGCTGGGGTGAGGGGGCGCCGCCCCGCCATGGTTCCTGGTCAGCCGGTCGACGCCGACTCCGTGCGGCGGGCGCGGGCCAGGGCCAGGCCGCCGAGGACGAGGGCGATCGCTCCCACCACCAGGGCGACGATGGCCCCGCCGAGGCCGTTGCCGGTGCCGAGGCCGCCGTCGGCGGTGGCCGTGACGAGACCGCCGACGGCCGCGGCGATCAGCCCCGCCGCCAGGGCGGCGTTGGCTCCGAGCCGCCCGGCGCCGGTGCCGAGGCGACCGGCGGGGCGGGCCAGCGCAAGGCCTCCGACGACCACGCCGATCAGCCCCAACACGGCGGCTGTGGTGGCCCCGAGGCGTCCGGCGCTCATGGAGTACACGTCGGCGGCGGTCATCAGGGGTTCTGACGAGATCATGTCCTTCTCCTCTTCTTCCAAAAGGGTTCCTCCGACCCTTTCGCCGGGCGGGCCACCGGTCGTCCAGCAGCCGCAGACACTTCGCGCTGCCGCGGATGTGGCAGGGGGCGCGGAAGTACTGCGTACGCGGTAGGCGTTCACCCCTTCGTCAGCCGGACTCCCCCGCCCCGGCGTCCGGCTAGGGTGCGCGCATGAGCACAGGACGGTTCGGCGTTCCGGCTGCGGTCAGGGACGGGGTGGTCGCGGTCTGCGTGGCGGCGGTGCTGCTGATCGCCGGGCGGTCCGAGCAGCACTCCGCCGCGGATCACGAGGTGCTCGGCTACGCGCTGTTGGCGGCGAGCGGCCTGGCGCTCGCCGCGGGCCGCCGGGCTCCGGTCGCCGTCCTGGCCGTCACCGGGCTCTGCGCGATGGGGTATCAGGCGGCCGGTTTCGACGTGCCGGTCGTCGCCTTCCTGTTCGCGGTGTACGCGTCCATGCGCGCGGGACACCGCGTCGTCACGGTCGCGGCGAGCGTGCTGATGCTGGCCGCACTTCCCCTCGCCGCCCTGGTCTCCCTGCACGACACGGGCGAGGCGTTCGCACAGGCCCGCGGCGCCCTGGAGATTGCCTGGCTGATCGCGGCCGGTGCCGCGGGGGAAGCGCTGCGGCAGGCCGAGCGGCGAGCCGACGAAGCCGAGCGCACCCGCGAGGAGACCGCACGGCGCCGCGCCGACGAGGAACGGCTGCACATCGCCCGGGAGTTGCACGACTCGCTCACCCATCAGATCTCGGTGATCAAGGTGCAGTCGGAAGCCGCCGTGCATGTGGCCCGCAAGCGCGGCGAAGAGGTGCCGGAGGCCCTCCTGGCGATCCGCGACGCCGGCCGTGAGGCGACCCGGGAGCTGCGGGCGACCCTGGAGGCGCTGCGTGACGACGGCAAGGCTCCGCCGCACGGCCTCGCGCACGTCCCGGGGCTGGTGGAACGGGCCCGTGGCAACGGCCTGGACGCGACGCTGACGATCGAAGGGCGCCGGCACGACGTGCCGGCCACGGTGGACCGCACCGCCTACCGCATCGTTCAGGAGTCGCTCACCAACATCGCCCGGCACGCATCGGCCAGTACGGCGTCGGTCCGGATCGACTACCGGCCGGACGCTCTGGCCATACGGGTCGACGACGACGGGAAGGCCTCGCCGGACTCCGCCCCGGTGCCCGGCGTCGGGCTGCTCGGGATGCACGAACGCGTGACCGCGCTGGGCGGCCGCCTGCACGCGGAACCCCGCGGCGACGGCGGCTTCACCGTCCGGGCCGAGCTTCCCGTGGAGCGTACGTCGTGATCCGTGTCCTGCTGGTCGACGACCAGCCGCTCCTGCGCAGCGGCTTTCGCGCGCTCCTCGACATCGAGGACGACATCGAGGTGGTGGCCGAGGCCGCCGACGGGCAGGGGGGCGTGGCGCTTGCCCGACAGCACCTGCCCGACATCGCGCTCATCGACATCCAGATGCCCGTCGTCGACGGCATCGAGGCGACCCGGCTCATCGCCGCCGACCCGGCCCTGGCCGGCGTGCACGTCGTCATCCTGACCAACTACGGCTTCGACGAGTATGTCTTCGACGCGCTGCGCGCCGGCGCCGCGGGATTCCTGGTCAAGGACATCGTGCCCGAGGACCTGCTGCACGCCGTGCGCGTCGCCGCACGCGGCGATGCGCTGCTCGCACCGTCGATCACCCGCAAGCTGATCGACCGGTACGTCACGCAGCCGCCCCACGCCATCGACGGCGACACGGAGTTGAAGGGGCTGACCCATCGCGAGCGTGAGGCCGTCGCCCTGGTCGCACAGGGCCTGTCCAACGACGAGATCGCCGACCGCATGGTGATCAGCCCGCTGACCGCGAAGACCCATGTCAACCGGGCCATGACCAAGCTGCATGCCCGTGACCGCGCCCAACTCGTCGTCCTGGCCTACGAGTCCGGCCTGGTGGCCCCGCGCGACCGGGGGCAGCGATGACGGTGGTCCTGAGCTCGGCGGAACTGACGCTGCGCGCTTGGGCGGCCGCTGATGCCACCGCGCTGGCGGCGCTTGCCGATGACGCGGAACTGCGGCGCTGGACGTCGCACCGGGTGGCCGACGAGGACGACGCGGTGCGCTGGATCGCCGCGCAACAAGCGGGCTGGGCGACGCGGGAGCGACTCAGCTTCGCGGTCCTCGCGCACGGGCAGGTGGCGGGTCACGCCGTGCTCAAACGGCCGGGTGGCACAGGGGCCGTGGGCGAGATCGGCTACTGGACCGGGGCTCCTGCGCGGGGACTCGGCCTGGCATCCCGGGCAGTCGAGTTGCTGACGGCCTGGGCCTTCGACGCCGACCAGGGGCAGGGCCTCACCCGCCTGGAACTGTTCCACAACGTGGGCAATCCGGCCTCATGCCGGGTCGCGGAGAAGGCGGGCTTTGCCCTTGAGGCCGTCCTTCCGCCGCGCCCGCCCCATCCGCTCGACGGCCATCTGCACGTATGCGAACGCGGGACCGTCCCTGAGTGCTGACACCTGAGTGCTGACCGCCGAAGTACATAAGCGATTTAAATAAATCGGTGATACGTTCGGGGCATGGCACCCCAGCCTCAGCCCCGGCCCGAGCACGAGCTTGAGCACGGGCTTCAGCACGAGCTCGACACCAGTGAACTCGCCACTGTCATGGCGGAGTTCACCCGGCGCTCCATCCGGCTTCCCACCACCGAGAAGCACAGCTTCACCACGCTGTCCGTCCTGCACACGCTGACCCACAAGGGGCCCATGCGGCTGACCGCGCTGAAGGTGACCGAGCAGATCACCCAGCCCGCCATCACCCAGCTGGTGAACCGCCTGCAACAGGACGGGCTCGTGGAGCGCAGGCCGGATCCCGACGACCGCCGCGCGGTGCTCGTCCAGGTGACCCCGGCCGGCGCACGGATCATCCGGACCCGACACGCGGACCGCGTACGCCAGTTCAGCCTGTTCGCCGAAGCCCTGACCCCCGAGGAGCGGCACGCCATCGGCGCCGCTCTGCCCGCGCTCGCGCGGATGGCCGCGCTCATGGAGTCCGAGCGCTGACGCGCGGCGCGGCCGCTTCTCCCTGCCGGAAGGAATCCCATGGCAACCACCGCCCGCTTCCCCCTGGAACCCGCGCCCCTGCACGTCCCCGAAGCCGTACTCGACGACCTGAGGACGCGGCTGCGCCTGACCCGGTGGTTCGACGACGTGGGCAACGACGACGGCTACTACGGCGTCAGCCGCGTCTACCTCCAGGAGCTTGCCGACCACTGGCTCCATCGGTACGACTGGCGCAAGGCCGAGGCCGCGATCAACGCCCATGAGCAGTACCGGGTGAGCGTCGACGGCGTTCCTGTGCACTTCATGCGCAAGGCCGGTGTGGGACCCGACCCGACGCCGCTCATCCTCACGCACGGCTGGCCGTGGACATTCTGGCACTGGTCGAAGGTCATCGAGCCTCTCGCAGACCCCGCGGCCTTCGGCGGCGACCCGGCCGACGCGTTCGACGTCATCGTGCCCTCGCTGCCCGGCTTCGGCTTCTCCACGCCGCTGCCGGATCACCCCGACATGAACTTCGTGAAGGTCGCCGACCTCTGGCACACCTTGATGACCGAAACGCTCGGCCACGAGAAGTACGCCGCCGGGGGCTGCGACGTAGGCGCCCTCGTCACAGGACAGCTCGGCCACAAGTACGCCGACGAACTGCACGGCATCCACATCGGCTCCGCCCTGAAACTCACCCTGTTCAACGGCGACCGGGGCTGGGACCTCAGCGGCGGCCACCCGATCCCCGAGGGCCTTTCCGAGCCCGCGCACCGTCAACTCGTGTCCCTGGAGCGGCGCTTCGCCGCCCACCTGGCCGTACACGTCCTCGGCCCGAGCACGCTCGCCCACGGCCTGAGCGACTCGCCGGTCGGCCTGCTCGCCTGGATCCTGGAACGCTGGACCAAGTGGAGCGACAGCAAGGGCGACGTCGAGAACGTCTTCTCCAAGGACGACCTCCTCACCCACGCCATGATCTTCTGGGTGAACAACGCCATCGGCACGTCGGTGCGTTACTACGCCAACGCCAACCGCTATCCGTGGACTCCCTCCCACGACCGCCGGCCGGTCGTCGAGGCTCCCACCGGCATCACGTTCGTCGGCCACGAGAACCCGCCCGGCGTCACCACCCCCGAACAGCGCGTCCAGAACTGGCTCGCCGGCGACCGCGCCGAGTGGTACCACCACGTCAACGTCACCGCGCACGAGAACGGCGGCCACTTCATCCCCTGGGAGATCCCCGACGCCTGGGTCGACGACCTTCGCCGCACATTCCGCGACCGCCGCTAGTCGACAGCGGGATCGATCGGAGGGGAGGGGGGCGGCTTCACTTCGATTGGATGCGACCCAGTGGATGGGAGCTGTCCAGCAGAGACTTCTGTGCTGCCGGCCAACCGGCGTCCTCCACGCCGAGCGCACGGCGCAGGTACGCCCACGTGATCCGCTGGATCAGGGCGACGCGCTCGGGGTTCTCGTCCGTCGTTTCCCGGGCCTCGTATCCGGCTATCCCGCCGAGCGAGTGTTCCGCACCGAACAGCGTGAGCAGGCTCTTGTCACCCGGGCTCAGGAAGTACGGATCCGCAAGCCACTCCGGGCCCCTGACGGACAGTGGGGAGTCGTCCCTGTCCCCGGCGACCACCAGGGCGGGCGTGGTCATGTGGGCGAAGCTCGGGTTCATGAACGGGAAGTGCTCGGCGGCGAACGGCGTCAGATCGGCTCCGCCCCTTCCGGCCGTGGCGAGCAGCACGCCTGCCTTGATCCGTTCGTCGGACAGGTCCGCCTCCTCCCCGCTCACCGGGTCGAGGACGCGCAGGCCCAGCAGATTGCCCGCCGTCTGGCCGCCGAAGGAGTGTCCGGCCGCGGCGATGCGGCCGCGGTCGATGCGCCCCGCGAGACCGGGTACGGCAGCTTCCAGCAGGTCGAGCCGGTCGAGGACGCGCTTCATGTCCTCGACGCGGAAACGCCAGATCCGCGGGGTGCGGGGATCGTCCTGGGCGAGGCCCACCGTCCTGGAGTCGAGATGGGTGGGCTGGATCACCACGAAGCCGTGAGCGGCCCAGAAGTCGGCCAGGGGGCCATAGCCGTTCAGCGACGAGCCGAAGCCGTGCGAGAGCACGATGACCGGCAGTTCGCCCCCGGCCGTCGGCGCGGAGACCCTCACCTGGAGGTCCTCGCCGCGGCCCGGCGCGCGCAGCGCTACCGGCTTCACCGAGACGACGGGGGTGGGTGCGGTGAGGGCCACGTCCGCGTGGCCCTGGCTGATGCGGTCACGCGAGCTGATGCGGTCACGCGAGCTACGCTAAAACCTGACGCTGACGTCAGAGGCAAGACGTAGGCCTTGAACAGATCGGGAGACGTGATGCGCATCGGCGAGCTCGCCACCAGGACGGGCGTCAGCGTTCGGGCGCTGCGGTACTACGAGGAACAGCATCTGCTCGCCTCGGAACGCAGCGCCAGCGGCCAGCGCCACTACGCGGAGCGCGCGGTCGACCGCGTCCGGCTGATCCAGCAGCTGTATGCCGCCGGGCTGACGAGCAAGTCGATCCTGGAACTGCTGCCGTGCGTCGTGAACGGTGAGGCCACGCCGGAGCTGCTCGACCGGCTTTCGGTCGAACGGAGCCGCATCGACCGGCAGATCGGGGATCTGGTGAGCGCCCGCGACAGGCTCGACGCCATGATCACCACCGCTACCGCGAGCCGGCGCACGGGACGGCACTGCCGACCCCAGTAGCGCCCGCGTACGAACCGCATATGTCCCGCGCCTATAGCACCGATGCTTTCCGGTCGACCACAGATTCCGATAGAAAATGGAATCACCTTAAGTTGCAGGTCAGACGGTTGTTCCGGCTTGCATCACCGCCTCCGGTCCATATGTTGGACAGCCTTCGCGCGGCTCCCCCAACCGCTCTGAGCTGCCCGAACAGCCATGCGGCGACCGCTCAGCGAACACATGCATCCGGAAATCGACCATGAGTTTGGCGCTCACTCTCCGCACCGGCAAGACTCCTGTCCGCAACCAGGAACACACCCGCATCAAAGGAGAGCTGACGTGCGTTTCTTCCTCAAGACGGTGGGCGCGACGACCCTTGTGGCCGCCTGCGTGATGTCCGGAACGACCGGCACGGCCCAGGCCGAGACGCCCGCTCCGACCGGCCTCTACGCGCCCTCGTCACTGGTGCTCGCCGTCGGCCAGGGCAAGGACGCCGACACCGCGACCATGCAGCGCGCGGTGACCCTGACGTGTACGCCCAAGGCCTCGGGGAGCCACCCCTCCGCGGCCGCCGCATGCGCCGAACTGAACGCCGTCGACGGGGAGTTCGCCCAGCTGGTCGGCACGGCGTCCGGCGTGGCCTGCACCAAGGAGTGGAAGCCCGTCGTGGTCACCGCCGACGGTGTGTGGCAGGGCAGACGAGTCGCGTGGTCCGCCACCTTCAGCAACAGCTGCGAGATGGGCGCAAGCCTTTCGGGAGGTGCCGCCCTCTCCTTCTGAGCCTTCTCGGCCTTCTCGGCCTTCTCGGCCTTCTCAGCCTTCCGAGCTCAATTGGCTGGACGAGGCCTCTCCCCTGACGGTGGGATGAGGCCTCGTCGTCGTCCATGCCGGCGACCGTCGGCCCGTGTCGATCCGGCGGCACCCCGTTCGTATGGAGGGTGAGAGACCGGCAACGGCCCGGCCCGCAGCACGATCCGCCGAGGAGAAGCAGCCATGAACCAGTACATGCTCAGCGTCTACCAGCCCGACGGCGAGCCCCCGGCTCCGGAGATCCTCGAACCGATCGTGCGCGACCTCGAAGCACTGACCACCGAGCTCAAGGAGTCGGGCGCCTGGGTGTTCACGGGAGGACTCTTCCCGCCGAGCACGGCGACCGTTCTGCGGCTCAAGGACGAGGACGTGTTCACCACCGACGGCCCCTACGTCGAGGGCAAGGAGCACCTGGGCGGGTTCACCGTCATCCAGGCGGCCGATCTCGACGAGGCGCTCACCTGGGGCCGCAAGCTGGCCCGCGCCGCCACCCTGCCGGTCGAGGTCCGCCCGCTGCGGCCCGACTCCCGCTGATGGCATCCGACACCACGGAGGTCACCGCCGGGGTCGTCGAGCGTGTCTTCCGCGAGGAGTACGGGCGCGCGGTGGCCGTCCTGGTCCGTGTCTTCGGCTCCATCGACATCGCCGAGGAGGCGGTCCAGGACGCGTTCACCACGGCGGTGCAGCGGTGGCCGTCCACCGGTGTGCCGCCGAGCCCCGCGGGCTGGATCATCACCACCGCCCGCAACCGCGCGATCGACCGCCTCCGCAGGGAGGCCTCCCGCGCCGACCGGCACGCCCAGGCCGCGCTGCTGCACGCCCAGGGCAGCCCCCTCGGAGAGGAGGGACCCGTGCGCGACGACCGACTGCGCCTGATCTTCACCTGCTGCCATCCGGCGCTCGCCCCTGCGGCGCGCGTTGCGCTCACCCTGCGCCTGCTCGGCGGGCTCACCACCACGGAGATCTCCCGCGCGTTCCTGGTACCGGAATCGACCATGGCCCAGCGGATCGTGCGGGCCAAGGGGAAGATCCGCGACGCGCACATCCCGTACCGGATCCCCGGCGACGCCGATCTGCCCGACCGGCTGCGCGCGGTGCTCGCGGTCGTCTACCTGATCTTCAACGAGGGGCACACGGCCAGTTCGGGTGACGAGCTCGTCCGCGAGGACCTCTGCGCGGAAGCCATCCGCCTGGGGCGCCTCCTTGCCGAGCTCATGCCGGACGAACCCGAGGCCCTCGGCCTGCTCGCCCTCATGCTGCTCTCCGCGTCACGGCGTGCGGCGCGCACGGCACCGGACGGCGGACTCGTCCTCCTCGCCGACCAGGACCGCACCCGCTGGGACCGCGCCCTGATCGACGAGGGCCAGGACCTCGTACGCCGCTGCCTGCGGCGCAACCGCCCCGGCCCGTACCAGATCCAGGCCGCGATCAACGCCGTCCACAGCGACGCGCCGACCGCGGCCGCCACGGACTGGGGCCAGATCCGCCGGCTGTACGACCAGCTGATGGCGGTGGCCCCGAACCCGGTGGTGGCGCTCAACCGCGCGGTCGCGGTGGCCGAAGTCGAGGGCCCCGCACCGGCGTTGGCTCTGGTCGACGCTCTCGCCCTGGACGGCTACCACGTCTTCCACGCCGTCCGGGCTGACCTGCTGCGCCGCCTGGACCGCCGGGACGAAGCGGCCCTGGCCTACGAGGCCGCCATCGCCCGCACCGAGAACGCGGCCGAACAGGCCCACCTGCGCCGCATCCGCCGGTCACTCACCGAGCAATGACGGACGGCTACCGCCCGCACCCGCCGGTCGCTGTCGAGGTAGCTGGTGCCGGTGAGCAGTGCGCGGACCCCGATGCCGTACAGCGAACCGGTGGTGTCGGAGCGCACCCAGCCCCAGTCGACGAGGGTCTGCAGGAGTTGGTACATGCTGCTGCGCGGTACGCCGAGTTCCGCGGCGAGTTCGTCCAGGCGGGCCGGTCGGTCGCCGCGCCCGGCGAGGAGTTCTCCGGCATGCGGCCCATCGTAAAACCGCCTCTCCCCACCCATTGACCCGTTCGCGTTCACCAACTTAGCCTCCATTCCCATATACGAACGCCATCTATATACAAGGACGGGATGCATGACACGGCACAGGACGGAGCCCGAGGACGTCACCCGCGCTCTCGACCTGGAGGCGTACCGGGCCTACCTGCCTGCCCAGTTGGCGTCCGCGCCCAGCGCCGTCTTCCCCGCCTGCGGCACCGGCGAGTTCAGCGAGCTGGATGAGGACGAGTACCGCGCAGGACCGCCGCTTCGCCCGTATCGCCGAAGAGGCGGGAGCGGACGCCCTGTTGGTCCTGCCGCACTACTTGGTCGCCGCCCCGCAGGACGGCCTGGTGGAGCAGCTCCGCCGGATCGCCGACGGCACCCGCCTTCCGCTCATCGCCTACCAGCGCGGCCCGGTCACCTTCACGGCGGACGGCGTGCGCCGCATCGCCGAGATCCCCACCGTCATCGGCCTCAAGGACGGGCACAGCGACCCCGATCGGCTGCATCGCCTCACCCTCGCGGCCCCCGAGGGCTTCCTCTTCTTCAACGGCGCCGCCACCGCCGAGATCCAGGCCCGCGCGTACGCCACCGTCGGCGTGCCCGCCTACTCATCGGCGGTCCACGCCTTCGCCCCGGTGCCCGGCTACGCCGTCTCGCTGATCAAGGCCGCCGCCCGGCTGCGCGGCCTCCCCGTCGGACCCGTGCGCGCCCCGCTCACCGACCCCGGACCCGACGACCTCGCCGAGCTCGCGAAGGTGCTCGACGACGGACTTGCCCTGGTGGGCGCCGTAGACGAACGGCAGCTGAAGCAGGGGGATTCCTGGCTCACGCTGCCTGTGGCCCAGCGGACCAGCAGGTCTTCCACAGTCAACACCAGCCGGGTTGAAACCAGCCCGGCGGCCTTTCGCAGCTCCCCTTAACTCCCTCCCCAATACAAGGACGTTGACGACGATGAGCAAGAGAAGCTACCGGAGTGCCGGCCAGCCGACCATCACCCAGTACGCCGTCTATCCCGTCGCCGGCCGTGACTCCATGGAGCTGAATCTCTCCGGCGCGCACGGCCCCTACTTCACCCGCAATGTGGTCGTCCTCCAGGACTCCGAGGGGCGCACGGGCCTCGGCGAGGTGCCCGGCGGCGCGAAGATCACCGAGACCTTGGGGGATGCCGAATCCCTGGTCGTCGGCGCGACGTTGGGCGATTACAAGCGGGTGCTGCGGCAGATCGGGGAGCGCTTCGCGGGGCGCGACTCCGGCGGCCGGGGGGACCAGACCTTCGACCTGCGGACCACCGTGCACGCCGTCACCGCCGTCGAGTCGGCCCTGCTCGACCTCCTGGGCCAGCACCTCGACGTACCCGTCGCGGCGCTCCTGGGAGATGGCCAACAGCGCGACGCGGTCCGCGTGTTGGGCTATCTCTTCTACGTCGGCGACCCCGACCGCACCGACCTCGACTACGTCCGCGAGCCCGACTCCGAGATCGACTGGTACCGCGTCCGGCACGAGGAGGCCCTGTCCCCCGAGGCGATCGTCCGCCAGGCCGGGGCCGCCCACGACCTTTACGGCTTCCGTGACTTCAAGCTGAAGGGCGGTGTCCTGGAGGGCGCCGATGAGGTCAAGGCCGTCCGCGCGCTCAAGGACCGATTCCCCGAGGCCCGGATCACCCTGGACCCGAACGGGGCGTGGTCGCTGCGCGATGCGGTCGAGCTGTGCCGGCCGCTGGTCGGCACGCTCGCCTACGCCGAGGATCCCTGCGGGGCCGAGGACGGCTACTCCGGGCGGGAGATCCTGGCTGAGTTCCGGCGCGCCACGGGCCTGCCCACCGCGACCAACATGATCGCCACGGACTGGCGGCAGCTGACCCACGCCCTGGCCCTGCAGTCGGTCTCCATCCCCCTGGCCGACCCGCACTTCTGGACCATGCAGGGATCGGTGCGCGTCGCCCAGCTGTGCAACGCGATGGGCCTGACCTGGGGTTGTCACTCCAACAACCACTTCGACATCTCCCTGGCCATGGTGACGCACTGCGGGGCGGCCGCCCCCGGTGAGTACAACGCCCTGGACACCCACTGGATCTGGCAGGAGGGCCTGGAACGGCTCACCACCGCCCCACCCCGCATCGTCGACGGCGAGATAGCCGTCCCCGACTCCCCCGGCCTGGGCGTCCAGTTGGACAGGGACCGCCTGCTCGCGGCCCATGAGCTCTATCGCGAGAAGGCGCTGGGCGCGCGGGACGACGCGGCGGCGATGCGTTACCTGGTCCCCGACTGGCAGTTCGACGGCAAGCGCCCCTGCCTGGTGCGGTAGCGGGTCCCGGCTGAAGGTCCGCCGCGACGGCTGAAGGTCCCGCCGCGACGCGTGCCCTGTGGCGCGGCGGACCTTCGGCAGGCCGAACACTATGAACGCAATGATCCCAACGGTGGCCCTCGTCCTCGGCGGTTCCTAACATCCCGGCTCGCAGCGCAAGTTCACGCCGAGCACCCACGGGAGCCGTTCCCTTGAGCACACCTGACGCACCCACGCCCCTGCCCCGGCGGCCCCTGTCCCGCCGACGCCGCCCCGCGGCCCTGGCGGCCGCGCTCGCCGCCGTACTGCTCGGCACGCTCGGCACCGCGACCGCCACCCAGGCCAAGACCTCGCGCCCGGCACCCGGGACCTGCCCGCCCCGCCTGCTCGACAAGGCGAAGTGCTACACCGGGCAGGACGCCAACGGGGCCCACTACACGATCGCGGTGCCCTCGGACTGGAACGGCTCCCTCGTCGTGCACGCCCACGGCGGTCCGGACCTCGGCGACGCGTCCGATCCCGCGCGCAGCACCGACGACCTGGAGCGGTGGGCGGTGATGGTCGACGAGGGATACGCCTGGGCCGGCTCCTCCTACCGTCGCGGCGGCTACGGCACACGGATGGCCGCCGCCGACACCGAGAACGTACGCCGCCTGTTCGTGGAGGAGTTCGGCACGCCGCGGCGCACATATGTGCACGGCCAGTCCTGGGGCGGCAACGTCGCCGCCAAGGTCGCGGAGACGTACGGCGCGCGGCCCGGCGTCTACGACGGGGCGCTGCTGACCAGCGGCGTGCTCGGCGGGGGTTCGCGCGGCTACGACTACCGCGTCGACCTGCGGGTGGTCTACCAGTACTACTGCCAAAACCACCCGCGCCCCAGCGAGCCCCGGTACCCGTTGTGGCAGGGGCTGCGCGCTGACTCCACCATGACGGCCGCGGGCCTGCGCGCCCGGCTCCAGGAATGCACCGGTTACGCGTCCCCGCGCGCGGACCGGACGGCCCTGCAGCAGCGCAACCTCGACGACATCCTCGCCGTCACCCGCATCCCGGAACGGGCCGTCGAATCCCATCTGCGCTTCGCGACATTCACCTTCCGGGACATCGTGTCGAGCCGCCTCGACGGCCGCAATCCGTTCGGCAACCGGGGCGTGAGGTACTCGGGTTCGCACGACGACAAGGCGCTCAACGCCGGTGTCGAACGCTTCTCGCCCGACCCCACGGCCCGCCGTGACCTCTCCTACGACAGCGACCTCACGGGCCGCGTTTCGATCCCGGTCCTCACCCTGCACGCGATCGACGACCCGACGGCCTTCGTCGAGCACGAGGCGGCCTACCGCGCCACGCTGCGAGGCGCAGGCCGGGACAGCCATCTCGTCCAGACATACACGACGGAGACGGAGCACAGCGCACTCAGCGACTCCGAATACGCCGCATCCCTGGCCACACTGAACACCTGGGCCCGAACGGGCAACAAGCCGACCCCACACGCGATCGCGACGTCCTGCGCCGCCTTCGACGAGACGTACGGCACCGGATGCTTCTACGCCCCGGACTTCCGCCCCGCCCCGTACGCCTCACGCATCAGGCCCCGCCCCGGCGGCCTTTCCTGGCCCGCGATGACAGCCGCGCAGGAGAAGGCGTGGAGCAGGATCGAGGGGGTGGGGATCGCGCCTTGACGCGTGGTCACCGCCGCGATCCGGCCGGAGGGAAGAGCGTTTCCTGGGCCAGGGTCGCCGCCAGTGTTCCCTCGGTGGTGTACATCCCGCCGGTGTACCAGCCGCGGCCCTGCGCGACGGTTTTCGGGATCATGTCGAGGAGGATCCAGGAGTCGAAGCCGACCTGGCGGTGGAACCAGACCGTGTGGTCGAGGGTGACGCCCGCGTACTTGCCGCCGCCGCTGACGCCGGAGATGCCGGTCGACACGTCGGAGAGGTACGTCAGCGCACAGGCGTCCAGGAGCGGGCTGTCGGGGATGGCGTCCTTGGTACGCGCCCACAGCCGCGTGGGCCTGCCCCGGCCCCACGGCTGGGTCTGCACCGGAAGCCGCCATTCGAGCAGCGGGAAGCGTCCCATCTCGAAGGGTTCGGAGTCCTCCGGCGGTGTGGGGGCCGGGTGTTCGCCGAGTTGGGTGTCCTGGCCGGCCGACGGCTCGTGGAAGGAGGCCGACATGGTGAAGACCGTCATGCCGTGCTGGCGGGCGACAACTCGGCGCGCGGAGAAGGAGAATCCGTCCCGGTCCCGCTCCACCTCGAAGTCGACGGGGGCGGTGGTGTCACCGGGCAGGAGATACGTGGCGTGCAGCGAGCGCGGAAGCTGGCGCCCCGTCACGGTCAGGCCCGCGGCGAGCAGGGCCTGGGCCGCGATCTGGCCGCCGTACAGGGGGAAGCTCTCCTGGACGACGACGGGGGCCTGGTAGTGGTTCTCCGCCGTCTTGTCGAGGACCAGCAGATCGGACAGTGTGCACTGCGCCTGAGTGGTCAACGGGCACCTGCCAGGCCCGCGTCGGCCGCCTTGACTGCGCGTCGCGCCTTTCGGTCCACCGGCTCCTCCTTGATCCGGCTGCCAGTCTGCCCGGCGAACGGGCCGGGCAACGCCCGCATGACGCACATCACAGCGATCCGGGCGGCCGCCGCTGTCCGTGCCGGGTCTGATCTCCGCCTCGATTACGCTGCCTCGCACATCAGTCTCAGCCTCGGGGGTCACCTGCCATGACACGCATCGACGCCCGAAGGATCGCCACCGCCCGCCTCGACCTCGTACCCCTGATGGTCGAGCACGCCGACGAGATGGCCGGCGTGCTGTCCGATCCGGCCCTGCACACCTTCATCGGTGGTGCTCCCGACGATCCCGAGGCGCTGCGCGCCCGCTACCGGCGGATGACCGCCGGGTCCCCCGACCCGGCGGTCTCCTGGTGCAACTGGGTGGTCCGGCTGCGTGACGAGGAGCGGCTGACCGGGACGGTGCAGGCGACCGTGGTCCCCGACGGCCCCGGACTCGTCGCGGAGATCGCCTGGGTGATCGGGACCCCGTGGCAGGGGCGCGGCATCGCCGTGGAGGCGGCCCGGGGGCTCGTCGACTGGCTGGCAGGACGCCCGACCGTGCGAGCCGTCATCGCCCATGTCCACCCGGACCACCATGCCTCGGCCGCCGTCGCCACCGCCGCGGGGCTCAAGCCCACGGACGAGTGGCAGGACGGCGAGGTCAAGTGGCAGCGGGCGATGGGGCGTTGAGCGAGCGCCGTCCGCGGGGGTGATCAGTACGGGCGGTCGCCCGCGATGGCGACGCGCTCGGCGACGCGGCGGTGCGGGGCGTAGTCGTCGACCGCGTAGTGCTGGGTGGCGCGGTTGTCCCAGAACGCGATGTCGCCGGCCTGCCAGTGGAACCGCACCTGGTACTCCGGCACATGCGCCTGCCGCACCAGATAGCCGAGCAGCCGGTCGCTCTCCTCGCGGTCCATGCCCACGATGTGTGTGGTGAACGAGGTGTTCACGAAGAGCATCCGCCGCCCGGTCTCCGGGTGCCTGCGCACCACCGGGTGCGTGACCGGCGGGAACTGCTCCTGGAGCGGGATCAGCTTCTCGGGTCCGTAGAAGCGGGCGAAGCCGGGGATGAAGTCGTGCACCGCCCGCGCCCCCTCGATGCGCGCCTTCACATCGTCGGGGAGGTTGTCGTACGCGGCCGCCATGTCCGCCCACATCGTGTCGCCGCCCACCGGCGGGACCTCGCGCAGCTGCAGGACGGCGCCGAGCGCGGGCCGTTCGCGGAAGGTGACGTCGGCGTGCCAGACGTTCTCGTACGTCGGCGTCGCGCTGCCGCCCTTGTCGAACCGGACGACGTCCTCGGCAGAACCGCGCGCGAGCAGCGGATTGGTCTCCAACTCGCCCCAGTTGAGGGCGAAGGCGCGCTGCTGCTCCGAGGTGATCCCGGCGCCCCGGAAGAAGAGCACCTTCCACTCCAGGAGGGCCCGGTTGAGCTCCTCGCGCAGCGCGGCCGTGAGGGGCTCGGCGAGGTCGACGCCGCGGATCTCGGCGCCGATGAGGCGGCCCTGCGGGACGACGTCGATCAGGTCGTACGGGCGCTCTTCCCAGCCTTCGGGTACGCGGCGCAGGGTGCGGCGCCCTTCGTGCATGCCGTCGGCGGGGACGCGGGCATCGCGGAGCGCGGGAGAGGTGACAGCCATGATGATCCTTTGGTGGCGAGAAAACGGGTCGGAGGCCCGGAGCGGAACTCCGGGCGCTGCGGAGACGCGCTCCGGCAGCTAGCGACCCGATCGCTCGCACCCGCGCCGCCACGGGACCCCGAAGGTCCGCACGGCGGCGGTCAGGTGCTGGATCATGCGCGCCATTCTGTACCGCTACGCCTTGCGGAGCAAACCCCCGTACTCGTAGATGCCCTTGTTCTGCTCGGTGGCGCCCAGGTAGGGGGCCAGGTCCTCGTGGACGGGGGCGAGCGACGGCTGGTCGGCGTCGGGGCGCCAGTCCACCAGGTTCAGCAGGCCGGGCTCCACCGGGGCGAGGCCGTCGAGGAGGACGTCGACCTCACCGGGGGTGCGGGTCTGCCAGGGGACGCCGCTGCCGGAGATGTGCGCGGTCATCGCGGCGCCGCGCTCCGGGTCGTCGGAGACGACCTGGGAGAAGCCCAGGTAACTGCCCGGGGCCGCCCGGTCGATGATCGTGTGCAGGACGCGGCGGGGGTCGTCGGCGTCGGTCAGGTGGTGCCCCACGGAGAGGAACAGCACGGCGACCGGCTCGTCGAAGTCGATCAGGCGCCGCACGTCGGGGTGGTCGAGGATCGCGTCCTGGTCGCGCATGTCGCCGGTGATGACGGTGGTGGTCGCGTCGTCGGCGAGCAGCGCGTGGGCGTGCGCGAGGACGATCGGGTCGATGTCCACGTAGACGACGCGGGCGTCAGGGGCGAAGCGCTGCGCGACCTGGTGGACGTTGTCGTCGGTCGGCAGACCGCAGCCCATGTCGATGAACTGGCGGACCCCCGCCTGGGTCAGATGGCGCACCACGCGGAAGAGGAACTCGCGGTTCTGCCGGGCGATGTCGACGCACTCGGGGAAGTCGGGCAGCGTGTGCAGCAGGAATTCGCGGTCGACCGCGTAATTGTCCTTGCCGCCGAGCATCCAGCCGTAGGCACGTGCCGACGTGGGCACGTCGAAGGGAATGGGCATCATCTCGGGCTGCTCGTCACCGGCCACAGTGCGCTCTCCACCTCTGCCACAGGGATATGGGTCTTGGCTCCGTCGCGGCGACACTATCCCGTGCCGTGCGGCCCGGTGAACCCGGTCCCGGTCACCAACGGGTGTGCTCACAGCGGCGGTTGAGGAGACGGCCGCCCGGGGCGGCGCGCCATCGGGCACCCGCCCGCCCATGAGGCGGCCGGATGGCGCATGATCGGACGTACGCGAGTTACGTTCCACCGGAGATACGCGAGATTCGTTCCACCGGATACGCGAGATACGTTCCACCAGAGAGGACCTCCCCATGGAAGACCGCTTCGATGTCGTCGTGCTCGGAGCAGGACCCGGCGGCTATGTGGCCGCCATCCGCGCCGCCCAGCTGGGCAAGCGGGTTGCGGTCGTCGAGGAGAAGTACTGGGGAGGTGTCTGCCTCAACGTCGGCTGCATCCCGACCAAGGCGCTGCTGCGCAACGCCGAGCTTGCCCATCTGTTCACGCACGAGCAGAAGACGTACGGCATCAAGGTCGACGGGAACGTGTCCTTCGACTACGGCGAGGCGTTCAACCGCAGCCGTACCGTCGCGGACGGCCGCGTCAAGGGCGTCCACTTCCTGATGAAGAAGAACAAGATCACCGAGTTCGACGGCCGGGGCACCTTCCTCGACGCGAACACGCTCCAGGTGGCCAAGTCCGACGGCACGACCACCACGATCGGCTTCGACAACTGCATCATCGCCACGGGCGCCACGCCGAAGCTGCTTCCCGGCACGAGCCGCAGCGAGCGCGTGGTGACGTACGAGGAGCAGATCCTCGCCGACAGCGTGCCCCAGTCGATCGTGATCGCGGGTGCCGGCGCGATCGGCATCGAGTTCGCGTACGTCCTGCACAACTACGGCGTGAAGGTCACGATCGTCGAGTTCCTCGACCGCATCGCGCCGCTGGAGGACGTGGACGTATCGACGGAGCTGGCCAAGCAGTACCGCAAGCTCGGCATCGACGTGAAGACCTCGACCCGTGTCGAGTCCATCGACGAGTCGGGCCCGCAGGTGCGCGTCACGGTGACCGGCAAGGACGGCAAGCAGGAGATCCTGGAGGCGGACAAGGTCCTGCAGGCCATCGGCTTCGCGCCGAACGTCACGGGCTACGGCCTGGAGGCCACGGGCGTGGCCCTGACCGAGCGCGGCGCCATCGACATCGACGGCCGCGGGCGCACGAACGTGCCGCACATCTACGCCATCGGTGACGTCACCGCGAAGCTGATGCTGGCGCACACCGCCGAGTCCATGGGTGTGGTGGCCGCCGAGACGATCGCGGGCGCCGAGACCATGGAGCTCGACTACCCCATGATCCCGCGCGCGACCTACTCGCAGCCGCAGATCGCCAGCTTCGGCTGGACGGAGGCGCAGGCCAAGGAGAAGGGCTTCGACGTCAAGGTCGCCAAGTTCCCGTTCATGGCGAACGGCAAGGCGCACGGCCTGGGCGACACGGTCGGCTTCGTCAAGATCATCAGCGATGCTCAGTACGGCGAGATCATCGGCGCCCACCTGATCGGCCCGGACGTCACGGAGCTGCTTCCCGAGCTCACGCTGGCCCAGCAGTGGGACCTGACCGTGCACGAGGTCGCCCGCAACGTGCACGCCCACCCGACGCTCGGCGAGGCGGTCAAGGAGGCCGTGCACGGCCTGGCCGGACACATGATCAACTTCTGACGCACCCTCTGACGCCCACGGGTTGCCCCGCCCCGAGAGCCGGGCGGGGCAAGTGGGGGGGGCCCCC
>NZ_JBFBJK010000045.1:0-48498 GCF_040686095.1 Streptomyces sp. NPDC086554
GGAGGGGGTACCTCCCTGCTCGAGCGAAGCCGAGAGCTTGGGGGAGTGCGTGCCAGGGGTCGCGACCCCGGCAGGACCCATCGGACAGGCCCTAGGCGCGCGGGACGGCCACCGGCCTACTGGACCCCCTCCAGGGTCCTGGAGACGTTCACGAAGCCCTTGCGCGCCGGGACCAGACGGCCGTCCCGTACGAGCTGGAACGTGATGTCGGCGTTGACCAGGCGCGGGAAGTCGCTCGCCGCGAGCATGTCCTTGAAGCGCCAGCTCAGGGTGGGCGTCAGACCGCCGGTCTCGACCTTGAGCCCCTTGTCGAGCGCCCGCCGCAGGCTGCGCGACGAGACCTCGCCGCCGTCGAGCGACTCGACGACCTGCTTCAGGACGGTGTAGGCGATCCACGTGGTCTGCACGCCCGCGTCCGCCGGGTCGACCCGGTTGTCGCCGAAGGCCTGCTGCCGGATGACCTCGCGCATCTCGTCCCAGCGCGGGTCGCCGGCCGCCGGGTACCAGCCGGTGACGTAGGCGCCTTCGTACGGTCCTTCAGCGCCGCCCGTACGGTCGATGAGGGACTGGTCGACGCTGCCGAGCACGGAGGAGATCTTCGCGGTCGGGTACGCGTCCTCGGTGCGCCGGTAGGAGTCGTAGAACGTGTCCGTGCGGGCGCCGAGCGCCGCCGTCACACAGCCGCCGGTGCCCGCACGGGTCAGCGCCTGCTCGGCCTGCGAGGTGAAGTCGGTGCCGTCCTCGGGGGCCCGGATGTCCGCTGCGGGCTTGCGGCGGCCCTCGGCGAGGCCCGCGTCGAGGAGCTTGGGGAGGTCGTCGCCGGCGATCGTGTCGGGGCGTACGAGGGAGACGCGCTCGCAGCGGGCGGCGAGCTGCCGGCCGTTGCCCGCCATCAGGGCCGGTTCGCCGCCGTTGACCGGGTACGACAGCGGGCTGCTGAACTCCTCGTCGGTGACGCCGTAGCCGCCTATGTAGGGGATGCCGGCGACTTCGAGGGGGGAGAGGAAGGACTGGCCGTGCTGGCTGTAGGAGCCGACGACGGCGGCCACCTTCTTGCTGACCGCCTCGCGGGCGCAGTCCGCGGCGCCGACCGGGTCGTTGTCGTCGTTGCAGGTGATGACCTTGAGCGTGCGGCCGTCGAGGCCGCCGTGCGCATTGACCCAGCGGGCGTAGGCCTTGGCCATGGCGGGGATGCCGGGCTTGTTGGTCGCCTTGGTGTTCTCGGGGGCCCAGGTCATGACGGTGACGGGTTCGTCCCCGGATCCCCCCGTGGATCCGGGGATGACCCCGCAGCCGGTTGTCAGGGACGCACACGCCACCACCAGGGCGGCCGCGGTGAGCGCTGTGGACTTGGAGGGGCGGGGGAGCAAGGTGCGTCGCGAGACGGGCATGTGCAATCACGATTCCGCCGCTTCGCCAACCAAGGAGTGACGTCTCCCCAACGCATGGTGACAAGAAGGTGAATGACAGGGGCCGATTCGGCCGCCCGAAGGGGGAACGTACGATCGATGACCGTGCAAGGTTCGGAGAAGTCTTCCCGTCGCGGCGGTCGCTCAAGCACCATGGGCGGCATGCCAACGAACGACATGCCGTGGTGGCGCTGGCGCAGCAACGTGCGCTCGGCGCTGCACATGCTCTCCGACCCGGAGTTCCAGCGTGAGTGCTGGCTCGCGGGTCGCGAGGAGTACGGGGACGTGACCGATGCCGTGTACCGGCTGGTCGAGGACACGTGGCTGGACAACTGGTCCGCCGACAAATACGTGGGGACGATCTTCCGGGATGCGGAGGAAGCCGCGTTGGTCGACGCGGCCGTTCTCAGGGTGCTGCGGATCATGCATGAGGTGGGGCCGGATGCGTTGGTCTCCGCCTATCTTGATCACCCCGGGTGGCCGGAGGCCGTACGCGCTGCGCGCGAGGCTCATGTGCGGCTTGCTGTGAGCGACGGGGAGAGCCCTGATGAGGTTCCCCGGACTCTTGAGGTTCTGCGGATCTTGACTCGGTCGGCGGGCTAGTCGGTTTTCTGCGGGTGCGTCTTGGTTGCTCGCGCCCACGCGGCGGAGCCGCACATGTCACGGTCCCGCGCCCCTTCGGGGCGCTCCCCCTCGTGAGACGGCGGGACAGGACGGGTGCCGTTTGTGGGAACCTTGGGCGCATGAACGAGAAGGCCCCCGCCACCGCTGAGCAGTACGTCCTCAATATCTCCTGCCCCGACAAGCAGGGGATCGTGCACGCCGTGTCGAGCTACCTCTTCATGACCGGGTGCAATATCGAGGACAGTCAGCAGTTCGGCGATCACGACACCGGGCTCTTCTTCATGCGCGTCCACTTCTCGGCGGAGGCGCCGGTGACCGTGGAGAAGCTACGGGCCAGCTTCGCCGCGATCGGTGACTCCTTCCAGATGGACTGGCAGCTGAACCGCGCCGACGAGAAGATGCGCGTCGTACTGCTGGTCTCCAAGTTCGGGCACTGCCTGAACGACCTGCTGTTCCGCTCCCGGATCGGCGCGCTGCCCGTGGAGATCGTGGCGGTCGTCTCGAACCACACGGACTTCGCCGAGCTGGTCGCCTCGTACGACATCCCCTTCCACCACATCCCGGTGACGAGGGACAACAAGCCGCAGGCCGAGGCGCAGCTCCTGGAGCTCGTGCGGTCGGAGAACATCGAGCTCGTCGTCCTCGCCCGCTATATGCAGGTGCTCTCGGACGACCTCTGCAAGCAGCTCAGCGGCCGGATCATCAACATCCACCACTCGTTCCTGCCGAGCTTCAAGGGCGCGAAGCCGTACCACCAGGCGCACGCGCGCGGTGTGAAGCTGATCGGTGCCACGGCGCACTATGTGACGGCGGATCTCGACGAGGGCCCGATCATCGAGCAGGAGGTCGAGCGCGTCGGGCACGGCGTGACTCCCGACCAGCTCGTGGCAATCGGCCGTGACGTGGAGTGCCAGGCGCTTGCGCGGGCCGTGAAGTGGCACGCCGAGCGGCGGATTCTGCTCAACGGCCGCCGGACGGTCGTCTTCGCCTGAGGGCTGACGCCTGACGCCTGTTGTTTGTCCCTGATTACTTACATCCGGCTCATCGACGCCGCCGCGAACAGTACGTCCCTGATCGCCTGGCGGTCGCCGTTCTGTCCCGCGGCCGCTTCCTCCGGTGAGACATGGCCCGCTGCCAGGCGGCAGAACTCGACGCCGTCCAGGGCGACGTGGGCCACCTCGTGGTCCGCCGAGGCATCGGCGGCGGGGGAGTCGAGCGGGATGAACCACTCACCGCCGCCCATTCCCTCGACCTCTAGGCGCAGGCTGCGGCCGGGTGCGCCGGCGGCCACCAGACCGCGGGGCGGCGGTGCGAGGCCGGAGCGGCGGCGGTCGGCGAGGGTGCCGGGGAGCAGCCGGGCGGCGAGGTCGATCATGCGGTGCAGATGGCGTGGGGACGGCGGTTCGTAGGGGTAGTCCACCGCGTCCGCGATGTCGCCCGCGTGGATCCAGCACTCGAAGGCGCGGTCCAGCATCGAGTCGCGCAGCGGCAGCTGGGGGTGGCGGCCCGTGGCGTCCGGGGCGCCGTACGCGACGGCGAGGCCGCCCGAGCCGTGCCGCGATCCTGGGCTCCGGGAGGGCCCGGTGGTGAAGGACACCGTGCGGATCAGTTCATGGGTCTGGTCGCGCCAGGGGCCGCGCACCGCGCGCGTGGGCGGGAAATACGAAGCGCGCCAGTACGCCTCCGTGCGCTGGGCCGGGCTTGCCGGTACCGGTGCGCCCGCGCTCAGCGGGTCGTCGAGGCCGAGGGCGGTGGCGACCAGGCCGTCCACGGCGAGGAGGTGCGCGATCACCCCGGCCACCGTCGTCTTGCGGCTGACGGGACTGTCCTCGTCGAACCATCGCAGGCGCACTGGTGCGTGCCACTCCGAGTCGCCGATGTCCCGCAGGAGCGCGTCGAGGCGGGCCGTTTCCGCGTCGTACGGAATGGCCCACTCCGGCACCGGGATGCGCGGCGGGCGCCGGCCGAGGCAGCTTTCGATGACGCGGTTGCGCAGGCCGGGGTCGAGGTCGAGGCTCTCCTCCTGGTGCAGCAGGCCGACCGCGTCGCGCAGCCGCAGCGCCTCCTCGGCGCAGGGGCCGCAGTCACCCAGGTGCTCCTCGACGGCTATCGCTTCCTCGGGGGAGCAGGCGGCGAGCGCCCATGCGCCGAGGAGGGACTTCAGGACGCGGTGGTCGAGGGCGAGGGGAGGGTCGGGCAAGGGGTGCCCGGTGTCCTCTATGGAGGTGCGGGGCAGCGGTATGCGCGGCGGATTTGCGGGCCGCCGGTGACTGCCGCCGTCGCTCCTGCCATCTCCGGGGCCACCGCCGGAGCCTGCGCCGCGGCCGCGGCCGAACCGATCTCCGGACCCGCTTCCGGCCCCGGTGCCTGAGCCGCTTCCGGCTCCGATGCCTGAGCCGCTTCCTGCCCCGATGCCTGAGCCCCGCCCGGACCCGGTGCCTGAGCCACCGCCCGCGCCGATGCCCGCGCCGATGCCGTGTCCGGTCTCGGTGCCTGGGCCCCTCCCGGTCTCGGTGCCTGGGCCCCTTCCGGACCCGGTGCCTGAGCCGCTTCCTGCCTCGGTGCCTGAGCTGCTTCCGGCTCCGATGCCTGGGCCGCTTCCGGCCCCGGTGCCTGGGCCGTCTCCTGCTCCGATGCCCGAGCCGCCGCCCGCGTCGGTGCCGTGTCCGGGCTTGGTGCCGTCCGGCTCCTCGTGCGGTTCCTGCCGGCCCGGCCCGTTCACAGCGCTCTCCCGTAACCGGGAGGCGCCCCTGGCGCGGGGTCCTTGTCGGCGGACTGGGCGCCCGCGTCGTTGGCGGTGGAGAGCAGTTGCAGGCCGAGGCGGAGGCGGCGGCGCGCCTCGTCCTCCGTCACGCCGAGGTCGGCGGCCGTCTGGCGGTAGTCGCGCCGCTGGAAGTAGGCCAGCTCCAGGGCGGCGCGCAGCGGGGCGGGCATGGCCGTGACGATGTAGTCGGCGCGGGCGGCCGCGGAGGCGCGGCGCACCTTGCGCTCCAGGTCCTCCGTGGTGCCCTCGCCGCCGCGGGCGAGGGCGGCGGACTCGGTCTGGCGAAGGCGCCGGACGGCCCGCTGGTGGGTGAGCGTGGCGACCCAGGAGCGCAGGGGGCCCTGCTTGGGGTCGTACGCGTCGGGGTTCTCCCAGATGTGGGCGAAGACCTCGCGGGTGATCCGGTCGGCGGCCTGCTCGTCGCCGAGCACGCGGTGGGCGAGGCCGTGCACGAGCGAGGCGAAGTGGTCGTACAGCTCCCCGAGCGCGGCGGCTTCCCCGTGCGCCAGTCGCTGCTGCATGCGGCGGTCCCAGCGACGCGGCGCGTCCTTCGCCATGCGGCCCCCTCTTGCGCTTGCCTTCCTCTGCCCTCGGCTCGCCGGATTCGTCCCCGTCGAAACCTTCCATCGAATGTAGTCGCCGTCACCGACAACGGGCTCCCCTTTACGGCAAAGTACGCGCCCGCCCGGCCTCGGATGATAGGGACCGGAGTCCCTGGTGTTTCATGGAGGAGAGGTGGGGCAGCCGCGACGTAGGAAGCGTAGGGACAGCTTCCGGATCTTCGGGCGAGCGACGACGAGCAAAGCGCGATCGACGAGCAGCGAGAGGCGTGCGTGTGACGCTGAAGGTGGCCGTGGACGAGCAGGGCGGCTGGGCCGTGTTGCGGGTGTCCGGCGAGATGGACCTGGTGACGTCGCCCGTGCTGCGCCAGCGCGTGCACGACGCGGTCGCCGACGGCCGCCGCAGCCTGGTCCTCGATCTCTCCGAGGTCCTCTTCTGCGACTCCAGCGGCGTCGGCGTACTCATCGCGTCGCGCCGCCTGTTCCGCTCCTGCCAGGGCAGGCTGCGCCTGATACTGCCCGCGCAGGGCGCGGAGGACGGCTCGCACGTGAACCGGGTCCTCGCGGCCCTCGGCGTACGCCGCCTCTTCGAGGTCTTCCCGGACGTGACAGCGGCCGTGGACGACGGAGCGGCGCCACTCTCGGCGTGATGCGGCCGGTCGGCAGCGCCCCGAAGGGGCGCGGGGCTGTGACATGTGCGGCTCCGCCGCGAAGGGGGTCCCCCCTGTTCGAGCGAAGCCGAGAACTTGGGGGAGCGACCAGCCACGACGGACCCGCGGACGAGCACCGCCTGACCCGCGGAGCGCGTCTCAGCAGTCGCCGAGGTCCCCGTCGATCTTGTTGTAGTAGCGAGTGCCGCCGTAGTAGATCTTCAGGCCGCAGACGCCGTGCCACTTGCCGCCGGTGAACTTGTGGCTCTTGTCGCGGGCGATCGGGTAGTAGCCGGAGTCGCTGCCGGCCTGGTGGACGTTGACGCTGATGTTGCCGCTACAGCGGTTGTACACCCTGAGGATCTTGTCGCTGCCACTGATGGTGATCGTGTGCTTGGCGCACCCCAGACGGGTGTCGGCCGCGCCCGCCGAGGGGGCGCTCGCGAGCGTCATCGCCATTCCGGCGGTCAGAGCCCCGACAATCAGTTTCGTACGCATTGCTCTCCATTGGTCGGTGCCGGGCGCCCCGGAGTGTCGGGGCGGCCGTGGGTTCGGTCAATCCCACGGGTCCCAGCGGGAGTTGAGATCACCTTCACAGGGCCGCCCAACATTTCCCCAACGCACCTTCGGCTTCCTGACGCCGGGGGGTTGCCGAAGACGTAGGCTCGCTGCCAGAGACACCCAGGGAACCCCCTGTGCACACGCACCCAACCGCAGAAGTGAGGCGGCCCGAACACCATGGACAGTGCCGAGTACGAGCGTAAGATCGCGGCCCGTTTCGCCACCTTCGACCAGGACGGCAACGGCTACATCTCCCGTGAGGACTTCAGCACGGCGGCCGTCGCCCTGCTCGCCGAGTTCGGCGCGACGGCGCGCTCCGAGAAGGGCCAGGCCCTCTACAACGGGGCCGAGGCCTTCTGGCAGGGCATGGCAGGCATCGCCGACCGTGACGGTGACCAGCGGATCACCAAGCACGAGTTCGTGGGCGGCGCGGTGAAGCGCCTGCGCGACAACCCCGCCCGGTTCGCCGAGATCGCACGGCCGTTCCTCGACGCCATGATCGCCGTGGCGGACGCCGACGCCGACGGCGCGGTCACCCCGCAGGAGGTCGGTCGCGCCCTGAAGGCACTCGGCGTCCAGGTGGACATCGCAGCGGCCGCGGGCACCGCGCTCGACGCGGACGCGGACGGCAAGGTCTCGGAGGCGGAGATCGTGGCGGCGTTCGCGGCGTACTTCACGGTGCCGGAGTAACTCACCCCTCCGCGAACCGCTCGCGCAGCTTGTACTTGAGCACCTTTCGAAGGGTCTCGTTGCGGGGCAGGGCCTCCACCACCTCGAGCTGCTCCGGCAGTTTGTAGGTGGAGAGGCCCTCCCCGCGGAGATACGTGGTCACGGCGCTCAGGGTCAACTCCTCAGAAGCGCCGCGCTGCTCGATCACCGCGCACACCCGCTCGCCCCGTTCTGCGTCCGGAAGGCCGATGACGGCCGCGTCGCTCACGGCCGGATGCCGGTGCAGGAGATCCTCGATCTCCTTGGCGGAGATGTTCTCGCCCTTGCGGATGATGATGTCCTTGGCGCGGCCCGTCAGGACGAGGTGCCCCGTCGGCTTCACATGCCCCAGGTCCCCGGTGATCAGGAAGCCGTCCGCGTCGAAGACCTCCGCGCTCTGCCGCCGGGGGTCTGGGGGGCCACCCCCAGTGGAACGAGTCAAGTAGCCCTGGCAGACGGCCTCCCCGCGCAGCCGCACCTCGCCGTCGACCCCGGCGGGCACCTCCTTGCCCTCGGCGTCCGTGACCCGGATCTGCATCCCCCCCGGGGGGAGTCCCTCCGTCGTGGCGAGGTTCTCCGGAGTGTCGTCAGGAGCGCCCATCGTGATCATCGGTACTTCGGTCATGCCGTAGCCGTGGGTGAGCTGGCACCCCATCTCTCGTACGACCGCGTGGTAGATCTCCGGCGGCTTCGGCGCCCCGCCGCCCGCGAGGAGACGCAGGGTGGGGATGACCTTCTCGCCCGCCGGGAGCTTGCGCTGCTCGGCGAGGAACATCGAGTAGAACGCGGTCGACCCGCCCGCCACCGTCACGCCGTGCCGCCGGTAGCCGTCGAGCGCGTCCGGCAGCGCGAACTGCTCGAACATGACCGCCGGGAAGCCGTACAGCAGGAGCATCACCGTGTAGTCGGGCCCGGCGATGTGCGCGAAGGGGAACGCCATCGAGCCGATGTCCGACACCTTCAGACGCAGGGCGTGGGCCAGGCACGAGCCGCCCGCGATCAGTGAACGGTCGGTGTGCAGCACGCCCTTGGGGTCGGACGTGGTGCCCGATGTCCAGTAGATCCAGCGCACCGATGTGCCGTCGGCGGGCGGGGGCGGCAGTACGGAAGGGTCGGCGTCGGGCAGATCGTCGTACGCGTACGCCTCGAAGACGCCCCGTGCGCCGAGCCGCCCCGCCATCTCCGTGTGGTCGAAGCCCCGCCACACCCCGGGCACGGCGAAGAACTCGGCCTTCGACTCGCGCAGTGCGAAGCCGACCTCGCGGTCGCGGTAGAAGGGGATGACCGGCGACTGCACGGCGCCGATGCGGGCCAGTGCGAAGGACAGCAGGGCGGTCTCGATGCGGGTCGGCAGCTGCCAGGCGACCACGGTGCCGGGGCGTACGCCCATCTCGTACAGGCCTGCGGCCACGCGCTCGCAGCGGGCGTGCAGTTGGCCGAAGGTGAGCGTGCGGTCGTCGGCGGGATCGGCGGCGGCCTGGATGAGGACCGGGGCGTCGGGGGTGAGCGCGGCGCGGCGTTCGATGAGCTCCCAGAGGGTGCGGGATGCGCCGAGCGCGTGGGCGGTCTCGTTCTCTGAAGTGCTCGAGGTGCTCGAGGTGCTCGAAGTACTCATGCGATGCGATCCCCTCGTGGCCGGAACCGAAGCTGCGCCGAACTGACGGGTAGTCAGATCGTGCCGAGAGCGTAAGGCTCACCGCCTTGTCGGTCCAGGGGTGCGGGGCTAGCCTGCTATCTGACGGGTCATCAGATCACCCGGAGTGGCCGGAGAGATGACCGGAGGCGCCTTGAAAGGCAGGACACCATGACCGAGCTTCCCCGGATCGTCAGCGTCGACGACCACGTGATCGAACCCGCGCATCTCTTCGAGACCTGGCTGCCCGCCAAATACCGTGACCGTGGCCCCAAGCCCCTCACCGCGGGCATCGGTGAACTCGCCTACGTGGCGGGCAAGTACCAGATCACGATGGATCCGGACGGGCCGCCCACCGACTGGTGGATCTACGAAGACCTCAAGTTCCCGTACAAGCGGAACATCGCGGCCGTCGGCTTCGACCGCGACGACATGACCCTTGAGGGGATCACGCGGGCCGAGATGCGGCGCGGCTGCTGGGACCCGGCCGAACGCCTCAAGGACATGGACCTCAACCACGTCGAGGCGTCCCTCTGCTTTCCCACCTTCCCGCGGTTCTGCGGCCAGACCTTCGCCGAGGCGCACGACAAGGAAGTCGCCCTGGCCTGCGTGCGCGCGTACAACGACTGGATGGTCGATGAGTGGTGCGGCGACAGCGGCGGCCGCCTCATCCCGCTCTGCATCATCCCCCTCTGGGACATCGACCTCGCCGTCGCCGAGATCAAGCGGAACGCGGCGCGGGGGGTGCGGGCGGTCACCTTCTCCGAGATCCCGACCTATCTGGGCCTGCCCTCCATCCACTCCGGTTACTGGGACCCGTTCTTCGCGATCTGCCAGGAGACCGGCACGGTCGTCAACATGCACATCGGGTCCAGCTCCCAGATGCCCGCCGCGTCGCCCGACGCCCCGCCCGCCGTGCAGGCCGCGCTGTCCTTCAACAACGCGATGGCCTCGATGATGGACTTCCTCTTCAGCGGCGTCCTCGTGAAGTTCCCGCAGCTCAAACTGGCGTACAGCGAGGGCCAGATGGGCTGGATTCCGTACGCCCTCGAACGCGCCGACGACGTATGGGAGGAGCACCGCGCCTGGGGCGGCGTCCGCGACCTGATCCCCGAGCCCCCGTCGACGTACTACTACCGGCAGATGTTCTGCTGCTTCTTCCGCGACAAGCACGGCGTCGCATCGCTCGACGTGGTCGGCCGGGACAACGCGACCTTCGAGACCGACTACCCGCACGTCGACTCGACCTTCCCCAACACCAAGGAAGTCGCCCTCGACCACGTCAAGGGGCTCGACGACGAGACGATCCACAAGCTGATGCGGGGCAACGCGATCCGCATGCTGGGCCTGGACCTGGACAAGTAGGCGGTGTCGGCGTGGATCTCACGTACACGGAGGAAGAGGAGGACTTCCGGGCGCGGCTGCGCGCGTGGCTCATCCGGACGCTCCCCGGACTGCCGCCGCGCCCCGACCCGCTGGACTGGCCGGGGCGGCGCGCGTACGACATGGGGTGGCAGCGCAGGCTGTACGACGCCGGGTACGCCGGGCTGCACTGGCCCGTCGACGCGGGTGGGCAGGGTGCGACCCCGACACAGCATCTGATCTTCCTGGAGGAGACGGAGAAGGCGGGCGCGCCCTACGTAGGCGCGAATTTCGTCGGGCTGCTGCACGCGGGGCCGACGATCGCCTCCGAGGGGACCCCGGAACAGCGGGCGCGGTGGCTGCCACCGGTCCTGCGCGGCGACGAGGTGTGGTGCCAGGGGTTCAGCGAGCCGGACGCCGGATCGGACCTCGCGTCACTGCGCACGCGCGCGTGGCGGGACGGCGATGACTACGTAGTGAGCGGGTCCAAAATCTGGACCTCCCATGCGGAGGTCGCCGACTGGTGCGAGCTCCTTGTGCGTACGACACCGGTGAGCGAGGCCGTACCGAAGCACCGCGGCATCTCGTGGCTCGCGATGCCGATGGACGCCCCCGGGATCACGGTCCGCCCGCTGCGCACGCTCACGGGCTCCACGGAGTTCGCCGAGATGTTCCTCGACGAGGTGCGGGTGCCGGTCGCCAACCGGGTCGGCGCGGAGAACGACGGCTGGCGCGTGACGATGGTGACGCTGTCCTACGAGCGGGGGACGGCCTTCGTGGGGGAGGTCGTCGCCTGCCGCCGTGTCCTGGCCGAGCTGGCCCGCGAGGCCCGCAAGAACGGGCGCTGGGACGACGTGGTGCTTCGGCGCAGGCTGGGGCGGCTGAGCGCCGAGTTCGGGGCGCTGTGGCGGCTGACCCAGTGGAACGTGAGCGAGTCGCAGCGGTCGGGGGGTGTGCCGGGGGTGGGGGGTTCGGTTTTCAAACTGCGGTACTCGCATGCGCGGCAGGAGCTTTACGAGGCGGCGGGGGAAGTGCTGGGGGCGGGTGCCTTGGACCTGGATCACGAGTGGACCCTGGACCGGCTCTCGTCCCTGTCGTACACGATCGCCGCCGGGACCTCGCAGATCCAGCAGAACATCGTGGCCGAGCGGATACTCGGCCTCCCCAAGGGGCGGTGAGAGAGCGTATGGATTTCCAACTCACTGAGGATCAGAGGGCGTTGCGGGGTGGGGTGCGGGAGCTGCTTGAGGGGCGGTTCGATGTGCGGGCCGCCTTGGACGCGGGCTCTTCTCTGGACCGGGGGCTGTGGAAGGAGCTGGGGGATGCCGGGTTCTTCTCGCTGATGCTGCCGGAGGCGGAGGGCGGGGTCGGACTGGGGCTTCCTGAGGCGGTGTTGGCCTTTGAGGAGGCGGGGCGGGTGTTGCTGCCGGGGCCTCTGGTGGGGACGTTTCTCGCTGCGGGGGCCTTGCAGGGGGCTGCGTCGGGGGAGGCGGTGGTCACTTGCCCCTTTGGAGCGCTGGTCCCGTGGCTGGACGAAGCGGATGCTGTCCTGGGCGGCGGCATGGAAGGTGCTGTTCCGTTTCGGTCGCTGGATCCCCTTACGCCGCTTCATCGGTTGCCCGGCGGTGGGGGTCTTGCCCACCTGTCCCGCCCTGCGGGACGCCTGCCCAAGACGGGGGCGGGGCCGGTCGATGGGGATTTGGCGGATTTGCTCGTCGCCGCCGAGCAGCTCGGGTCCGCTGGGAAGACGCTGGAGATGGCTGTCCAGTACGCCCGGGAACGTACGCAATTCGGGCAGGCCATCGGGGGGTTCCAGGCCGTGAAGCACCTGTGTGCGCAGATGCTCGTCCGGGTCGAGGTCGCGCGCGGTGCCGTGTACGCCGCGGCCGTCACCGGTGACGTACTGGAGATCGCTGGGGCCAAGCTGCTCGCCGACGAGGCCGCGGTGCACAACGCGCGGGACTGTCTGCAGGTGCACGGCGGGATGGGGTTCACCTGGGAGGCGGACGTGCATCTGCATCTCAAGCGGGCCTGGGTGCGGGCAGGCCTCGGCCGGTCGGCGGCTCAGGCGGAGGAGGAGCTGGCCGCGGCGCTGTGACGGGGCGGGCTCCTCCTGCCCAATGTGACGCTGTGCGTTCGATGTGACGCCACGTGTGAACTGTGAACTATGGTGCCGCCGTGCGGAGGGTGATCGACTTGTGAAGCCTGTGAAGCGGGAGGAAGCTACAGAGCGTCGATATCGGGTTGTGTCCTAGGCGTGACTCGTCACGGCACGGAGTCGGGCTTCCGCTCCGGTACCTTGTGTGGGATGCGAATGGTTCTGAGGCCGAGCCATGCCGGTGTTGCCCTTGAGGCGGCTCCGGGCCCGGCGTTGCGCGCCGCTCGCAGCGCAGGAAGGCGCATCGCGCCCGCCTGTTCGACCCCCGACAGCACGCGTCGCACAGTATGCCGCACGCGTACTCCTTCGCGCTGGAATATGCCCGAAGCGCTTGTTGGGGTGACTGAACGTCAACCATGCTGTCTCTCAAGGGGATCACGTTCCGTGACCCTGTGGAGTCGCGAGGCGATGTGTCCGCCGGTTCGGATGGTGTGAGCGGTGCAGGTGCTTCAAGTTCAGCTGGAGGTCAGGCCCGACCCCGCGGAGGTGGGGCGGGCCCGCAGGTGGGCGCGTTCGCGGCTCGCCGGTTCCGGCATAGGAGTCGATGAGCCGCTGGCCGAGACGCTGATCCTGCTGATCTCTGAGCTCGTCACCAACGCCGTTGTGCACACGGGCTGTCCGGCCGTGCTGCGCATGGTGCTCCCCGACACCCCGGACGTCGCCGAAGAGGCCGCGGGGCAGGGTGCGGGGACCGTCAGGGTCGAGGTCGCCGACGCCAGCGCCCGCCCGCCGCGGCCGCGCCACGCGGACGGCGAGGAGACCAACGGCCGGGGCCTGGAACTCGTCGACGGTCTCGCGGACCGCTGGGGCTGGCAGCCCGAAGGCGCCGGCAAGAGCATCTGGTGCGAGGTGGACCGGTGTGAGCAGGGAGTCGACGCGGTGACGTTCGACGGCACGACCTATGACGACGTGGCGTACGAGGCCGTCTGAGCCGTTGCGTACGCGGCAGTCCGAGCCGTTGTGTACGCGGCCGTCCGAGCTTCCGGCGGGCGCCCCTGGCCCCGCGCCGGCCCCCGCATGCGCCGTCGCGTGCCACGATGCGCGGCCGTGCGCGGTCGGTACAAAAGCGGCATAATTCATTAATCACCGGACGGGTGTTGACGTACCGTGTCCGATTGATCACGCTTATGTGCAGCGATTCGCCGCGAGGGGACGCCGAGGGACGGTGGTGTGTGTGGCCCGGACCTTGGCGAGACGCGGGTCGCCATTCGGCGTCAGTCCCTTCGGGGCCGAAAGTGACAGGGCTTGTTCGCCGGAGCCGGATGGCGGCGCGTGCGGCAACGCGCTCGGGGCGGGAGCCGGGGCGCCGCCATCCGAAGGCTTACCGCAGGGCTCGCGGCGCGGCCGCCCCCGCGGACCTCACGGCGCGGCCGCCCCCATGGACCTCACAACACTGCCACCGGCGCCACCGGCGACCCCGTACCGCCGATGAACGGCTCGGGCATCGCGGAGAGCAGGAAGCTGTAGCGGGAAACTTCTGCACAGGCTGTGGACAACTTTTCGAGGTTCCAGTTCTGGCCCTGGAGCATCCCCATCTCGACGAGGTCGAGCGCGTGCACCGGCAGCCACAGATTCTCGATCTCGGGCGGGAAGATCTCGAAGGTGAGGGTGTCGTTGGCGACCGCCGCGACATCGCGCGCGTGGAACCACTCCGGGGTGCGGACCGAGAGCCCCGGCGACGGATAGCCGTACGCGTGCTTGTCGCCCGCCAGGTAGACCTGGATCTGCCCCGTGCGGACGAGGACGATGTCGCCGGCGCGGACCGTGACGCCCCCGAACTCCTCGGCCGCGTCCAGGTCTTCGGGTGTGACCGCGTGGTCTCCCGGCAGCCGGTCGACCCCCTTGGCGCGTGCGACGTCGAGCAGTACACCGCGCGAGACGAGGTGCGGCATCTTGTCGATGCCGCTGAACTGGGCGCGGGTGTGCGGGGTGATGGTGTCGGCGGGGCGGCCGTTGTAGATCTTTCCCGAGTGCGACACGTGGGTGAGGGCGTCCCAGTGGGTGGCCGTCTGCAGGCTCATCGTGACGACGTCGTCGCTGGTGGCGACCGTGCCGGGGCCGAAGAGCTCCTGGTTGATCTGCGTCATGGAGTGGAGGGGGTTGACCCGCCCGGGGATCAGTCCCGACTGCACGCCGTCCTCTTTGAGGGGCAGCGCGAGCGGGACGCGGTGGCCGGTGCGGACGGTGGCTGCGGCATCGCGTACGACCTCGTCGGTGATCAGGTTCAGGGTGCCCATCTCGTCGTCGGAGCCCCAACGGCCCCAGTTGTTCACGCGCTTGGCTATGTCGTGGAACTCGGGTGGCAGCGACATGAGTCCTCCCCGGGGCTTGTCTTTCGGTATCTGACGGGTCATAGAATCTAACGGTCCGTCAGAAACCGCGGGAAGGGGCCGGACGTGGGGAACTTCTTGGCAGGCAAGGTGGTGGCCGTCACCGGCGCCGGACGCGGCATCGGCAGGGCCGTCGCGCTCGCCGCGGCGGCCGAGGGGGCGAGGGTCGTCGTGAACGACTACGGCGTCTCGATGGAGGGCGGCGAGCCGACCAGCGAGATAGCCGACGCGGTGGTCAAGGAGATCCAGGCCGCGGGCGGTGCGGCGATCGCCGTCGCCGACGACATCTCCACGATGGCGGGCGGTCAGCGGATCGTCGACGTCGCGCTCGCGGAGTACGGGCGCATCGACGGTGTCGTGTGCGTGGCCGGGATCCTGCGCGAGCGGATGCTGTTCAACATGTCCGAGGAGGAGTGGGACCCGGTGGTCGCCACCCACCTGAAGGGCACCTTCACCGTCTTCAGGGCCGCGTCGGCGGTCATGCGCAAGCAGGGCATGGGCACGCTGATCGGCTTCACCAGCGGCAACCACCAGGGGTCCGTCGCGCAGGCCAACTACAGCGCGGCGAAAGGGGGGATCATCTCGCTGGTGCGCAGTGCCGCCCTGGGTCTGAACAAGTACGGGGTGACCGCCAACGCCGTTGCCCCTGTTGCCCGTACGCGGATGTCGGCGAACGTGCCGATGGAGCTGAAGGAGATCGGGGAGCCGGAGGACGTGGCCGCCCTTGTCACCTATCTGCTGAGCGACCGGGCGCGGGAGGAGAAGATCACCGGGCAGGTCTATACGGTCGCGGGGCCGAAGATCGCGGTCTGGGCGCAGCCGCGGGAGTTGCGGGCCGGGTATGTGGAGGGCGGCTGGACGCCCGAGAAGATCGCCGACTTCCTGCCGGGGACGGTGGGCGTCGACCCCATGCCGATGCTGGCGCAGCTGGAAGCCATGGCGAAGGCGGCGGCGGCCAAGGACCGGCCCAACGCCGGGCCTGGTGCGGCGCCCGGTGCGGCGCCCGGTGCGCGGCCGGGCGCGTAGGCGGGCCGGGGGCGTGGACTTCGGGTTCGGCGTCGAGGACGAGGAGTTCCGGGCCGAGGCGCGGGCATGGCTCGCCGAGCGTCTCGTCGGCGACTTCGCCGGTGCGGTGGGGCGTGGCGGGCCGGGGAGTGAGCACGAGGGGAGTGCCGAACGCCGGGCCTGGGAGCGGGAGTTGGGGCGTGGCGGCTGGATCGGACTCGGGTGGGATTCGGGCTCGGACTCGGTTGCGTACGGGAATCGGCGGGCGACGCTGACCCAGCAGGTCGTCTGGGCCGAGGAGTACGCGCGCGTGCGGGCACCCGGACGGTACGGGCACATCGGCGAGAACCTGCTCGCGCCGACGCTCCTCGCCTACGGCACGCAGGAGCAGCGGGACGCATTCCTGCCGGGCATCGCGCGCGGGGAGGTCCTGTGGTGCCAGGGGTACAGCGAGCCCGGTGCGGGGTCGGATCTGGCAGGGGTGCGGACTTCCGCGGTGCTGGATGCCGGGCGGGAGGTGTACCGCGTCAGTGGGCAGAAGATCTGGACCTCGCTCGCGCATGAGGCCGACTGGTGTTTTGTGCTTGCTCGGACCGAGGACGGGGCTCGGGGGCATGCGGGGCTCTCGTTCCTGCTGGTGCCGATGGATCAGCCCGGGCGGATCGAGGTCCGGCCCATCCGGCAGCTGACCGGGACCAGTGAGTTCAATGAGGTGTTCTTCGACGGGGCGGTTGCCAGTGCCTCGCATGTGGTGGGCGGTGCCGGGAATGGGTGGCGGGTGGCGATGGGGCTGCTCGGGTTCGAGCGGGGTGTCTCGACGCTGGTCCAACAGATCGGCTTCGCGGAGGAGTTGGCGGGGGTCGTGCGGTGCGCGCTCGACTCGGGGGTCGCCGTATCCGATCCCGTGCTGCGGGATCGGCTGGTGCGGCAGTGGGCCGAGCTGCGGGTCATGCGGTGGAACGCGCTGCGTACGTTGGGGAGTTCGGGTGGCGACGTGGGCTCGCCCAGTGTCGCCAAGTTGCTGTGGGGCGGGTGGCATCAGCGGCTCGGGGAGCTGGCCATGGGGGTGCGGGGGGCTGTCGCGGCTGCCGGTCCTGTGGACTGGAGCCCGGACGCACCGTACGAACTCGACGCCCTGCAGCGGCTCTTCCTCTTCACGCGGGCCGACACGATCTACGGCGGCTCGGACGAGATTCAGCGGAACATCATCGCCGAGCGGGTGCTCGGTCTGCCGAGGGAGGCTCGATGAGGGGTGTCGTTTTCGACGGGCGGAAGGTCGACGTCGTCGATGATCTGGAGATACGCGATCCGGGGCCGGGGGAGGTGCTGGTCGCCGTCGCGGCGGCGGGTCTCTGCCACAGCGATCTGTCGGTGATCGACGGGACGATTCCGTTCCCGGTGCCGGTGGTGCTCGGGCACGAGGGCGCGGGTGTGGTGGAGGCCGTGGGCGCCGGGGTGACGCATGTCGCCGCCGGAGATCATGTCGCGCTCTCGACCATCGCGAGCTGTGGGGCCTGCGCCGAGTGCAATCGGGGGCGGCCGACCATGTGCCGCAAGGCGATCGGGATGCCGGACCGGCCGTTCTCGCGGGGCGGTGAGCCGCTGTACCAGTTCGCGGCGAACTCCGCGTTCGCGGAACGGACGCTCGTCAAAGCCGTGCAGGCGGTGAAGATCCCGGAGGACATTCCGCTGACGTCCGCCGCGTTGATCGGGTGCGGGGTGGTGACCGGGGTCGGCGCCGCCTTGAACCGGGCGAAGGTCGACCGCGGGGACAGCGTGGTCGTCATCGGGACGGGCGGCATCGGGCTCAACGTGCTCCAGGGGGCGCGGATCGCGGGGGCCACGAAGATCGTCGCGGTGGACTCGAACCCGGGGAAGGAGGCGGTGGCCCGGCAGTTCGGGGCGACGCACTTCCTGGAGTCGGTGGAGGGGGTGAAGTCGATCCTGCCGAACGGGGCGGATCACGCCTTTGAGTGCGTGGGGCGGGTGGAGCTGATCCGGGCTGCCATTGATCTGTTGGACCGGCATGGGCAGGCGGTGCTGCTCGGCGTACCGGCGGCCACGGCGGAGGCGTCGTTCACCGTCTCCTCCCTGTTCCTGGACAAGTCGATCCTGGGGTGCCGCTATGGCTCGGCGCGCCCGCAGCGGGACTTCGCGCTGTACGCGGAGCTGTACGGGGAGGGGCGACTGCTGCTGGATGAACTGGTGACGGCGACATACCCCGTGGAGGACTTCGCGAAGGCGGCGGGGGATGCGGAGGCGGGGAGGGTGGCGAGGGGCGTCTTGACGTTCTGAGGGGTCTGGCCGGGGGCCTGGGTTGGATCTTTCCCGCCACCCGCCCGATTACCCTGCGGGGCAATTGGGCGGGCGGGTAACGCTTGTTCGTGTGGTGCGGCTTCTTCTGTCCCGCCGCTTCGCGGCGGATCTTCCCCGCCCACCCGCCCGATCACCCGGGGTAAACGGGTGGGTGGGCGGGAAAGGCTTGTGCGTGGGAATGCGCTGCGGGGAGGAGCAAAGGCTCTGCCTGCAGCCCCCCCCGCCGCCGGGTAATTCAGGGGCGGCTCACCCCGGCGGGAGCCTAACTTCGGGGGATGAGTTATCGCGATGTGGCGACGCGGCCCGTAGCTGCGGCCGTCGGCGCCGGTTACGCGGCCAGCGGCTCCCTCGCGGGCGGCCTCCTCACCGTCGTCGCCCCGTCGACCGCCATCCTCGCCGGGGTCGGCCTCACCCTCGTACTGACGGTGGTGGGCGTGCTCGGCGAGGTCAAGCCGTCATCGTCGGGCGAGGTCAAGCCCTCGCCGTCCGGCGACGTGGACGTCCCGGAACGTGCGCCGGTACGCGGTGGGGGTGACGCCGAGAGCCGCCTGTAGGTGCTGCCGCATCGACTGCGCGGTGCCGAAGCCGGCGTCCCGCGCCACCTGGTCGACCGACAGATCGCTCGACTCCAGCAGGTGCCGCGCCCGCTCCACGCGCTGCTGGGCCAGCCACTGGCCGGGGCTGACGCCGACCTCCTCACGGAAGCGGCGCGTGAAGGTGCGTACGGACATGGACTCCTGGTCGGCCATGTCGCGCAGCTGGATCGGTTCGTGCAGGTGGCCGAGCGCCCAGCCGCGTGCCGTGGTGGTGGACGCCAACTGCGGCTCGGGGACGGGGCGTTGAATGTACTGCGCCTGACCGCCGTCCCGGTGCGGCGGCACCACCGTGCGGCGCGCCACCTCGTTGGCGACCGCCGAGCCGTGGTCGCCGCGTACGACATGGAGGCAGAGGTCGACGCCCGCCGCCACACCCGCCGATGTGAGCACGTCGCCGTCGTCGATGAAGAGCACGTCGGCATCGACGGTGATCTTGGGGAAGAGCCCCTGGAAGTGCTCGGCCGACGCCCAGTGCGTGGTGGCCCTGCGGCCGTCGAGGCAGCCCGCCGCCGCCAGGACGTAGCCGCCCGTGCAGATGGCGACCAGGCGGGTGCCGGGCCTGATGTGGGCGAGGGCGGAGGCGAGTTCGTCGGTCAGGCGGCCCTCCTCGTAGACAGGACCCAGCTCGTACGACGCCGGGACCACGACCGTGTCGGCGGTGGCAAGCGCCTCGGGGCCGTTCTCGACGAGGATGGCGAAGTCCGCGTCGGTGCGGACCGGGCCCGGCGGGCGGATCGACGCGGTGATCACCTCGTACAGACGCGTGCCCTCGCTGTCTCTCGTACGCCCGAAGATCCGTTGCGGAATGCCGAGTTCGAAGGGGATCACGCCGTCCAGGGCCAGGACGACGACGCGGTGCCGAGGGGTGCTGGGTGCGCTGGTCGCTGAGGCCATGGCCCGATTCTAGCGAAGGCTGTCCTTCGGGCCACTCGATCGTGATCGGCGGCGGCCCGATGCTGATGGGCGTGACACAGAGAGACCTGACAGACCTGACAGACCTGACAGCCCGGAATGAGCCGACCGAGCCGACCGAGCCGCCCTCGAAAGCGTCGCGGCCCCGCCGCACCCGCCGCATCCACCGCGCCTGGTTCGTCGCCGCCGTCACCTTCGTGACGATCATCGGCGCCGCGGCCTTCCGGTCGCTTCCGGGGCTGCTCATCGGCCCGCTGCACGAGGAGTTCCACTGGTCGCGCGGCACGATCGGGCTCGCGGTCTCCATCAATCTCGCGCTGTACGGGCTCACCGCGCCGTTCGCCGCCGCGCTGATGGACCGGTTCGGCATCCGCAAGGTCGTCGCCGTCGCGCTCGTCGTGATCGCGCTCGGCTCAGGACTGACGGTGTGGATGGACTCCGCCTGGCAGCTGTTGCTGTGCTGGGGGCTGCTCGTCGGCCTCGGGTCCGGCTCGATGGCGCTCGCCTTCGCCGCGACTGTCACCAACCGGTGGTTCACCACGCGCAAAGGCCTGGTCACCGGCATCCTCACGGCCGCATCCGCATCCGGCCAGCTGATCTTTCTGCCGCTGCTCTCCTGGATCGTCGACCGGCACGACTGGCGTCCTGCCGCGGTGACGGTGTCGCTCGCCGCCTTCGCCGTGGTCCCCTTCGTCTGGCTGCTCCTGCGCGACCACCCGGCCGACGTGGGCCTGAAGCCCTATGGCTCCGAGGAGTTCGTGGAGAAGCCGCCACCGGTCACCGGGGCCGCGCGGCGCGCGGTCACGGTGCTCTTCAAGGCGGCCCGCACCGGCCCCTTCTGGCTGCTCGCCGGCACCTTCGCGATCTGTGGCGCCTCGACCAACGGCCTGGTCCAGACGCACTTCGTGCCCGCGGCGCACGACCACGGCATGCCCGTCACGGCCGCCGCGTCGCTGCTCGCCGTCATCGGGGTCTTCGACGTGATCGGGACGATCGCCTCCGGCTGGTTCACCGACCGGTTCGACGCACGCCGGCTGCTCGCCGTGTACTACGCGCTGCGCGGTATCTCGCTGCTCTTCCTGCCGATGCTGCTCGCGCCGTCCGTGCAGCCCCCGATGGTCTTCTTCATCGTCTTCTACGGCCTCGACTGGGTGGCGACCGTGCCGCCGACCCTGGCGCTCTGCCGCGAGCAGTACGGCGACGACAGCGCGATCGTCTTCGGGTGGGTGCTCGCGTCGCACCAGGTGGGCGCCGCTGTGGTGGCCTTCGCCGGCGGTGTCGCGCGGGACGCCTTCGGGTCGTACGACGTCGTCTGGTACGCCTCGGGCGCGCTGTGCGCGGCGGCCGCGCTGATGGCCCTGGTGATCCGGCGGAGGGGCGAGGGAGCGGGGGTGCGGCCCGCCCTCACGTAGGGCGTGATGATGTGGCCTGCTCTCACGTAGGAGTGACGATCCGGCCGCTCGCTCTCACATGGCGAAGCGGCCGAACCTGCCCCGGTGGAAGAGCAGCGGCTCCCCCTCGTCGGTGGCCCCGAGCGCCTCCACCCGGCCGACCACGATCAGGTGGTCGCCGCCGGTGTGCACGGCCTGGATCGTGCAGTCGATCCAGGCCGGTACGCCGGTCAGGCGGGGCGAGCCGGTGACCGGCGCCGCCTCGTGCTCCACTCCCGCGAACTTGTCGGCGCCGCTGACCGCGAAGCCACGGCACAACTCGCCCTGGTCGGCGCCCAGGACGTTCACGCAGAAGACGCCCGCGTGCGCGATCCGGGGCCACGTCGTCGACGTACGCGCGACCATGAACGAGACGAGTGGAGGGTCGAGGGAGAGGGAGGAGAAGGACTGGCAGGCGAATCCGGCGGGGCCCGGTTCGCCTTCCGATGCCGGTGCCGTGACAACGGTCACGCCGGTGGCGAAGTTCCCGAGCACGCGCCGGAATTCGCCCGGATCGAGCGGCGCCCGCTCGTCGTCGCCCACGGCCCGCAGCTGCGGGCGCGGCAGGGCCTCGACCGGCCCGGTGGTGGTCGATGCCCCGACCGACCTGAGGTATCGGACGGCGGTGGCCGCCATCCCAGCGTGTCCCATCACATCAGCCATTAAAGCTGACGGGTCGTCAGATGGGAAGGGTGCGGAGGCACCGGATAACGAGGGCGGATGCGCCGCTTCGGCTCCGTTCGGGGCCGCGTATCTTCAGCCGCATGACGTGGGGGAACGTGCGGGACGCCTGGGACAACGAGCATGTGACGGCCGCCGCCGCGGCGGGCGCCGCGCAGCTTCCGGTGGCCGCTGTGGTCGCCTTCGTGCTGTCCCTAGACGACGACTCCTACGGGACGGCGGGCTACGACGGGGCCTTCGGGCTCGCCTGCGTCGCCCTCCTCCTGCCGCTGCTCCTCCCGGTCCTCGGCCTGGTGCACGCGTGCGTGCAGACGGTTCCGGGCCTCGCGCTGGGCCGTGCGGCGGCCCGCAGGGCGCGACGCGGCCCGAAGTGGGCCTGGACCCTGGGCGGCCAGCTGGTGCCGGGCGCGGGGTGGGGGATCCTTTTCGCCGCCCTGGGCGGTCCGTTCGTCGGGGTCACGCTGTGGGCGGCGGCGAGCGGTGTGCTGCCCGCGCTGGCCGTCGCGTACTGGGCGAGGCGCCCGGGGCGCGGGCTTGAAAGGGCGCGGCGGCGCAGGATCTGGGTTCGCTCCGGTCTGGCCTCGGTGGGACTGTGTGTGGCGCTCCTGGTGGTTGCTTTCATGGCCACCGTCACGGGCGTCATCAAGGAGTACGAGCCGCCGCAGCTGAGCCCCGAGCAGGTCGCCGGGGTGTGGCGGCATGAGGACGGTGGCAAGGCGGTCCTGCGGCTGCGGGCGGACGGGCGCGTGGACCTCGCCCCGAATCCGTACGAGGACGCCACCATGGACGGCAGGGTCGACCCCGTGGACGCTCGCGAAGCCTCGCGCTGCGAGGTCACCGGCACCTGGACGATCGACGTCGACGACGTCGACGACACTGCGGACCGGCGGCCCGTGGTCACCGTCGAGACGGACGGCTGCGACGGCAGGAACACCTGGATGATCGGCGGCACGGAGGACGACCCGGAGCTGTTCGTGGATCTGGGCAGCATCGACGCGCCGGAAATCGAGATCCTGGTCAAGGACTGAGCTGTACCTCTTCGAGGATCCAGCGCTGCGTGTTCCGTCCGGTCCACTCGACCAGCAGGATCTCCGGTCCTCGTCGGCGTACTCGATGACCCACGGCGTCGGCAGGGGGTGCGAACCGAGCCGGGGCGGGAACAGCCGTGACGCGAGCTGCCCCACGTAGACGTCGCCGACCTTGCTCTTGATCGTGTACTGGTCGTCGCCCGGCTCGTTCCAGTCGTCGCCCTCGAAGGCGGCGATCTCCCACTGCTGGCTTGCCAGCTTGCTGGCGATGGCGCCGACGACCGGCACGTTCGGGCCGAGGTCGGCGTCGACGAGCTCCATGTACAGACCGCTGGCGTCGTTCCTGGAGGCTGCTCGCGGGCGTCAACGCCCTTCGTACGAAGGGGAGCGCCGTTCCACGAAACTGGCCACGCCCTCGTTCGCGTCCGCCGTCGTCATGTTGATCTCCTGCGCGGTGGCCTCCGCGGCGAAGGCGGTCGCACGGTCCGATTCGAGGGAGGCGTTGACCAGTTGCTTGGTCATCGCGATGGCCCGCGTCGGCCCTGTGGCCAGGCGTTCCGCCCAGGCGCGGGCCGTCTTCTCCAGTTCGTCGGCGGGGACGACGCGATTGACGAGGCCGAGCCGTTCGGCGTCGGCGGCGGGCAGCGAGTCCCCGAAGAACATCAGCTCCTTCGCCCGCTGCGGCCCGACGAGCCGCGGCAGCAGATAGGCGCCGCCGCCGTCCGGCACGAGTCCGCGCCGCACGAACACCTCGATGAACTTGGCCGGTTCGGCGGCGATGACCAGGTCGCAGGCGAACGCGAGATGCGCGCCGATCCCCGCCGCGGTGCCGTTGACCGCGGCGATCACCGGCTTCTCGCAGTCGAGGACGGCCGCGATGAGCCGCTGGGCGCCGAGCCTGATGGTGCGGGCCACGTCGCCGGGAACCCGCTCGCCGCCGCTCGGCGTGCCCCGCAGATCGGCGCCGGCGCAGAAGCCCTTGCCGGTGGCGGTGATCACGACGGCGCGGACGGCGGGGTCGGCGGAGGCGTCGGCGAGCAGCGAGATGACGCGTTCGCGCTGGTCCCAGGTGACGGCGTTCATGGCTTCGGGCCGGTTGAGGGTGATCCACGAGACGCCGTTGTCAGTGGCGTGGAGTACCAATGAGTCGAGGGAGATTTCGGGGGAGGAAGTCATGGGGGAACGGCTCCGGGTAATCGGGTGGGTGGGCGGGAAAGAGTCGCCGCGAAGCGGCGGCTCGAAAAGCAACTCACCGACAGACGGCAAGCGCGTCAAGGGCAACGGCCCCCTGCCCCCGGGGCAGCACCATCAGCGGATTGATGTCCAACTCCGCAAGATCACCGCCCAGTTCGAGCGCCATCCTCTGCACCCGCAGGACCACCTCGACGAGCGCGTCGACATCGGCGGGCGGCGCCCCCCGCACTCCGTCCAGCAAAGCCCGCCCCCGCAACTCGGACAGCATCGCCGCAGCCTGGGACTCCCCGAACGGCGGGACCCGCACGGCCACATCGCGCAGGACCTCGACGAGTACGCCGCCAAGACCCACGGTCACAGTCGGCCCGAACAGCTCGTCCTGCGTGACGCCGACCACCATCTCGACGCCCCGCTCCACCATCTGGCAGACCAGTACGCCGTCAAGGGCGATCCCCTCGTAGCGCGCGATGTCGGTCAGCTCCCGATAGGCGTCCCGCACCTGGCTGGCCGAGGTCAATCCGACCTTCACCAGGCCGAGTTCACTCTTGTGGGCGAGCCGCGCGCCGGACGCCTTCATCACGACCGGGTAACCGACGAGCCCCGCCGCCCGCACGGCCGCTGCCGCGCTGGTCACCAACTGCTCACGCGGTACGCGAATCCCGTACGCGCGCAGCAGCTGCTTCGCCGCGTGCTCGCTCAGCTGTTGGCCCGGCCGCATCAGGGCCTGGGCCTTGCGGAAGGACGGCGACGCGCTGCGGGGCGCGTCGGCGAAGGGGGAGCGGTAGCCGACCGTGAAGCGGTGGTGGTCGAGATAGGCGCGCACCGCCGTGATGCAGTTGGCGAAGGTGCGGAAGGTGGCGACGCGCGAGGAGCCGAGCAGCGTCGTGCGGTAGGCCTCCTCGGTGCCGACGGGCGAGCCCCACACCACGCACACCAGCTTGTCCGTCTGTTCCGCCGCGTCCACCAGGTCCTGGGCGAGCTTGTCGCTCATGGGCGGAAAGGGGCCGGTGATGGGGCAGATGAGCACCCCCACCTCCGGGTCGTCCAGGATCGCGTCGATGATCTTCCGGCCGCGCCAGTCGCCGACCGGATGCCCGCCGTTGTCGACGGGGTTGGCGACGTTCAGATAGTCCGGTATCCACTGGTGCAGCTCCGCCTGCTTGGCGCCGGAGAGGGTGGGGAGCCGCAGCCCCGCCTCGGTCGCCAGGTCCGAGAAGTGCGCGCCCGTGCCGCCCGAGATCGAATAGACGACGACGCCGTCCGCCTGCGGAGCCCGAGCGCGGGCCAACAGGGCGGAGGTGTCCTGGAGTTCGTCGAGTCCGTCCACGCGGATCACGCCGTACTGCCGCATCGCCGCGTCGACGACCGCGTCGGCGCCGGTGAGCTTGCCGGTGTGTGAGGCGGCCATCTTGGCGCCGGTCTCGGTGCGGCCGACCTTGACGGCGACGACGGGCACGCCGTGTTGGGCGGCCCGGTCGGCGGCGAGCAGGAAGGAGCGGCCGTCCTTGAGGCCCTCGACGTAGCAGGCGATGGCCCCGACCTCGGTCTTTTCGGCGAAGTAGGAGATGAAGTCGGCGGTCTCCAGGTCGGCTTCGTTGCCGGTGGGCGCCCAGTGGGAGAGGCGTATGCCGATCTCCTGCAGCGTGAAGACGGGGCGGCCCTGGTGGCCGGACTGGGTGATCAGGGCGATCGCGGGGCCGTCCAGATCGTCGCGGAACCGCTCGAAGGCGTTGAGGTTGGTGTTCGGCCCGAGCAGCCGAAGGCCCGAGCGCTCGACGGCGGCGGCGAGCCGGGCCTGGGCGGCCGCGCCCTCCTCGCCGGTCTCGGCGAACCCGGAGGCGAAGGCGACGGCGAACTTGACCTTGGACTCGGCGAGTTCCTCGATCACGGGCAGCGGATCGCTGACGAGGAGTACGGCCAGATCGACCTGTTCGGGCAGGTCGGCGACGGAAGGGAAGCAGCGTATGCCGAAGACGGACTGACGGGTGGGGTGCACCGGATGCAGCCGGGCGCCGCCGCGCTCGGCCCAGGCGATGAGCTGGCGTGTGATGCCGGTGTTGGGCCGGCCTTCGGCGTCCGACGCGCCGATGACGGCGACGGACTCGGGGCGGAAGAACCGGTCCAGGTCCGGTACGTCGGCGTGCAGAGGGCGTCCGCTGACGTCCAGTTCGTCCGCCGTGGCGGCCTGGCCGTGGACGCTGAGTGCCGGGGCTTCGCCGCAGGCCACAACATGCGCGCGGCGGGGGTCGGTGGTGAAGGTGCCGTAAGTCGATCCAAGCATCGGTCCGCCCGCTCCTGTGTGAAAGGAAGTCAACTGACGCACAGTCAGATTACTGAACTGACGCTGCGTCAGGAAGGAGTTGGGGCGTCCCTTTAGCAGTACCCGTTACTCGGGGGGTGCTATCCCTCGCCGGGGGCGGGGGTGCCGGGAGGGGGTGTTATCGGCCACCGGGGGGCATCCCCCGGTGGCCGGGGGATGCCCCCCGGTGGCCGATTGTGGGGCCGTTGTGGGCGGGTGTGCGTCGACTGTGCGCCGTTGTGGGCGGGGTGTGTGTCGACTCCTGCGCCGTCGTGGCTGGTCGCGCAGTTCCCCGCGCCCCTTCGGGGCTCGGGCGCGCTTTAGCTACCTGCGCCCCGCGCCGTGCGTCCTCGCCACCGCCTTCGCGATCTTCTCCGCGTCCAGGGCTAGTTCGCGCAGCATCCCGCTGATCGGGTTCGTGAAGCCGGTGAAGTAGAGGCTCGGCGCCGTCCGTGGCGTCCGTGCCCCGTGGACGAGCGGTGCGCCCCGCTCGTCGAGTACGCCGAGGTCGCCGACGAGGGGTTCGAGCGCGCGCCGGTAGCCCGTCGCCGCGATGACGACCTCGGGGCCGATGCGGGTGCCGTCCGCGAGGACGATCTTGCCGTCCTCGAAGGACTCGACGGCCGCGACCGGTTCGACCCGCCCCTTGCGCACGGCGTCGATCAGACCCACGTCCTGCACGGGGATCGCCCCCTCGGCGACCCGCGAGTACAGGCCCGTGTCCGGGCGCGGAAGCCCCTGCTCGGCCAGGTCGGGAACGCTCACCTTGGCGAGCGGGCGCGCAATGCGGTCCACCAGGGGCACCGGCAGCCTGCGGCACAGGATTCCGGAGAGCTGCGCGGGCCAGCCGGCCGTGGAGCGGCGCACGATGTGCGGCGCGGTGCGCACCGCGAGCCGTACACGGGACGCGCCGCCGTCGGCGAGGTCGACGGCGATCTCGGCGCCGGTGTTGCCGACGCCGACGACCAGGACGTCCTTGCCTTCGTAAGGGCTCGCGTTGCGGTAGGCGCTCGCGTGCAGGAGTTCGCCCGCGTACGCGTCGCGGCCGGGCCAGTCCGGCAGGTGGGGCGTGTGGTTGTAGCCGGTGGCGATCACCACGGCGCTGCCGGTCAGCTGCCGGCCGCCGGTGGCGTGCAGCAGCCAGCCGTTGCCGTCGGGGGCCGGTTCGACGCGGGACACCTCGACGCCGGTGACGGTCTCCAACTGGTGGAATTCGGCGTACTTCTCCAGGTAGCGGAGGACGTTGTCACGTGACACCCAGCGTCCGAAGGCGCGCGGTATCGGGAGCCCCGGCAGTGCGGAGAGGCGTCGTGTCGTGTGCAGACGGAGGCGGTCGTAGTGCCCGCGCCAGGAGGCGCCGACGCGGTCGGACCGCTCTAGCACGACCGCGCGTACGCCACGTGCGCGCAGGGCGGCAGCCGCCGAGAGCCCGCCGGGTCCGCCGCCGATGACGTACACGGGGCGGTCTTGCTGTGGCGCTTGTGGGGGAGTGGTGTCGGCCATGCACCTGAGCGTAATCACGTGGTCACTTGATGGGGGACGGTCAAGCCCCAAACCGGTTGCGAATTGATCACACACGTGTACGCGGTGTGCCCGACGCCTCGGGTGGCCGCTGCCCCGCGTACGCCCCTTGCGCGCTCGCCGCCCATGCGCTGAACTGACGTACCGTCAGAAACGCGTACCCGAAAGCCGAGTAAGCGGGAGAGGCCACGGCATGGACACGATCTGGCTCACCGGCGCCGAATGGCTCGCCGTGCTCCGCATAGGCCTCGGCCTGTGGTGGCTTGAGAGCTGGCGGCACAAGGACAAGAAGGGCTGGTTCGAGCGCGGCACGGGCATCGCCTGGGCGTCCGACGTGGCCGCCAAGCACAAGTGGAACGCGGTCCGCAGCGGCTTCGACACGGTGGTCGCGCCGCGCCCCAAGACCATGGCGTACGTCGTCGTCTACGCCGAACTCGCCCTGGGGCTCGGCCTGATCGCCGGATTCCTCACCCCCATCGCCCTGATCGGCGGCCTGCTGCTCAACCTCCTCTACCTCGTCCTCATGATCCACGACTGGGCCGAGCAGGGGCAGAACGCGATGATGGCGCTGATCTCGCTCGTCGCCCTCTTCGCCATGTCCTGGCAGTCGTGGTCGCTCGACAACGCGATGGGACTGTTCCTGTGAGCGCTGCTTCCGCGGACGCGGCGAAAGCGGCAAACGCCGCGAGCCCCGCGGCTCCGCGCTTCGACCTCCCCGAGCCCGATGCCTTCACCCAGCCCTACTGGGACGCGGCAGCCGAAGGCCGGCTCCTGATCCGCCGCTGCGGCGGGTGCGGCACGGCGCACCACTATCCGCGCGAGTTCTGCCCCCGCTGCTGGAGCGAGGACGTCACCTGGGAGCGGGCGAGCGGCCGCGCGACGCTCTACACCTGGTCGGTCGTCCACCGGAACGACCTGCCGCCCTTCGGCGGCCGTGTCCCGTACATCGCCGCCGTCGTCGACCTCGCCGAGGGCCCGCGCATGATGACGGAGATCGTGGGCTGCGGGGACGGTGGTGAGCTGCGGATCGGGATGGTGCTGGAGGTCGCGTTCCGCGAGGTGGGGGAGGGGGTGGTGGTTCCGGTTTTCCGTCCGCGAGGCTGAACGGTCGCGCGGAATGGCCCCATGCGGTTCGTCTCCCGGTGGGAATTCCAGAATGACCCGGACTCCGTCCGCCCCGGTCCGGGCAGAGCCTGGAAGGTGAGGGCCTGCACGGTGAGGGCCCGGAAGGCGAGGACCGCAGCGCCTGCGCTGTCCTATGTTCCGTCACCGGACGGTCCTAACAGCGCGATCGTGAAGAGTGGCGCGCAGTGGTGCGGTCGGCAGGAGTTGCAGGCCGGCCGTGAGAGTGATCGTCCCCGGGTCGATGTCCACATGAAAGCGCTGGGCGAGCGTCGCTAGCACTAGGGCTGTCTCGACCAGGGCGAAGCGCGCGCCAAGGCAAGCCCGGGGGCCGCCGCCGAACGGGAACCAAGCCTTCTCGGACACTGTGTCCTGTCTGTCCACGTCCCAGCGTTCGGGGCGGAAGGCGTCCGGGTCGTGGAACCAGCGCGGATCCCGGTGCGTGGACCATGGGCTGCACCAGATTGTTGTCCCGGCCGGGATCGGCATCCCTCCCAGGGAGGCGCCGTCCTGGGCCGTCCTGGGAGGGATCATCCACCCGGGCGGGTAGAGCCGCAGGGCTTCCTTGACGATCTGTCTGGTCCAGCTCAGCCGGTCGTAGTCGTCGAAGGCCGGCGGCCGCCCGGCGAGGACGCGGTCGAGCTCCGCGGTGAGCCGGGCCCGCACGTGCGGGGAGGTTGACAGCAGATACCAGCACCAGGTCAGCGCGGTGGCGGTGGTCTCGTGGCCTGCGACCCAGAGTGTCACCGCCTCGTCGCGCACCTGCCGCACGGTCAGCCGGCGGCCCTCCTCATCCCGGGCCGCGAGCAGACTGTCCAGCACGTCACCCCTGTCATCGGCCTTGTGCTCCGACGCCCAGCGGGCGCGGAGGAACTGATCGATCTCGGAATCGACCGTCTCGACCGCGGCAAGCAGGCGCCTCCGCGCCGGGGTACGGACCCAGGACGGCATGAGAAGCCCAAGGCCGCGCAGTTCGGCGCCGATCTCTTGCCCGGCCGCCGCCATCGCGTCGGCGAGCCTGGGGGCCTGGTCCCCGAGATCGTTGCCGAAGAGAGTGCGGACCACGATCCGCTGGGTGAGCAGGCTCATCTCCCGCTGCACATCGATCCGCCGCCCACCGCGCCAATCCTGCGCTGTGGCCACGGCACAGTCGACCATCGTCGTGGCGTGTCCGCGCACCTGGCGAGGACGGACGGCCGGCTGGACAAGGCTCCGCTTGTGACGCCAGTCGGCGCCGTGGCTACGGATGACGCTGTCCCCGACGAGTTGCTTGAACGACCAGCAGGCGTCGACGGGCGCGTATCGGTGCTCGGCGCTGCTGAGCAATTCTGCGATGTGCTCAGGATGCGAGAGCAGGACGATCCGCATCGGACCGAGCGACCAGGTCACGACGTCCCCGAAGTCGTCGCGCAGTCGCACGAGAAACGCCAACGGGTCACGGCTGAATGCGGGAAGATTGCCGACCAGCGGTAGCCCGCGCGGCCCAGCCACGGGAACGAACGGAAGAGCGGACACACCTCAGCCAACGAGCCGGCACCCGAACGGTTCCTGGACAGCCGTGTCTCCGGGGCGCGCCTGCGGGCCGTGTGTCCCGTCTCAACGGAGTTTGACCGGTCTCACCGAAGTTTGATCGCGGCTTGGGTCCAGGCGCGGATCGCCATCGAGTCCTCGGCAAGGTCGGCTACGGGCCCGCGGGGCCGGTGTCCCCGGCTCGTGCGGCGGCCGCCGCCTCCAGCAGGGGCCAGCCGTCGACCTCCACCGCCCCCCCGCGCCTCCGGCTGCCATCCGCGGGCCGAAGCCGCGTCGAGCAGTGCCCGGACGGCGCCCGGTTCGTGCAGGTTCAGGGAGCCGCCCCGGACGTACCCCACGTCCCCGGAGCCCATGGTGAACCCGCCCACGTACCGGCCCGGGCTCTGGGCGAAGACGATGCGCAGCGGGCCGCCGGTCCCGGCCGGCTGCGGGTACAGCGTGAGGGTCTCGCGGCAGTCCGCGAACCGGCCGCTGTCCAGCACACGGTGACTGTGGCGGAGCGTCCACAGGTACACGCACCCGTCGGCCACCAGTCGGCGGGGCTTGTTCGTACGTCGGGGCACGGAGCCGAGCGTACGCGGCCTGATCCGCGATTCCTCACGGCCACAGCAACTCCCTGACCCAATCGCCCCCTTCGCCCTCCCTCCAGTACCGCACCCGCACATGCCGCCGCCGCTCCTCCCCCTGGAAGAACTCGACCTCCTCGGGGTCCACGACGTACAGCGTCCACGTCGGCGCGTCCGCGTCCGGCTCGGCCCGCGCCCGCTCCCAGGCGGCCGCCGAAGCCTGCTCCAACTCCCCGTACGCGTCGAGGATCTCGCTCTGCCGCCCGACCAGCGCGGCGGCCAGCGCACCCGTCGAGCGGGCGTGCAGGTCGGCCAGACTCTCGGCGTGCGGGGCCGTGGTGACCCGGCCCCGGACCCGGATCTGCCGCCCCTGCGCCGCCCAGTAGAAGTGCAGGGCCGCCCGTGGGTGGGCGGCGAGCTGCTGCCCCTTGGCGCTGCTCGCGTGCGAGGCGAAGTGCCAGCCGTGCTCGTCGGCGTCGTGCAGCATCACGGTCCGTACGTCGGGGAGACCGTCCTCGTCCACGGTCGCAAGGCCCATGGTGTGCGGCTCGGGCTGCCCGGCGGCGACCGCCTGCGCGAACCACTCGTGGAAGAGGGCGAGGGGCGTGGCCGGGGTCTTGGCCGGGTCGAAGGCGGGCAGGTCGATGTCCCAGACCCGCTGGGCCCTGAGCAGCCTGCGGAACTCGGACTGTGCTGCGGCGTGCGGCGTTTCGGGTGCGTTCATGGGTCGATTGTGGCGCCCTCGCGAACACACTGTGCGTCCATGAGCTGGGCCGTGACCACGCCGTGCAGCAACTCCGCGTCGACGAAGACCCCTTGCTCCGGCGCCCCGCACCGCCAGCTCAGGGGGTACGTGTTGCCCTGCGCAGCCGGGATCCCGATGTACTGGTCCCTGGCCGCGGGACCGAAACATGTGGCTCCGGGCGGCCAGTCGTACGCGCGGCTCTCGCCGGGCGCCAGCAGGAAGTACGTCCAGCGCCCGCCGGACACCTCGCGTACGACGGGTCCGGGGCTGCCGTCCGTGAGGTCGGCGAGGTGGTGCAGGACCGCCTCGCCGCGTACGCCTCTGACGCGGATGGCGTCGAAGTGGACTCCCGCGAGACGGAGTTGATGGCCGGATCGCGGTACCCAGTCTGGGGTGATTTCTCTCGTCATGCCTACGAGAGTCGGGGTGACTGCGTAGCGTGACCAGGGGAACACGGTGTACATCGGCGGGGCGTGGAGAGGGTGGTGGCCGTTGTGGTGATGAATGGAAAGGTGACGAGCGAGAAGGCGGGTGCCGTCCCGTCCCCGGCGCGGCGGCACGTGGGTGACCTGCTCAGGAACTTCCGCGAGCGTTCGGGGATGACCCGCAAGGACGTGGCCGGACGGCTCCTCGTATCGGAGTCCCTCGCGGGCGCGTACGAGCGCGCCGAACGCATCCCCACGTCGAATTTCCTGGACGACGCGGACGGCGTCCTGGATGCGCGGGGTGCGCTGAAGTCGTGCATTCCGCTGATGGAGGAGGAGAAGTATCCGCCTACGTTTGTGGGGTGGGTGCGGCTGGAGAAGACAGCGGCGAGCATCAGCGCGTACGAGAGCATGGTGTTCCCAGGGTTGCTGCAGACCGAGGACTACATGCGCGCGCTGTATGAGGAGCGGGTGCCGCAGCTGACCGAGGACCGGATTGAGAAGGACGTGATGGGGCGCTTGGAGCGGCAGGCGTTGCTGAGCCGCACTCCGCCGCCGATGGCTGGCTACGTGGTCGAGGAGTCGGTCCTCAGGCGCCTTATCGGTGGCCGGGAGGTACTGCGGAAGCAGCTCCTGCATGTGCTGGAGTGCACGCGCACCATGCATCACCTAAAGGTGCAGGTGATGCCGACGGAGACACGTGAGCATGCGGGGATGCAGGGCGCGATGCAGTTGCTGAGTACCCAGGAGGGCCGTAACTTCGCCTACGAAGCGGGGCAGATCAGCGGTAGGTTGATCTCGAAGCCGCAGGAGGTCAACCAGCTCATCGACCGCTTCGGCACCCTGCGGGCCCAGGCGCTCACACCTCGGGCGTCCGCGGAACTGATCGAGACGATTGCGGGGCAGCTATGAACGCCGAACTGGCGTGGTTCAAGAGCAGCTACAGCGGCAATGAGGGCGACGCGTGCCTCGAAGTCGCCTACACCTGGCGGAAGTCGAGCTACAGCGGCAATGAGGGCGGCACCTGCGTAGAGGTCGCCACCTGCCCCCACTCCGTCCACATCCGCGACTCCAAGAACCCTGAAGGCCCCACCTTCCAGGTCACCTCCACGGCTTGGTCCGCGTTCGTCGCCGCCCGGTAACAGGGGCTTTCACCGCCCCAGCACCACCGTCCCCGACGAACAGAACCACCCACCCGTCCCCGAAGCCACCGCGAGCTCCGGCAGACGGCCCCCCGCCTTGCGCACCTGACGCCCCTCACCCGCGTCGCCGCGCAGTTGCCGCACGGCCTCGACGAGCAGGAACAGGCCGCGCATGCCCGGGTGTTGGGCGGACAGGCCACCCCCATCGGTGTTCGTGGGCAGCTCCCCGTCTCGTAGCAGCCGCCCCTTCTCCACGAACGCGCCGCCCTCGCCCTTCGCGCAGAACCCCAGGTCCTCCAGGGTCACCAGCGTCATGTACGTAAACGCGTCATAGATCTCGGCCACGTCGATCTCGTCCGGCCGCACCCCTGCCCGCTCGAAGGCGAGCCGCCCGCTTACCGCCGCCGGGGAGACGGTGAAGTCGTCCCACTCGGACATGGTGGTGTGCGAGACATGTTCCCCAGCGCCCAGTACCCATACGGGAGTTGACGCGCAGTCGGCCACGTACTCCTCGGCGGCGAGCAGCACCGCGCACCCGCCGTCGGAACGAATGCAGCAGTGCAGTTTGGTGAACGGGTCCGCGATCATCGGGCCGCTCAGCACCTCGTCCACCGTGATCGGCTCGCGGAACATCGCATCCGGGTTCGTCGCCGCGTTCGCCCGCGCCTGGACCGCCACCGACGCGAGCTGTTCCAGCGTCGTGCCGTACTCGTGCATGTGGCGGCGCGCGGCCATCGCGTACTTGGCGATCAGCGAGTGCCCGTACGGGACTTCGAACTGCAGCGGCCCCCGCGCGCCGAACGACAGGTTCGACGTACGCCGTTTCGCCTTGATGTCCGCGCGCGCCGTCGATCCGTAGACCAGCAGGACGGCGTTCGCCCGTCCCGCCGCTATCGCGTCCACCGCGTGCGCGGCCATCACCTCCCAGGTGGCGCCGCCGACCGAAGTCGAGTCCACCCAGCGGGGTTTGAGGCCCAGGTACTCGGCGACCTCGACCGGGGCGAGCGTGCCGAGGCCCGCCGATGCGACGCCGTCGATGACGTCGCGGCCGAGCCCGGAGTCGGCGAGTGCGCGGCGGGCGGCCTGGGCGTGCAGGGCATAGGGGGTGGCCTCGTCGACCCGGCCGCAGTCCGAGAGGGCGACACCTACGACGGCGACCTTGCGGGAGGGAGAGGGGGAACGCCTAGCGGAAGCGGAAGCGGTAGCAGCAGCCATGAATCTGACGGTACATCAGATGCAAGGTCCGGGCCGATAGCCGGGATCGCATCACGTCACGTCAGCGCTCTGTGCATATCGCCCCCACCGTCCTAGCATGACGGCCCGTCAGATCTGGGTCCGAGTCGCCGGGCCCTGGGGAGGAGCCTGCCGATGGACGCCGCCTTCAGTGCGGAGCAGGACGAGATCCGCCGCACCCTTCGCGAAGTGATCACCAAACGCTGCGGCCCCGACGACGTCAAGGCCGCGGTACGCACCCCGGCCGGCCACGACTCCGCCCTGTGGTCGGCCCTCGCCGAACAGCTCGGTCTGCCCGGCCTCGCCCTCCCGGAGACGTACGGAGGAGTCGGCTGCACCACCGCCGAACTGGCCCTTGGCTGCGAGGAGTTGGGTCGCGCACTCGCCCCTACCCCCCTCTTCGCCACCGCGGTCCTCGCCGCCCCGCTGATCCTCTCCCTCGGCACCGAGGAGCAGCGCGCCGAGCTGCTGCCCCGCATCGCCGCGGGCGAGCTGACCGCCGCGCTCGCCGTCCCCGGCACCGGACTCGCCACGGCCCTCGGTCTCGTCGGCGACAACTCCGGCGACTGGTCGGGCGGCGGCCGCGCGGGCGGCGTACAGGCGAGGCTCTCCGACGGGGTGTGGCGGCTGTACGGGCAGGCGGAGCAGGTGCTCGACGGGCACAGCGCGGGCCTCCTTGTCGTGGCCGCGCACGCGGGAGGCTTCGCCCGCTCCCGTACGCTCCTCTTCCTCGTACGCGATGGGGCGCCCGGCATGGTGCGCACCCGGCAGACCGCGCTCGACGAGACCCGCACCCAGGCCCGCGTCGAACTGCGCGATGTGGAAGCGGAGTTGCTGGGCACGGACGAGTCGGATGTGCCGGGCGCGCTCGCCGCCGTCGGTGACGTCGCCGCCACCGTCGTCGCCGCGGAGGCCGTCGGCGCCGCGGACCGGGTGATGGAGCGGACCGTCGAATACGTGAAGGAGCGCGAGCAATTCGGCCGCCCGATCGGGTCCTTCCAGGCGGTCAAGCACCGCCTTGCCGACGTGTACGTGCAGGTCCAGGCCGCGCGCTCGGCCGCCTACTACGCGGCGTGGGCCGCCGGTGCCGAGGCCGCCGGGTTCGGCGGACAGGGCGCCGAACGGGCCGGCGGGCTCGCGCTCGCCCAGGGCCTCGACGCGCTGCGGACCGCCGCGTCCGAAGCCGTACAGCTGCACGGCGGCATCGGTTTCACCTGGGAGCACGAGGCGCACCTGTACTTCAAGCGGGCGTCGAGCGACGAGCTGCTCTTCGGCCCGGTGCACCGGCTGCGGGCGCGGGCGGCGGAACGGGCGGGTCTTTTCGAGGGCGGACCGGCCGCCGCCGCACTGGAAGAGGCCGTCTGATGCCGCCGGGTCTGCGCCTGATCCAGAAGGTGTCGTCGACGCGCACCTTCGCCAAGATCGCCCCGCACTTCATCCCGGCGATGGACCGCACGGTGCACCGGCTGACCCGCGGCAAGGTCCTGCTCAGCGCGAAGATGCTGCCCGGCGTCATCCTGACGGTGCGCGGCGCGAAGAGCGGACTGCCGAGGCGTACGCCGCTTGCGTGCATGCCGGAGAAGGGCACGGGGGGTTGGGTGCTGATCGGGTCCAACTTCGGGCGTCCGGGCCACCCCGCGTGGACGGCCAATCTCCTGGCCAACCCGGACGCGGACGTCAGCTGGCAGGGCAAGGACATCCCGGTGCGGGCAAGGCTGTTGGGCGGTGAGGAGAGGGAGGCCGCCTGGGCGGCGGTCCTGACCTTCTGGCCGCCGTACGCGACGTATCAAACCCGAGTGGAAAGGGAGATACGCCTGTTCCGCCTGGAGAGGCGGAGCTGATACCGCCCCAAAGGGGCGCGGGGAACTGCGCGACCAGCCACAGCGAACCCGCGGCTGAGAACGGCGAACCCCGCAGGGACCACAGCGGCGGACCACGCAAGTGATCCGCCGCAGTGGCTGACAGGACAAAAGACGGGAGCCCCGCAGGGGCTACTTGGTCGGCTTCTTCCCTGTCACTCCCAAGTGAACCAACAACGCCAGATTCGGCTTGAGTTCAGCCTGCTTGACGCCCCACGTCTGGAATCCCCGCTGGTGCGATGCGACCGCGGCGAGCATCGCGACCAGGGAGCCGGCCATGGCCGCCGGGCTGACGTCCTTGTCGACCTTGCCCTTGGCCTGGAGTTCCTTGACCGTGTCCGTAAGGGAGTTGTTGACCGAGTTGAGGATCTTCATGCGGATCTTGTAGAAGCGCTTGTCGCCCTCGGCGGCGCCCAGATCGACGACCCTGAGGATCGCGTCGTTCTTGCGCCAGAAGTCGAGGAAGCCGTCGACAAGCTCCTGAGCGGTCTGCCACCCCGCCTTGCCGACCCAGGACCGCCCGTCGAGGAGCTGGGTCAACTCGGCGCCCTCGGCGGCCATTTGCTCGGCAATCTCCAGGACGGCGCCTTCGACGTCCGGGAAGTACTGGTAGAAGGTCGCTGGTGAAGTCCCCGCCTTCCGGGCGACGTCGATGACTTTGACGTCCCGGTAGGGCGAGGAGCTGAGCATCTCGCTGAGGCAGTCGAGCAGCTTCTGACGCGTCGCCTGACCGCGCCGACCGGCCACGCGGCCGTCGACGGTACGTACCTGTCCTGTCATGCCGTCAGCTTACCGAGGGGTGATCGGAGCGCGATTCGGCCGAGTGCAAATGGGGTTGGGGGCGGTATTCGTCTCGGTCTTCGCCCGGTTCCGCACGAGGGGGCGGCTCGGGTCCCGGCGGCGGATTCCGGAGCCCTGCAAAATAGATCAGACATTCGAATCGAGCGTCTCTGATGTTTCTTCTTCCTCTTGCGCCCCTTCTTGCGTCTCCTTTGTCCCGAGACACCCCGATCCCGCCCCCGGTTCGCAACCGTCGCCCCGTACAGGAAGAATCAGGGTGCGTGCCGCCGTAGCGGCTCGGTGGTGAGACGCTGCACGGGGCCGCTCGATACGGTGCCCGCGTACGGGGAGGTGGCAGGGCAAGTGGTGGATCAGCTGACGCAGCACGATCCGAGGCGGATCGGCCCGTTCGAGGTGCTCGGCCGGCTCGGAGCCGGTGGCATGGGCCTTGTCTACCTCGCGCGCTCCGCGTCAGGGCGGCGCGTGGCGATCAAGACGGTCAGGACCGAGCTCGCCGAGGACCAGCTGTTCCGGGTCCGCTTCACGCGCGAGGTCGAGGCCGCACGGGCCGTGTCCGGTTTCTATACGGCAGCCGTCGTGGACGCCGACCCGCGCGCCGCGGTGCCGTGGCTCGCCACCGCGTACGTTCCCGCGCCCTCCCTCGAAGAAATAGTGAATGAGCACGGGCCGCTGCCCACCCAGGCCGTGCGCTGGCTCGCGGCGGGCGTCGCGGAGGCCCTGGAGTCCATCCACGGCGCGGGCCTCGTCCACCGCGACCTCAAGCCGTCGAACGTACTCGTCGTCGAGGACGGACCCCGCGTCATCGACTTCGGCATCGCGTCCGGCGTCTCCAACACCCGTCTGACCATGACGAACGTCGCCGTGGGCACGCCTGCGTACATGTCGCCCGAGCAGGCGAAGGACTCGCGCAGCGTCACCGGCGCGAGCGATGTCTTCTCGCTCGGCTCGATGCTCGTCTTCGCCGCGACCGGCCACGCGCCCTTCCACGGCGCGAACCCCGTCGAGACCGTCTTCATGCTCCTCCGGGAAGGCCCTGACCTGGAGGGACTCCCGGACGAGCTGCGTCCGCTCATCGAGACGTGCATGCAGATGGAGGCGGCGCTCCGGCCGAGCCCCGCCGACCTCCAGGCCCAGCTCGCGCCGCACCTCTTCGCCTCCGAGAGCGAGGACGGCGACAGCGGTACGGCGTCCGCGTGGCTGCCGGAGCGTGCCGTCGCCCTCATCGAGGCCCGCAGGGGCGGCCGCCCGCCCGCACGGGTCGCCGCTTCCTCCTCCGGCAGGAGCGGCGGACGAGGCGCGGCCCCCGCCTCCGCCGCCGCGCCCCAGCCCCCGCACGCGCCGCCCGCCCCGCCGTCCCAGCCGCCGCAGCTCGGTGGCGTGCCGGACGCGGGTCCTGTGCGTCTTGCCGGGGCGAAGGTGCCGATCGGGCCGGGACCCAAGGTGGCCGACGCCCGCGCCGCCGCCGTGGCCGCACCGCCCGCCGAGGCCGGCCTCGCCGCGTCCTGGTCGCGCTCCAAGGCCGCGGCGAACGGCGCCGACCCCGTGGTGCCCGCGCCCACCGCGGCGCCGGACGCGGGGGCGGCCTGGCGGCCGTGGCGTTTCCGTATGTCGAACGACGTATGGGGGACGCCCGCCGTCGCAGGGAACCTGGTCTACGTCACGTCCTTCGAGGTGCACGCCCTGGACGTGAGCACGGGCCGCCGCAGCTTCAAGACACGGGACGTCGCCTGGTCCATGGCGGTCGCCGACGGACGTATCCACGCCTCCGACGGCCCGACGCTGTACGCGCTCGACGGCGCCGACGGCTCGGACCTGTGGCGGCTGCCCACCGACGCCTGGGTGTACTCCCTGCACGCCGACCGGGGCACGGTCGTCACCGGCACGCGCGGCGGCGGCGTACAGGCCTGGGAGGCGGCGAACGGCGAGAAGCTCTGGGAGATCACCGGAGCCCAGACCGACTTCGAGACCCCCGAAGCGGGCCCCGTCATCCACGACGGCACGGTCTACGTCTGGCAGAACGCGCGCCTGCGCGCCCTGGAGGCACGCACGGGCGAGGAGCGCTGGTCGTATCCGATCGGCGACGCGGCCTCCTGCGGCGGCGTGCCCGTCCGCCTGACCCAGGCGGAGGACGGCTACGTCTACGTGTCCGCCGGGACGCGCGTCCTCGCGATCGACGTGGCGGGCGGCCATGTCCGCTGGCACTTCGAGGCGCCCGCCGTCTTCCTGTGCCCGCCGGCGTTCGCGCCGGGGCCCGCGGTGACGGGTGGTGGCGTGTATCTCGCCGATTACCTGGGCACTGTGTACGCCCTTGACGCCACCGACGGCCGCGACCGCTGGCGCATCGCCACGGAGTCCCGGGCGTCGATCGAGCCGGTGCTCGTCGCCGACGGCCACGTCCACGTGGGCAGCGGCAAGGGCCTGTACACGCTGGACGCGGTGACGGGCACGCCTAAGTGGCGCTTCCAGGCGGGCGGCGAGGTCGTCGGCACGCCGGTCGTCGCCGACCGGCGCATCCACTTCGGCTCGACCGATCACCTGCTGTACACGCTGAAGGCCGACGACGGCCGCCTGCGCTGGAAGCTGGCCACCGGGGGAGAGATCACCGGGGCGCCCGTGGTGCGGGACGGCGTCGTGTACGCATGCAGCAAGGACCGGTGCGTTTACGCGCTGGACGCGGAGCGGGGGACCGGGACGGCCCGGTCCTAGGGGCTCTGGCGCCCGGTCCTGGAGGCTCTGACGTCCGGTCCTAGAGGCTCTGGCGCCTGACTGGGACGGCCGTCGCACCAGGCTTGGAAGGGGCTAGACGGCGGCCGCCACTGCTGACGCTACGCCGACTGTGTGACCCACGCCACCCTCGGCCGCGGCTTCCGGTCATCTGGCGGTCATCTGGTCCGGAAGCCGGAGCCGCGGCCCGTGAACAGTCCCGCCTGCCGTTCCGGCGGCAGATTGCCGAGCGTGATCAGATGCGGCGCCTGCGCCAGGGCGTGCGCGCGGGCCGCCTCCCTGGACGACCAGAGTGCGCGCACCGTGCCCTGGACCGCCTCGGTCGGGTGAGATGCGATGACCTCGGCGGCCTTCGTGGCGGTGGTGAGGAGTTCTTCGGGCGCGGTGAGCTCGGAGACCAGGCCCGTCTCGTACGCACGGCGGGCCGAGACCCGTTCCGCCGAGCCCATCAGCGACATCCGCGCGATCTCCCCGTACGGCATCCGCTGCGCCATGTGGATCGACTCGTAGGCGCTGACCATGCCGTACGTGGTGTGCGGGTCGAAGAACGTGGCGTGCTCGGCGGCGATCACGAACTCCGCCTCGCCGATGAGATAGAAGGCGCCGCCGCACGCCATTCCATTGACCGCGGCGATGACCGGCTTCCAGAGGTCGTTGGCCTTGGGGCCGATGGAGAGGAGCGGATCGTCCATGGAGTAGGGAGAGTTGGGCTGCGGGACGTCGGTGTCGCGGTCGATGCCGGTGCAGAACGCCTTCTCGCCGGCGCCGGTGAGGATGATCGACCGTACGGTGTCGTCGAAGCGGAACTCCCGCCAGGTGGCGGTGAGTTCGGCGGCTGTTGTGGTGTCGATGGCGTTGTGGCGGGTGGGGCGGTCGAGGGTGACGATCGCGACGCCCGTCTCCTTGTCGGTCCTCACGCTCAGGGTCCCGGGGCTCACGGCCGCTCCAGGAGCCAGCGGGGCATCGCCATGCCGTCGACGTCGGTGAAGGCGATCTGGACCTTCGCGCCGATGCGGAGGCGTTCGGGGTCGACGGAGTTCAGCGGGGCGTCGGGGGCGGTGACGAGATTGCCGACCAGGCGGATGCGGGGGGCGTCGGCCAGTTCGACGATGATCGCGTTGTACGGGGCGTGTTCCGCGTACGCGGGGAGCAGGGGTGGGTGGGGGCGTACGTAGGACCAGATGCGGGCCCTGCCGCTCATGCGGCGCCACTCGCTTTCGAAGGACTGGCAGTGGGGGCAGCAAGCCCTGGGCGGGAACCGTAGCTCGCCGCAGGCGGGGTTGGCGCAGGCCTGTATGCGGAGTTCGCCTCGGGCGGCGTACTCCCAGAAGGGGGCGCCGTCACTGTCGATCGTGGGCGTCAGGAGGGGCTCGGTCTTTTGCGTCGCGTCTGCCATGTGGGTGTCCTTTTGCGGCTGCGGGTTGGTTGTGGTTGCTCGCGCAGTTCCCCGCGCCCCTTCAGGGCGCTTACGGGGCCCGCAGTAGGAGCGCTGACGTCGGAACGCCCTCTCCCGCCGTCACCAGGCAAGTGGCCGCAGCCGGGACCTGCGCCGTGCTCGTTCCCCGTAGTTGCTTCACGCCCTCGTTGATCAGGTTGAAGCCGTGGACGTACGCCTCGCTCAGGCCGCCGCCCCCGGTGTTGATCGGGAGGCGGCCGCCGCTCTCCAGTGCGCCGCCCTCCGTGAACGCGCCGCCCTCGCCTCGGCCGCAGAAGCCGTACCCTTCGAGCGACAGCGGGATCAGCGGTGTGAAGGCGTCGTAGATCTGCGCCACGTCCACATCCTCCGGCCCGAAGTCCGCCTGCTTCCACAGGTGTCGGGCCGCCGTCCAGGCGGGGCCCGTCAGTGGGTCGTCGTTCCAGTAGTTGACCATCCCGTGGTGCTGCGCGGGCAGCCCCTGGGCGACGGAGTGGACGTACACGGGCTTCTGGCGGCAGTCGCGGGCCCGCTCGGCGGAGACGACGACGCACGCCAACGCACCATCGGTCTCAAGACAGTTGTCGAAGAGACAGAGCGGCTCGCTGATCCAGCGTGACGTCATATACATGTCGCGGGTCAGCGGGCGTTCGTACATCATCGCGGCCGGGTTCTGGTTGGCGCGGTTGCGGCAGGCGAGGGCGACGTTGAAGAGGTGGTCGCGGGTCGCGCCGTACTCGTGCATGTAGCGGCGGGCGAGCATGCCGATTTCGTCGGCCGGGCGCAGCAGCCCGAAGGGGCGGGTCCACTGGGCGGGGGTGGGGAGTTGGACCGCCGTGTTCTTCCAGGGGCGCGGGCCGCTGCCCCGTTTCCGGGACCGCCACGCGATGCCGACGCTCGCCTGGCCGGTGGCGACGGCGGCAGCGAGGTGCGCGATGGTGGCGCAGGAGCCGCCGCCTCCGTAGCCGACCTTGCTGAAGTGGGTGACGTCCCCGGCGCCGATCGCCTTGGCGACCTCGACCTCGTCCGTCTCCTCCATCGTGTACGAGGCGAATGCGTCGACTTCGGACGGTGCGATGCCCGCGTCGTCGAGCGCGGCGACGATGGCGCGGCACGCCAACGTCTTCTCGTCCTCGGGCAGTTGTTTCGCGAACGCGGTCTGTCCGATCCCGACTATCGCTGTAGCGTCTTTGAGTGAAGCCATGGGCAACGGCACCTCCCCGGGTGGCTCGGCCCTGAGGGCTTCGCCATACGTCGTCCCGACTGCTGACAGCGCGTCAGGCTACAGCTAATCTGACGGATAGTCAGCTACTGCGGCGGAGGGGCTTGCCATGCGCGGCGACCTGGAGTGGGGCAGCATCCCGGGACTTGTCCGGGCGGCCGCCGAGCGGTACGGGGAGCGGGAGGCGGTCGTCGAGGGCCGCACCCGTATCTCGTACGAGGAGCTCGGCAGGCGCGTGGAGCGGGCGGCGGCCGCGTGCATGGCCTATGGCGTCAACTCCGGGGATCGGGTGGCGGTGTGGGCCCCCAACACCCTCGACTGGATCGTCTCCGCGCTGGGCGCCGTCTCGGCGGGCGCGGTCCTCGTCCCCCTGAACACCCGCTTCAAGGGGACGGAGGCCGCGTACGTCCTGGAACGCAGCCGGGCGAAACTGCTCTTCGTGACGGGCACCTTCCTCGGTACGTCGTACGTCGCATCGCTGCGACGCGCGACCGCCGAGGGAAGGGGAGACGGCCCGCTGCCGGGCCTTCCGCACCTGGAGCAGGTGGTCGTCCTGTCCGACGACGCCCCGGAGGACTTCCGTACGTGGAAGGACTTCGTCGCGAGTGGTGACGGGGTGCGTGCGCAGGACGTCCGGGCACGCGCGGACGGCATCGACGGCGCCGCGCCCTCGGACATCATCTACACATCGGGCACGACGGGCCGCCCCAAGGGCGCGGTCATCACCCACGCGCAGACCCTGCGCTGCTACGACGTCTGGAGCGAGCTCGCAGGCCTGCGCGAAGGCGACCGCTACCTGATCGTGAACCCCTTCTTCCACACCTTCGGCTACAAGGCGGGGATCATCGCCTGCCTGATGCGGGGCGCGACGATGATCCCGCAGCCGGTCTTCAACGTGGACACGGTGCTCGCGAACGTGGCGGCGGAGAGGATCTCCGTCCTCCCCGGCCCACCGACTCTTCACCAGTCGCTCCTGGACCACCCGTCCCGCGATCAGCACGACCTCTCCGCCCTGCGCCTGGTGGTGACGGGCGCGGCGGTGGTCCCCCTCCAGCTGGTGGAACGCCTGCGCAGCGAACTCCACATCGCCACGGTCCTCACGGCGTACGGCCTCTCGGAGGCGAGCGGCATCGTCACGATGTGCCGCCAGGGGGACGCGGCGCCGATCATCGCCGCCACCTCGGGCCGTGCCATCCCGGACACGGAGGTACGGGTGGTGTCCCCTGGCGGCGAGACGCTCTCACCCGGCCACCCTGGGGAGATCCTGGTCCGCGGACACAACGTCATGCAGGGCTACTTCGAGGACCCGGCGGAGACGAAGAAGACACTCACACCGGACGGCTGGCTGCGCACGGGCGACGTCGGAGTCCTCGACGGGGCGGGCAACCTCCGCATCACCGACCGCATCAAGGACATGTTCATCGTCGGCGGCTTCAACGCCTACCCCGCCGAGATAGAGCAACTCATCGGCGTGCACCCGCAGGTGGCGGACGTGGCGGTGATCGGCGTCCCGGATCCGCGCCTGGGGGAGGTGGGCAAGGCGTATGTGGTGCGCCGCCCGGGCGCGGTCCTCACCTCCGACGACCTGATCGCCTGGTCGCGCCGGGAGATGGCCAACTACAAGGTGCCGAGGCAGATCGAGTTCGTGACGGAGCTGCCGAGGAACGCGAGCGGCAAGGTCTTGAAGCAGGAACTGCGGGGTAGGAAAGGCTAGTTGGCGGCCTCGCGCTCGCCGGCACTGCGCTCGACGCAGAACTCGTTCCCCTCAAGGTCGAGGAGGGTGACCCAGCCCCGCCCGTCGGGCTTCCGGTGATCCTCAAAGACCTTGGCCCCCAGCGCGAGCAGCCGCTCGACTTCCTCGTCACGGGTGCGGTCCTGAGGCTGCAGATCGACGTGCACACGGTTCTTCACGGTCTTGCCGTCGGGCAGGGTGACGAAGAGAAGGGTCATCCCCTCGGCCTCGACCAGGGCTTCCGGGTCCCCCGGAAAGTCATCGTCGGCGAGTTTCCCGCCGAGCACTTCTGCCCAGAAGGTGCCCTGGCGGTAGGCGTCGGAACAGTCGAATGTGAGGTGGCGCACTAAAGAACTCATGTCGGGACTATCAGGGAGCGGCGGACGGGCTGTCCAACGAGTTTCGGGTGAGCGTTCGAGATCGTTCGTTTGCCGCCCTGGCAAAGTTCCTGGCGGGCGGTCGGTCCCGGAGCCCAGGATCGTGGTGTACGTACGTAACGCCTGATCCGGGAGGAAACATGCCGAGCCCGACGCACGGCCCGCAGCACCGACTGGTGGACGTCCCCGGCGGCGGCCGGATCCACTTGGTGGAGCAAGGGGAGGGCCCGTTGGTCCTCCTCGTCCACGGCTTCCCCGAGTCCTGGTACTCCTGGCGCCATCAGCTGCCGGTTCTCGCGGAGGCGGGCTTCCGGGCGGTCGCCGTCGACGTACGCGGATACGGGCGCTCGTCGAAGCCGGAGGGGGTGGCGGCGTACCGGATGCTGGCGCATGTGGCGGACAACGTGGGGGTGGTCCGAGGGTTGGGGGTGGAGACCGCGACGATCGTGGGCCACGACTGGGGCTCGACCATCGCGGCCCAGTCGGCGCTGCTGCGGCCGGAAGTCTTCACGGCGGTGGGCCTGCTGAGCGTCCCCTACGCGCCGCGGAACGGCTTCCGTCCGACGGACGCGTTCGCCCGGATCGGCGGCGACGAGGAGTTCTACGTCTCGTACTTCCAGGAGCCGGGAAGGGCGGAGGCGGAGATCGAGCCGGATGTGCGGGGCTGGCTTGCGGGCTTCTACGCGGGGCTCTCGGCGGACACGATGCGGCGGCCCTCCGTGGCGGGCGGCAGCCTCCACTTCATCGCGCCGGGCGGCAGGATGTCGGACCGTTTCGAGGCGGGCGGGTCGCTGCCTTCCTGGCTGACGGAGGCCGAACTCGACGTCTACGCAGCCGAGTTCGAACGGTCCGGCCTGACCGGAGCGCTGAACCGCTACCGGAATGTCGACCGCGACTGGGAGGACCTGGCGGCCTGGGACTCGGCCCCGATCCGCCAGCCCTCCCTCTTCATCGGCGGCGAACTCGACGCCTCGACGACATGGCTGTCCGACGCGATCAAGGCGTACCCCGAGACGCTCCCCGGCCTGGTGTCCTCGCACATCCTGGAGGGGTGCGGGCACTGGGTGCAGCAGGAGCGGGCGGACGAGGTGAACGGGTTGTTGCTGGAGTGGCTGCGGGGGCTGCTTCGCTGAGTCAGTGCCCGATGGGCGGTTCCATGCAGCCGGTCTCCGGGAAGGGCCCGTTGGTCTTCAATCCGTAATTGGTCGGCTGCACGAAGGCGGTGACGCAGGCGTGCTCGCCTACGTAGAGCCCGATCGAAGCCCCCTCGGGCGTGACGTACTCGTCGCTCTCGCTCTCGTAGCGAGAGCGCATCGCCTGCACGTCGAGTTCGCCACCGAGCAGTTTGCCCCGGCTGGTCGTCTTCCGGATCTCGTACCCGAGCTTGCCGGTGAGCGCGGCCTTCACGCTCTCCGGGTCCCACTTCTTCTCTCTGTGGAGCTGCTTGAGCACGGGCTCCATGCGGGCGGCCTCGGCCTGGGCGGCTTCCTCGTCGGCCGGGGTCATGTCGCCGGGGCGGCGGTAGGCGTTGTTGTCCCCGTTGTGGGGCGCACCGTCGACGACGCCGGGTTCTACGTAAGGGGAGGCGCCGGGGCTGGGGGAGTTGCTGGGGCCGGCGCTCGGGTGGCTGGGCGGCGGGGTGCCGGCGGCGCTGCCGTGCTGCTTCTCGCCGCAGCCGGCGGTGAGTGCTGCGAGGGCGGTGCCTATGAGGAGAGCGGACACCGCGCCGAGGCGCGGCCGCTGCGGTGACGTGACCATGCGGACCATGCCGGTGACTCTGCCACGTTCCCGTAAGGGAGCTGCCCCTTTCAGACGGCTCCCTGCCCCCGAACCATCTCCACCACCGAGGCCGGTGCCTTCTGCGGGGACCCTGCGTCGTACGGCGGCTGGGGGTCGTACTCAATGAGCAACTGCCGGGCCTGGGCGCACTCGTCGCCCGCGATCTTCCCGAGGAGGGTGAGCCCCATGTCGATCCCGGCGGAGACCCCCGCGGCGGTGACGTACTTGCCGTCGAAGACGACGCGCTGCCCGGTCGGCTCGACCCCGAACTGCTTGATCTGCTCAAGGGCAAGCCAATGGGAGGTAGCGCGCCGCCCGTTGAGCAGTCCGGCGGCGGCGAGGATGAGGGAGCCGGTGCAGACGGAGGTGGTCCAGGTGGTGGCAGAGTCCACGCTCCGGAGCCACCCGAGTACGGCTTCGTTGTCGAGGGCGGGGGCGGGCCCGCCGGGCACGACGACGATGTCGGGCCGAGTGACGTCGCGAAGCTCCTTGGTGGCGACGAAGGAGAGCGTCCGGGTGTCATCGAGGACGGGCCCGGCCTCCTCGGCGACGAAGACGACTTCGGAGTCGGGCAGGGCGGAGAGGGTCTGGAAGGGGCCGATGGCGTCCAGGGCGGTGAAGTTGTCGTAGAGCAGGATCGCGATCTGCACGGGGCTGCCTTTCGGGTGGGCGGGATCCATTGCCGGCCGGGCGTGCCACCGATTCTTCAACCGCCTACGGGTGTCCGCAATGACGAGTCCCCCACCTTTCCTGCCAAGGCCAGGCCAGGCCAGGCCAGGCCGGGTCGGGTCAGGGCTTGCGGGCGGCCCCCTCACCATCGGAGTGGGCGAGGCCGCGACGCGAGCGCAGGAACGTTGCCGCCTCACTCGCGCGGGTGGCGATACCGTCGTACGGGCAACGCACCACGCCAAGTCCCTCCACGATCTCCTCCATGGGAGCAGTCATGGCCGCAGAGGCACACAACAGCGACCAGCGGACGCAGGCCACCTCCGAGAACTGGATGTACCCGCCGGAGGAAGTCGGCTGGACGTACGACCAGGTTAAAGAGCTGGACGTCCCGTTCGACTGGGAACTCGTGGATGGGAACATCGTGGTGCGTGGGGCGACGAAGTGGTGGCACGACCAGGTGCGGGACGAGCTGTACTTTCACTTGCGGACAGCCAGGCGTGAGCCGTACGCCGCCAACGTCGAGCGATGGACCATGTTCGACGAACGCACCGTCCCCAAGCCCGACATCGTGGTCTTCGACAAGACCGGACTCGACGTCCGCACCCTGGAGTGCACGCCGGTCACGAGCGTCGTCCTGGCCGTAGAGGTAGTCTCGCCCGGTTCGCGCACCGACGACCGCTTCCGCAAGCCGGGGATGTACGCCGAGGCCGGGATCTCCTACTACTGGCGCGTGGAGCGGGGCGACGACGACATCCCGGTCGTGCACGAGTTCTGGCGACACCACGAGTCCGGCGTCTTCGTCCCGAGCCCCGACAGCCCCGTCCACACGGGCAAGCTCACGACTGAGGTGCCGTTCCCGGTCGACATCGACCTGGGGAGTCTGGTCGAGGTCTGATACGGGGTGCTGTCAGGGGGGGGGGCTTTGGTGGGCCGGTGGTGGTGTTCGTGCCGGGGCCGCCCGGTTGTCCTGAGGTTGGCGGTTCCGGGCCGGGTGTAAAGGGCGCTCCGCTGCGCTACGCGTCGGCTGCGCCGATTCCGCTGCGCTCCACCCTTGACACCCAACCCTCCACCGCGAGAAGCGTGATGACCGGGCGGCCCTGGAAGCGGGGCTCTCGGGGACTGCCGGTCGGGTCATCGGGCTTGAGCGCCGGGTGCGGACTTGTTCGTAGCAGCGCTGCCGGCTGGAGGGTGGGAGGGGTGCGCGGTCGGTCCGTGGGTCGGTGCCGGTTTCGTCAAGCGTCTGACGACCGGATCTTCCGGCCCCGGCCGGGAGGGAGGGGGGTGTGGGGGACCTACTTCGGCAAAGTTGCGTTTCGTAGGGGCGCGCGCCCCCCTTGTGTCAGAACACTACTTTTCCAAAGTAGGTCCCCCACCCCCCCTCCCAGCCTGTGATGCGTGACGGTCACCCCGGAAGATC
>NZ_JBFBJK010000046.1:0-45589 GCF_040686095.1 Streptomyces sp. NPDC086554
CGCGCGGTCTGCTCCGCAGACACGCCGCGCCGCCGCTACGCGGCGGGAGGCCGGCGACTCCGTCGCCGGTGCGGACAACTCCGTTGTCCGCGGCACGATTTGCTCCGCAATTCGGCCTACCGCAATTCGCTCCGCGGATTGCGGGTGAAATCCGCTCCGCGGATTTCACAAAAAGCGCAGCGAGGAGGTTGGGTGCCTAGACCGGTTGGTGAGTGTCTGTCAATTCTGGGTTTCTCTGAAAGAATTGACAGACACTCACTTCTAAGCCGCAAATCCGACGGATGACACGTATTCGTATTGTCCCCATTGGGAGCCGAGGTCCACGATGGTGTCCACCCAGGCATCCTCGAGAGCGCTCATGTCCCCTGCTGCCCAGGCCTGGACGAAGGTGTCCCACTGACGGATGTTGAGACTGCGGTACTCCAGCACCCGCTGGAACCTGCGGTCGACCTGGGACTGGTTCAACGGATGGATCTCCACCCGAGTCCCTCCCCTACTGTTCAGCCGACGCAGCAGGTACCGGGCCACGTTCTGTCGGCGCACCGTGCGGTAGATAGCTTCGACCTGCTGAAGGCTTGTCTTTCTTGGTTCTTGCCTGCCTTCTCGCCAAGCTTTGATGGTGTCGTCGGAGATGGTGAGGCCGGCAGCGCGGGCGACCTGTTTAGCGTGGTCAGTGCGAAGCAAGTAGTTGAGACGGGCCAGCAGACCGCGCCTCTGGGTAATGGGGGTGGCGATGTAGTCGACGAGCGCATCGAGTTGGCGTGCGACGGCTTCGCTGCCTTTGATGCCACGGGCCCCGTAATGGCCGAAATCATGTGTCCTCTCCGGCATTTTGGGGCTCCATTTCTCGATGTCCTATGCTCTGCAGCATACCGCAACTGGCTTGATTTTGCGGTGCTTTGGAGTAATAGCGACCTGTCGCTTTCCGGTCACTGACTGGCCGACTGGAATTGATTTTCTAATGTGAGTGTCGGGTCGGTGATGATTTTCGGGATGATATGCGGTCCGTCGTCTGCCCTCATCGTGATCCACTACGCGGGTCGCGAGTTGAGTGGTGGTCCGTTCGCTCCATGGCTGACTCTCTCCTTGTATCCGTGTCTTGCGCAGTCGTGTGTCGATCATGGTGTCCTTGACTGCCAACGTCGCGGGCATGGCCTGCTGTTGTCAGTGGCCGCTGCCATGCTCTCTGCATGACATGCCGTGAGTTTGTGACGCTCAGCCCGCAGGGCCGACTCTCCTTGGCCGTCGAGGCAGATATCCCAGATCTGTGGGAGGACGATGGCTCCCATCGCTGTCAGCTGCGTGGGGGGCACCCTGGCCGCCATGTCGCCCTCCTCGACCACCTTGCCTGGGACGAGGACCCTCCGGTCGTGACTTACTGGCTGTGGTGGGACGCCGACGGCCATACTCTGACTCGTACTTCTTCCTGCTCCGGCTGCCATCTACCACAAGGGCATCCAGTTGGTTCAGGTTGCAGCGCAGACGTCGACCAGTGCACAGCGGCGACCGACATCACCGACAGCGACCGGGGCATGTTGGAAGATCTGGACGATGCGGTGCACGAAGCTGAGACACACCAGCGCTGCCAGTACACGGCCGGCCACGACGGTCCACATGTCAGCCTCGTGCAGAGCCAGGACCACCCTGACAACACCAGCATCGCCTGGTGGGTGTGCTGGCCTGCACCCCGCACCGAGGATCCTTACACCCTCGCCGTGCTGGACGAATGCCCCGCGACCGCGGCTGCAGATAACGACGACGGCCTATGCCTGCACCCTGCCGGGCACCCGGGAAGGCACCGGTTTTAGGGGAGTCCTTCTACTGCGCAGTCGCGTGTTGTCTGCTCTCAGGTAGGCGCGTTCCTGGGGCAGCTCGGCATTTTCCTCCAGCACCACGTCGAGAGGGATGCGCGGCTCGAACCGGTCCTGCACCACACCGTGAAATTTCCCCATTGTCTGTCTGAAGTAGATAGGTTGGCGGCAGCCGACCAGGGCGAGCAGGTCACCGGCCTCACGGCGTAGCGGCATGTCGTTGGCCCGACGATCCCGACGCGCGCCGTGCGGCATCGATCTTCTGAGGCTGTTCGCGGTGCCCACGCGCGGTCTTTGGAGCAGACGTACGAGGCGTTGCGGAAGTTCGGGTGGCGGGGGCCGGTGGTGGCGGTCTGGAAAGGGCGTACCGGAGTGACTGGTGCTGTCGCTCCCTCTGTGCTCGACTCTGCTGGACGGGTCTGTGTCTAATGTAGTGAAAACTCTGAACTGTTTGAAGTTCAGGCCCGGTCCTCTTCGCGGTCCGGCAGACTCGATGGATCGGCCGGGATGATCTCGGACAGCAGGTGATCCTGCTCTTCCGTGAGCCGTCCCTCGTTCTGCTTGGCCCGGATCCTGCGAAGCCAGGAACCGATCTCAACGCGCGCTCCGTCGGCTTCGATCCACTCCCGGGCGCCGGGCAGCCGGCACTGGCGTTCGGTGAACGCTCTCAGTAGTTCCGCGTTCTTTTCGAAGGAGCGACGGGCATGCTTGCCGACCGGCAGCCGTAGGCGGGCGGGGTCGGCCCCGATCCGGGACAGCAGAGCACGCTGGGCGGGCGTCAGGGTCGTGAAGGTGGTGAGCTGGCGCTGGAGCCAGCTGCCGATCTTCACGCCCTCGATGACCGTGTCACGGCGCAGCGTTGCGGGATCATGGCCGGCTTCGAGGTGGCGGCGCAGGAGGTGGTATTTGCGGTGCCAATCCGCTCCGTGCGGGAGAAGCCAGTCGAGGTCGAGGGCGGTGAGCTGGGCTTCACGGTCGGGGGCGAGGCGGCCCTTGCGGGCGGCGGCGCGCTGGTCGATGAGGAACTGGCCGCCTGGGACGTCGGTGGGGATGGCCAGATGGCCGTGCTCTTGGTGATAGGCGGTGACGGTGGTGAACTGGCCCTGCCAGACGGCCTCGTGGTGGTCCCAGACCATACCGAGCGCATCGAGTTCCGTGGTCCAGTCCTCCTGCAGCAGGCCGCGGGAGTGGGCGGTGCGCTGGCTGGTGACGAACTGGCCGAGACGGTAGCCGAAGGCGTCCTCGTAGTCGGCCGGGACGTGGAGATGGCCGTATTCGGTGTGGAAGCGGGTGGCCGCGGCCAGTCCGGCGCGGCGGGGTGCGGAGAGCACGGCGGTGTTCGAGGGCCAGGCAAGGAGGTCCATGGCGCGGGCGATGTGGGCGGGGTCGAGGGTGAAGTCGAAGCGGAAGCGGTGCGCGAGGAGGCGGTGGGTGTCACGGTCCAGGCGTTGCTTGGTGTTCTTGCGCGGGGCGCGGGCCACGATCGTCTGGTCGTGATGGCGCAGTGCAGCGGTGACCAGCCACAGCGCCTCATACGGGGTGGAGAGGAGGTCGGTAGGGTCGGCGTCGGGCGGAAGGTAGGTGGGGATGACCAGGCTCGCCGTCTTGGTCTCGACGGTGGGTGGTTTGCGCAGGGCGCGGCCCAGGGCCTGGACGATGCGGCGCACGCTCGCCGTGCGGTCCGCGAACACAATGGCGTCGACGGCCGGCAAGTCGACTCCCTCGCCCAGGACCTGGGCGTTGGTGAGCACGCCGCGGTCGGCGTCGGTGAATCGGTTGAGGATCTGGTGGCGCTGCTCGGGGGTATGGGTCCCGTTGATCGACTGCACGCTCAGGTCGGCTGTCCAGGCGGGGTGTTGGTCGTCGGGGAGGGTGCGCAGGGTGTGGGGGAACTGGCGGGCGAAGTCGGCGGCGTCCGCGATCTGCTGGAAGTAGACGATCACATGGTGGAGGTCGTGTTCGGTCATGGCTTTGAGGACGGCTAGGTGCAGCGCACTCGTACGCCGGGCCGTCGGGGCGAACCCGGTGTGCGCGTCGCCGGAGTTGGCCAGGGTGGTGCGCAGGTCGGTGTCGGTGATCGTGGGGATCAGGAGTTGGTAGTCCGCGAGGACGCCGTCCTCGATCGCGTCCGCGTGGGAGTAGGTGTGCAGACGCGGGCCGAAGACTTTCGGGGCGTCCATCGAGGCGATCAGCGACGGGGCCTCCCACGCCGGGACAGTGGCCGCGGTGCGCTTGGGCTGTGGGCGTGTGTCAGGAGCCTCAGCCAGGCGCGGCGCCTCCCACTCGTACGGCGTCGCCGTCAGATACAGACGCCGGTGGGCCGGGATGCGGGCTTGGTCGTGCAGGACGGTCCACTGCTTGTCCCAACTACCCGCCGTACGGTGTGCCTCATCCACGACCAGGAGGTTGAAGAAGGGGGCGGTGAAGAGCGAGTGCTGCGTCTCTTCGATCCTGGGCAGGGAGTCGAGGGTGACGAACACGGTCGCCTTCTTGTGGCGGGTCAGCCAGTAGGCCAGGTACTCCCCCGAACCCGTACTCACCGCTCCCGCGGCGGCGAGCAGCGGGTGCTTGTCCGCCTGCAGCGATGAGACGGCCATCAACGGCTCACGGCGGCCGTCGGCGTGGGCTGCGGCTGCCCACTGGCCGATCAGGTCCAACGACGGGACAGCGATCAGGAGATGGCGGACGTCGAGGGCCTCGGCCGTACGCAGCGCGATCAGGGTCTTGCCGGTCCCGCACGCGGAGACGATGTGGCCGCGCGAGCCCAGGTTCTTGAGTCCGCGTACCGCGCTGTCGACCGCGGCCTGCTGATCCGGGCGCAGCACGCGGCGAGGAGGGGCCGTTGTCGTGTCGGTGGGCGGGGTGGGGGTGGGCATTGGGGTAGACGACCTCAGCGAGCGGGACGGACGCGGCGTGGCTTTACGGGCTTCGATTCTCCCGCAGCTGGGCCGGGCCCAGCGGGCTTGGATGGATTCGGGCCGGGGACGACGCTGGCCCAGCGGTGCGCCGCGATGTCGGCGCGGCTGGCATCCGGCGGCATCCGCTGTTGCGCCCACACTCTCGCCGACAAGCGGCGCACATGGAAAGCGGCCGGGGAGAACCCGGTCGTCCTGCTGCCGGGAACGCGGGACAGACGGCCGGGCGGCGCGCGCACGAGTCGGACGTGACCATCGAGCTGATCCGCGAGGAGGTCGAGGACCTGCTGCACTCGCGCTACGGCGAGGAATTCGACGATCCGGCTGCCGTGGCGGCTCTGCTGCCCTCCCGTTCCACCTTCTACCTGCGGATGAAGGAGTCCGGCCTGGCCGATGCCCTGGCCGCGCCGGCGCGGGCCCGTGTCGCCCTGGCCTCCACTCGCCCCTGCCCCACGGCGGGCGTGAGGCCGTCCTGCGGCCGGGTCAGGTGACCCAGGCCCACACTCCAGCGCCTGAAGCGCGGCCGGACGGTCCCTTGCGGCGCCGCTGACGGGGGGTGCGGTCAGTGGTGCGGGATGCCTGGCCCGTTCTCTGGAGGGGCCAGGCGCCTTTGCCGTGTGTGTCTCAGGTGAGGGCTAGCAGGAGGGCGGTGGCAGTGGTGGCTGCGGCGAGGGTAGTGAGGGTGATGCGGCGGCGGGTGGCGCCGGCGGTACGGGCCCGGGTGTAGAGCCGGTACAAGCCGATGAGCAGGCGCACGGCCAGGGCCAAGAACAGGGCGCTGGTGGCCAGGGCGGCGATGGTGCCGGTGATGGGCAGTATGTAGGTCCATAGCAGCAGGGCCTGGGTGAGCATGAGAACGGGAAATACCATGCAGCCCAGACCGAAGGCGGTGGTCCACCGGGAGAGGGGCAGCTCACGCCGGTAGATGCCGCCGAACAAGATCTTGGCGAGGGCGTTGCGGGCATCGGTCATGGCCCTGTCGCGCAGGTGGCTGATGTCGAGGTGGCTCATCAGGGCGAGGTAGCCGTCGAGTTTGACGAACGGCATCAGGTTGAACACGCAGCGTCCCATGCATCCGGTGAGGTAGAGCAGGAGCGCGGTGGCGAGGGTGCCGGGGGGCAGGAAGAGCACGAGGAGGGAGGCGATGCCGGCGAGGACGAGTTCGGTGCCGACGCCGGCGAGTGCGACCGCCACCCGACGGCGGGCATGGGGCAGGCGCCAGCCGTCGGAAACATCGCAGAACAGGGCGGGCATCAGGTAGAAGAGCATCACCCCGAACCGCCGTGGGCGGCCGCCGTGGGCGAGGAGCATCGAGGCGTGCCCGAACTCGTGCAGAACACCGCTGAACAGGCCCAGCAGCACTGCCGCGGTGAAGGCGGCGGCCGACGGGGGGTGCTGCGCCAGTCGGCGCAGTTCGGGCAGGTGGGTGAGGAGGGTGGCCACGGTGATGAGCACGCCGGCCAGCGCGGCCAGGGCCGCATAGGGAGCGGCCAGCCAGGCCAGTGCGGGGCGGGCGTGCCTTAGCAGCTTGCTGGGGTCGAAGAGGGCCAGCTGTATGGTCAGCGGCCGCTTGTAGGTCACCCGCTGGCGCCGCGGCGGGGCGGCGGTGTCGGTGTCGGCGAGCCAGCCGTGGGTGGCGAAGGCGGCCAGTGCCTGGCCGACCGTCGCGGGGGTCCACGGGGCGCCCAGCTCGTTGGCCAGCTGCGCGGGGGTGCGTCGGCCGTCGAGGGCGTCCAGCAGGCAAGCGGCGTCAGCGCCGACCCGGAAATACCGGTCGGTACCGTGCTGGACCGTCCACGGCTGGGCCGGGTGCTCGGGCGTATGGACCACCAGCTCCGGGGCACGGGCCGGATGCCCGGGCACCAAGGCGGTGGAAGCGGGGGGGCGAATCAGACCGGTCAGCATGCCGGCTCCTTCGATCCGGGGCGGGCGAGGACACAGCACCGGGCGGCAGGCCGCCGCCCGCGCGTAGGTGCGCGACGGCCCGACACCCGGCGGGCGGGAAGAACAGGCAGAACAGAAGAACGGGAGGGGGCGGTCTGGGCGGCTCCCGTGAGGCAGGGGCGCGCGGTCCGTACGTCCCGGACGAGACTGCACCGAGGCCAGGCGGCCGATCTCCCGGCTGGCGGCACGAGTGGCCAGGGGAGCGGGGCGGGGTCCGGCTCGCGGTGTGTGCGACGCCGGACCCCGCCCAGGCACCGCGCAGGTCAGGAGGGCTGGGTGCCCCAGTTGTTGTAGGTGTTCACCACACCCTGGGCGAACGTTGCCCCGGCGCCGACGAACGCAGCGCCCTGGGCGACGTTGCCCAGCACATTGCCAGCGTCGCCCCAGGTCCACGGCGCGTCCAGAGACTCCAGCTCCTGGATGCCCAGCTCCAGCGACGCGTTCTCGGTGACAGTCGACATACGATTCTCGATCATGATTTCTCCAGATTGACGAGGGATCTCTTCGAGCCGCTCCGCAATCGGCCAGCTCGTTACGTCTAAAACTCTCGCCCGGACCAGGCCCCCGGCGGACCCGTCCTGCGTCCGCAACCACCCCCGCCCATCGGCGGGGGCAGCACCCGGCCCGCAAGGCGCGCCCTTGCCCCGGAATAGAGTCGCTTTGTGGAGCCGGTGCACGTAGACAGAGCGATCCGCGTGCTCGTCGTCGACGACGAGCAGCTCGTCCGATCCGGGCTGCGCATGATCCTGCAATCGGCCGGAGACATCGAGGTCGTCGCCGACTGCACCGGCGCGCAGGCGGTGGAGAAGATCCTGGGACACCGCCCCGACGTGGTGATGCTCGACATCCGCATGCCAGACGTGGACGGACTGACCGTGCTGCGCCGTCTCCAGGCGGCTAAAGGGACACCGCTACCGGTTGTCACCATGCTGACGACCTTCGACACGGACGAGTACTTGGCCACGGCGCTGCGCGAGGGCGCAGCCGGCTTCCTCCTCAAAGACACCGACCCCGAGCAGCTGGTCCGGGCCGTCCGCGTGCTGGCTGCAGGAGGCAGCGCTCTGGATCCCTCCGTCACCCGCACCGTGATCGGCGGCTACGTCGAAGGGACTGATGACGCCCAGGAGGCGAAGAAGGCCGCGGGTTCGCTTACTGTGCGTGAGCAGGAGGTCCTTGCGCTGTTGGGCCAGGGCCTTTCCAATGCCGCCATCGCAGGTCGCATGCACCTGGCGCACGGCACGGTGAAAGACCATGTCAGCGCGATCTTGAGCAAGCTCGGCGGGCTGAACCGGGTTCAAGCGGCTGTACTGGCGGAGCGGGCGGGGCTGACCAGGACCAGCGACGAGGGCTACCGGGACCGGGCATGAGGGTTTGGGTTGCGGCGCAGCGCAAGCGCCTGCTGCTCGTCTTTGGCCCCGTGGCACTCGCCTGTGCCGACGCCTTCCCAGGAATCAGTGAAGGTCCCATCCCCTCAACGGAAGGGGCCATCACCCTGATCGGTGTCTTCGCCTTGCTGCTGCGCCTCCGTATGCCGCTGACCGTGTTTGTGGCGACGCTCCCGGGCCTCTTCATGGGAACAGGCTGGCTCGCCGCATGGATCGCTCTCTACACCGTTGCCCGCCAGCGAAGCAACCGACCATTGCTAGTAGGGTGCGGGCTCGTCTCCATGACACTCAACTACCTGCCATATCCCATCAACCAGCCGGACGAAGTCCCATGGGACGCAGGAGTTTTCGAGACCTCCCTGGCCGCCGCCGTCGCCTGCGTGGCCCTCGGCCGCGCCATCAGCTTGCGCAACGAACTCACCGCACGCTTGGACGAGCTGGAGAAGAGCCACGCCAGGGAGCAACGCCTGCTCGCCGAGCAAGTGCTGGCACACGAGCTACCCCGGCTCCTCGCGGACAGTGCCCCGATACGGTGCAACGAGCAGCCTTCCGCATCGTCCAAGAGGCGCTGACCAATGTGCGCAAGCACGCTCCGGGAGCTCATGTGACAGTCCAGGTGCGGCAGCAGCACGGCACTTTGTGCATCGAGATCCTCAACGGCCCCGCCGATCCTGCCGCCGCACCGCTGGACCTCCCCAGCGGTGGCCACGGTTTGATCGGCCTGAGCGAGCGGGTCCACCTGCTCGGCGGATTCTTCGCAGCTGGCCCCTGCCCGGACGGCGGCTTTCGGATCGCCGCTACCCTCCCCACGTCCACAGGCTAAAGGGTGTTGCAGAACGACCAGGAAGCCGGCGGAATACTCCATTTCCAAGATCGATGACACCTGTAAGTCACAGGAAATGCGGACACATCGACGACGCTAGCGAACCCGATCATGGCTGGAACCGCGCGCGATGAGCTCGAACCGCCCACCGGAACCGTGGAACCCGGCGCACACCCGACGCGACAGCCGGGCCATCGGCCTACCCGTCACCGACCCGACAAGCCGAAACTGACAGCCGAAACGGCACCACGCACCGTCCCACGCCAGTGACTTCCCCATGCTCAACGCCCGCCGGCAGCGAAAACACGCTGGCCTGACATGCCGTCACTGACATCAACTACCGACACCAAACCGGCACATCGCAGCGGGTTCGTGTACCGGGCGTGGCGCTCGTGTCCGTGCTCATGCTCCGTACGGGGAGCGGGACTTGATCGGGGGTCAGGCCAAGGCGGGTGAGGAGGTCGCGCTGGCCGTCGGCGAGCTGGTTCCAGTTGGTGAACTGGCGGTGCAGCCAGCCGCCGGGTTGGGTGCGGGGATGGCGAGGTGGCCGTGGATGGCGTGGAAGGCCTCGATGGTGGCGAGGTTGGCTTGCCGGGCGGCTTCGTTTTCGTCCCAGACCATGTCGAGGGTTTCGAGTTCGGCGATCCAGTCGGCGGTGAGGGTGTCTTGGTGGTAGGCGGTGCGCTGGCCGGTGATGAAGGAGCCGAGGCGGTAGCCGTAGGCGTCCTCGTAGTCGGTCGGGACGCGGAGGTGTTCGTGTTCGGTGTGGTAGCGAACGGCGGCGGCGAGGCCGGCTCGGCGGGGTGCGGAGAGGGCGGCGCCGTCGGAGGGCCAGGCGATGAGGTCCATCGCGCGGGCGATGTGGTCGGCGTCGAGGGTGAAGTCGAAACGGAAGCGGCGTGCGAGCAGTTGGTGGGTGTCGGTGGCCAGGTGGCGCTTGGTGTTCTTGCGCGGGGCGCGGGCGGCGATGGATTGGTCGTGGTGGCGCAGCGCCGCGGTGACGAGCCAGAGGGCCTCGTAGGGGGTGGAGAGGAGGTCGGTGGGGTCGGCGTCGGGTGGGGTGTAGGCGGGGATGACCAGGCTGGCTGTCTTGGTTTCGAGGGTGGGGGGTTTGCGCAGGGCGCGGCCGAGGGCCTGGACGATGCGGCGCACGCTCGCCGTGCGGTCCGCGAACACAATGGCGTCGACGGCCGGCAGGTCGACTCCCTCGCCGAGGACTTGGGCGTTGGTGAGGATTCCCCGAGTGGCTTTGGCGAAGCGGTCGAGGATGGCGTGGCGTGTCTCGGGGGCGTGGGTGCCGTTGATCGGAACGCTCAAGTCCTTGGCCCAGGGGGGGTGTTGGGTCGCGGGGAGGGTGCGCAGGGTATGGGGGAACTGGCGGGCGAAGTCGGCGGCGTCCGCGATCTGCTGGAAGTAGACGATCACATGGTGGAGGTCGTGTTCGGTCATGGCCTTGAGGACGGCCAAGTGCAGCGCACTCGTACGGCGGGCCGTGGAGCCGAAGCCGGTCTGGAGATCGGTGTCGGTCAGAGCGCTGCGTAGCTCGGTGTTGGTGATCGTGGGGATGAGGAGCTGGTAGTCGGCGAGGACGCCGTCGTCGATCGCGTTCACGTGGGAGTAGGTGTGCAGGCGGGGGCCGAACACCTTGGGGTCGTCCATCGAGGCGATCAGGGACGGAGCCTCCCACTACGGGGCGGTGGCCGCGATGTGCTTGGGCTGCGGGCGCGCGTCCGGGACTTCGGTCAGGCGCGGGGCCTCCCACTCGTACGGGGTCGCGGTCAGATACAGGCGGCGGTCTGCCGAGATCCGGGTGTTGTGGATCATCGTCCACTGCTTGTCCCAGCTGCCCGCCGTGCGGTGTGCTTCGTCCACCACCAGGAGGTCGAAGACGGGGACGGGGAAGATGGTGTGCTGGGTCTCCTCGATCCGGGCCAGGGAGTCGAGCGTGACGAACACGGTCGCCCGCTCATGCCGTTTCCTGCGCTGGGCCAGCCAGTACGCCAGGTACTCCCCCGAACCCGTGGACACCGCCCCCGCGCCGGCGAGCAGCGGATGCTTGCCGGCGTCGAAGGAAGAGACCGCCATCAGCGGCTCGGTGCGCCCGTCCGCGCGTGCCGCGACGGCCCACTGCCCCAGCAAGGTCAGGGACGGCACCGCCACTAGGAGATGCGCGGCGTCGAGCGCCTCTGCGGTGCGCAGCGCGATCAGGGTCTTGCCCGTCCCGCACGCCGAGACGATGTGCCCGCGCGAACCCGGGCGCCCCAAGTGCCGGACCGCGCTGTCCACCGCCGCCTGCTGATCGGAGCGCAGCATCCGGCGCGGAGGGGCTGTTGTCGTGTCGGTAGGCGGGGTGGGGGTGGGCATCGCGGCAGAGAACCTCAGCGGCGGGACGGTCGGGTGGCTTCGGGTCTTCATCCTCCTGTAGCCGGGCAGTGTTATGCACCCGAGCCGAGGCAGCTGAAGGTCCAGCGGAGGATTTCTTGGTCAACGCGGGTGCGGCCTGTGCGTTGGAGGGCGGTGTGGGTGAGGGCGCTCAGGCGGGCCCAGTTGCCGCCAGAGGCGACAAGAAAGCGGAAGCGGCGGTGTTGGGGGTGATCGCGTCCATGAGGCCTGCCCGTGAAAGGGAATGTGGTCAGGAAGGGCAGGGCCGAGGCGGGCACAGGCCCTGGACAGCAGGGCGCTGTCCACCGCGGCCCCGGGAGTACGGGCCAGGGCCGCATACGCGTGCGAGGTGATCTTCGCCCAGGTACGAAAGTTCCCCATCGCGCGCGTGGCGTCGGTGTGCAGCAGGTCGGCGTCCGTCGCGGTATCCCACAGCGGATGGAACAGGCGGAGCACGGTAGGGACTTGGTCGCCGTCCAGACGGGACGCCTGTTGCCAGGTCAGCACCCGCGAGGCCAGCGCGGCAGCACGCGTGAGGGTGCGCTCGGCTCCGGCCCCGCACAGGACGAGAGAAGTCTCGGTCGTGGGCGCATCCACGAGCAGACGCAGGTAGTCCAGCTCAGGAGCGGCAATACGCTGCACATCGTCGATGACCAGGACGCCCGGAGTCTTGAGCGCCTGGAGCAGCGCGCGTCGGCCGCATCCGTGCGGTTCGTCAACGACGCGGCGGGCAGGCCGAACGCGGTCACAAGCGCGGCCCTCAGCTGCGGCAAAGCAGGTTTCACCGCCACCAGCGCGCGGTGTACCGGGGTACGGCGCGGCAGTAGGCGCAGCGCCTGCTGGACCGCGACCGTCTTGCCGTGTCCGGGGTCCCCGTACACGCACGCGATCCCCCGCGCAGCGATGGTGTGCGCGAGGGCCTCGGTCACCTCGCCGAGCTGCCTGGTCGATACGGCATGCGCACCCGGAACGTACCAACGCACCCCCGCCGTCGGTGAACGGTAAAGCGCCCGATGTATCGGCGCTGTCGGTGTCGCTTGGTGGGGTGGGTGCGGCGGCCGCCTGGCCGGCCTCGTCGATGGTGCCCGGTAGGGCCAGTTCGGCCAGCGCCCGGTCGTACCCGGCAGGATCTACGCGAGCGTATCGGGGGCGGGTGACGTGAAGGATGCGGCCTTGGCTGTGTTCCCGGCGCACCGCGAGGTGCAGCGTCGCCAGCGACGGCAGTGCTTCTCTGCCCAGGGTGGGCAGCACTTCGTCGGCATGGTCAGTCATCCAGCGGTGCAACGCCGCCACGTTCCCGCCCGTATCCGACAGCCGGGCCCACAACGCGGCAGTGAACGTGAACGCGGCACGCCGTGGGACACGGTCCACACGGCCCGACTCCCGCGCGGCCGCGAGCCAGCGCCATACCGTGCGCCGTGACACCCCGGCCGATTGGGCCGCGATCCGCACATGCACCGTCTCCAGCTTGTCGGCCTCATCCAGCGCGAGGAGGCGACGCACCACCACCTGCCGGGACACAGCACGCTCCCGCGAACGCGACGCGGTGCGCTGCCTGTCCGGCGACAGCGCGAGAGGTGGAGACGACGGCTCAGCGGTCATACCCCTCAGCACACACCCGCCGCCCAGCTCCTGATCACCGGAATGTTCATTGCCGCGTCAGCCAGACCACCCGTGCGCTAGGTCGAACTCTCCATGGCAGTCAATTAGTCACCTCATGACAGCCAAGATCCGGCATTCCTAACCAACAAAGACGCTGGTCAACAGGCCATCCATCACATCAGTACCCGCTGCCGACCAAACCACCGCCACAACCCCGACCAATCACACACCAAGGCCCGGGCGGCGGCGGTGGAGACGCTCGTGGCCGGGGCCGGCTCATCAGACCTGATCTTTCGGGCGTTCGGCCGGTGGCTGACCGGGCAGAGCAGGGTGCTGCTGCTGGATCCCGGGTATGGCGCGTACGCCCATGCCACCGAGCACGTGATCACCCACACCCCCACGCCCCCGCGACGAGGGTCGGCAAGGGGAGCGCCTACGGACCTCGTCCACCATGAGATCGGACAACTCCTCCTTGGTGGAGATGTGTCCATACAACCGCATCGGGAACAGCCGGTCCGGCCCGCACGGTTGCATCGACCGAGGGACCGGCGCCGCACGGGCGGGGAACACGGAGACCACCAGGTCGTCCGCCCCGCCAGGATCCGGGCCCCAGGGTCGCGGTACGCCCGCCGCGCACTCGGACCAAGACGTATTTCTGCAGGAGGCCCATTTCATGAGTTACCGGCCCTTGACGCTCATGGCAGTGCACGCCCACCCCGACGACGAGGCCACCGGAACCGGAGGGGTCCTCGCGCGGTACGCGGCGGAAGGCATCCGCACGGTTCTCGTGACGTGTACCGACGGTGGTTGCGGTGACGGACCGGGGGGTGTCAAGCCGGGCGATCTAGGGCACGATCCGGCGGCCGTCGCCTTGATGCGCCGTCAAGAACTCGAGGAGAGCTGTGACGTCCTGAAGGTCAGCGATCTGGAGATGCTGGACTATGCCGACTCCGGGATGATGGGCTGGCCGAGCAACGACGTCCCCGGATCCTTCTGGCACACCCCCGTGGAGGAAGGCGCCGCGCGGCTTGCGGAGCTCATGCGGCACTACCGACCCGATGTGGTCGTCACCTACGACGAGAACGGCTTCTACGGGCACCCCGATCACATCCAGGCCCACCGCATCACGATGGCGGCGCTGGAGATGACCGCGCTGACCCCGAAGGTGTACTGGACGACGATGCCCCGCTCGGGGATGCAGCGGTTCGGGGAGATCATGCGCGAGTTTCATCCGGACATGCCGGAGCCGGATCCTGCCCAGGCCGCCGCGCTGGCCGAGATCGGCCTCCCCGACGATGAGATCACCACGTGGGTGGACACCACCGCATTCAGCGGTCAGAAGTTCGATGCGCTGGCCGCGCACGCCAGTCAGGGCGAAAACATCTTCTTCCTCAAGATGGGCAAGGAGAGGTTCGGCGCGTTGATGGGCATGGAGACCTTCGTACGTGTCAAGGACGCCACCGGCGCGGCCGTACCCGAGAACGATCTCTTCGCCGGACTCCGCTGACCCGACCGCCCGCCCCCGGACCCCGGCCCGGGAAAGCTCATCGGCCCCCGAGAGTTGTGTCTCTCGGGCCGATGTGGTGGTGGGGGTCTGCGATCTCGACTCCTGCCGGTACTTGCTGGGCGACCTGCCGGTTGCGGAGCTGTGGAAGGCCGATACCGGAGGCGTGAGGATGAAGAACGCCGAGCTCGGCGACTTGGCACAGTGCGACGTCGCCCGGACACAGGTCCGTCGGATCGCGGCAGCGAGGGCACCACGGTGGAACTCGATCTCCGCGAAGCCCCCGTCGGCCTGGTGCCCGCAGGTCTGCGCTGGTACGTGAGCAGGAGACGGCACCGCGTCAGTGCCCAGTCGGCGACCTGTCCGATGGCACTCACCTCACCCCGCCGCCCGGACCTCACCAAAGACCATGCGATGCCCGCGGGCTGTGTCCATGGACGCGCGGACCCGGTGAATCAGCCCTTCCCGCAGGCCGAAAATGAAGCAGCAGTCGTTGGCGTAGTGGCGGCCGTTGGCCGGTGTCGCCGTCATGGTCTCCTCCACGACAACCCGTTCGCCATCAACGCAGAGCCCATGAAAGGTGACGGTGACATCACGCACGAAGAAGCGGAAAAAGCCCTCGGCCAGGAATAGCCGATCGCCTTCCTGCCGACCAGGTGGCCGGGCCCCTCCAACGCGACGGCAGTCGCGTTGCCCGGGGGCGCCAGCCACTGGGCGTCCTCGGTGAAGACGGCGGAGATCCGGTCAGCGTCATGGCCGGCGAACGCCTTCCAGGCGCTCTCCACGATGGCGCGGTCGTGCTGTGACATGCCCGCGACCCCAGGCGGGCACAGGTGAAAGGTCCGGCAGCTCTCCGACGTCGGCCCCTGAGGTCTCGCGAGTGACTCCCCCCCCCCGCCTTGTGCAGGCGGGCGCTGACACTGTCCGTGAACGCACCAACCGGCGTTGGTCCGCCGAGGGCTCGCGGGCGCCGCATGAGGGATCACGTGGCGCCCGGCGGGGCAGCTCCGGGCGCATCTGGCCGGGGCAGCTCCGGGCGACATGAGAGGGAACGCTCGTGCGGCGAGTCGGAGCTGATGTCCTGGTCGCCGGCACGGGAGTCCTGGGCCAGCCGATCGCCTTCGCGCTGGCATCGGCTGAACCAGGGCTGCCGGTGGCTCTGTCGAGGCGTCAAAGTGCCGGGGCTTGCAGTTCTCGGAAATAGGGACCACCGTCTCGACAAACGGTCGCAGACCACACGCGGGAGGAGCCCCCGCCTCGTTACGGAACAGCCCGCTGTGCGGCCTACATGCAAGATCTGCTGTCGAACGCGGACTGGAAGGCCCGCCTCCCCGAGGGGCTACCGCCGGAAATCGCCGAAGAAACATTGCTGGACCTGTTCGGCCTCATCACGGGTCTGCCTGCTGAAACTGCGCAGATTCCTTGGGATGGCCCCAAGGCCCGGCTTATTGAGCATCCGGCGCATGCCCAGGGCCATGCGGCGCTGTTGGTCGAAGAACGTGGGGTTCTCGTCGCCGGTGACATGCTCTCTGATGTCTTGGTTCCGATGCTCGACCTGGACGCCACACATCCGATTGAGGACTACCTCGTCGGGCTGCGGCTGCTCGAGGGCGTGGCGGACGACGTTGATGTCCTCATCCCCGGTCACCGGTCCGTCGGCGGGGCTGATCAGGTACGCGCAAGGATCAAACAGGATCGAGCGTACGTGCACGCCCTGCGTGACGCCCATGTTCCCAGCGACCCGCGGATCGGCCCATCGGCCCATCGGCCCATCCTGGCTGGGAGTGGGTGTGCGATGCGCACGAAGGACAACGCCAGCCCCTCGCCCAAAAAAGGTGCGCGCGACGGGACGCCCGGCTAGAGATCCAATTCCGCCACAAGACGACCCTGCCAGTTTGTTGGCAGGCTCGTCGTCATCCTGACATGCGGCGCCGCGTCCATCCCGTCCCTGTGGGAACAGCTGCGATCACGCTGGGAGGAGACGGCCTTGTCATAGGGACGCCTTCATCTCGCGGCCCTGGAACAGGCGCGACGGCAGTGGCAGCAGCGGGCCGAGGCCGCGGCGGGATGGCGAGTTGGTGAGAGCTGAGCTAGGGCCGGTATCGCACGATCACGGCGCGGCTGAAGTTCGCGTCGCCGGACGCTCCGAGTTCGGCCGTGCCGACGCCCCATGCCTCACCGGTCCCCGGAACCGGGGCGATCTCGGCCAGCCGGAACACCTGTTTCCTGTCGACCTCGGTGACCTTCCCGGTGATCCCGGTGACGTAGGGCGGCCGTGCGATGCGGCCCACCTTCCCGTTCCCGCCGCGCACCCTCTTGGCGTCGAGCACCCCCGCAGGCAGTGCATCCGATCTGCTCCACCCCTCGCCGTCCCAGTGCAGAGCGCAGGGGCGGTCGCCCGGAGGGGCGTATCTGGTCCCGGTGTACGGGCCGTACTCGATCCCCATGGCCCACACGTCGTCGGCTCCCCGCGCGACGAGCGTCTGCACCTGCGTCCGGCAGCCGGGAAACCTCCCGTCCCCCGTCTCGACGTCCGGCATCCGCTCCTCGCGCCACTGCCGCCCGTCCCATCGCGCGGCCGCGAGCCGCAGGGGGCGCGGCTTCGGGTGGTCCGGATCCGGCTCATCCGCCTTGTCCGCCTGCGGGTTGGGAACGTTCCCGGCCACCCGGAGATCCCCGCCGGCGGTCTGCGTCGTGATGGCCCGTGCCTCCAGCGGCAGCCGGGTGGCGGTCCAGCCGCGCCCGTCCCAGTGCCAGGCCGTCTGCTGCCTGGGCTGCCCGAGCGCCCAGATGTCCGAGGGCCCCAGCACCGCGACGCCGGTCATGTCGCTTCCTTTGGGCAGCGCGACGGCCAGCCAACGGGTGCCGTCGAACCGGGCGGCGATCGGAGTGGAAAACGTGCCCGGCCCGTTGCCGGCGCGCGCGAACAGCCAGGCGTTGCCCGCGCCGGCGTGCAGGGCCGGCGAACTGAGCGTGCCGGTGCCGAGCGCGTCACGGAGATCGGAGGCCAGGTCGTACCGCTGCCACCGTGAGCCGTCGAACCGGAGCATCTGCATCCGCGGGCCGGAGCCGCCGGAATCGTGCAGCTCCGCAATGGCCCAGGCCTCGCGCCGGGACACGGCGGCGATGTCGAGCACCCGATTGCCGACGGGGGCGGCGTCGGAGACATACTCGTACGCCCAGGCCCGGTGGGCGGCTGCTTCACCGGTACGACGGGAGCCACTCGGCGCCGGATCGGCCGCCTGCGGCCCCTGCGTGCCACACCCGGCGAGCAGCACGACAACGGCGACGAGAGCAACCCTGCTGGTGACGCGTCGTATCGGCATCCTCGGGAGTGTACGGCCCGGCCCGGCCTGCCCCTGTGCCGTCGCGAGCACCAGGTACCCCGTGCGCACGCGCTACCACATGCGGAGACGGTTCGCAGCAAATCCCGTTGCGCCATCCCGGCAGTGACCCGACTGTGGCTCCAGGGCTGCAGCCACAGCCTGAACGGTCGTTGACCTATCGCGAAGGGCCTCATGTCAGCCGTTGTTGTTGTCGGGGCGGGAATCGTCGGCTCCTCAGTGGCCTACCACCTGGCCCGTCGGGGCATCCCGGTCACCCTGCTCGAGCAGGGACCTGCACCGGCCACCGGGGTCACCGGAGACTCCTTCGCCTGGATCCGCAGCTCGGGAGGCCGCTGGCCCGGCGGAGCACAAGATCTCAGCGAGCATGTCCTGGCGGACTACCGACGCCTGGAGAACGAACTGCCCCATGTCACCGTCCGCCGGACCGGCTCGCTGTCCTTGGCCGACACACCGGCGCAGGACTCACGGCCGGGGCCAGGCCAGTTCCGCATCGGACCACGTGACATCGCAGCCCTGGAACCCAACCTCCGACACCCACCCGACCAGGCCATCCACACCCCGAGCGACGCAGGCGTCGACCCAACGGCCCTGGCCCACGCACTCGTAGCAGCCGCCGGCGCCCACGGAGCCACCGTGCTCTACGAAACCGCCGTCACCTCCCTGCAAGTGACCAACAGACGCGTCGAGGGGGTGCTGACTTCGACCGGGCTCCACGCCGCCGCCACCATCGTGCTCACGGCCGGAACCAACGTCCCCAAGCTCTGCGAGCCCCTATCGGCCGACCTCGCCATTACCGCCTCCCCGGCCACTCTCGCGCGGGTCACAGCACCGCCTGGCCTGGTCAAGACCATCGTGGCCAGTCCTGATTTCGAGGTCCGAGAGGTACGGGACGGCGACCTCTTGCTGGTCGTGCCGCATGTTGAAGGCACGGCAGCAGCGCTTGAGCAGGCCGCTCAAGACGCGCTCCAACACCTGAAGACGGCCTTCCAAGGAGGCGACCAGTGCCGCCTGCTGGGGTATCGCACCGGCAGACGCCCCATGCCCGTGCACGGACCCGTCATCGGCTACGCAACAAACCATCGATCCGTCTACGTCGCCGTGATGCACTCCGCCATCACCCTGGCACCCACCGTCGGACGGCTCATCGCAGACGAACTCGTGACCGACAGGCCAGCCCCCGAGCTACAACGTTGCCGCCCGGACGCCCACTGACATCACTTTCGACGACACTGATCAAGAAGATCCGAAGACACTGACACAGCCACCCAGCTCCCGAGATGGCCCTTAAAGGGCACGGAGCTGGTGTTGTGGACGGCGGCCTACGACTTCGCACCACTGACGGTGTGTGCGACCGCTGCTAGCCTGCGCCCATGATCAAGGGGAGATCGCCCGGCCGAATAGCTCGCATGATGCGGGGTGACAGGTCAGAGCGTGTGTTGATCCTGGCCAGCTTCGTGAACCGGGTCGGCAATGGGCTCTTCAACACGGCGTCGGCGCTCTACTTCACGTTGGTCGTGGATCTACCGGCAGTGCAGGTGGGTGCCGCCCTCACTGTGGCCGGCTTGATCGGGCTGCTCGCGGGGATCCCCGGAGGTCACCTGGCCGATCGACGTGGGCCGCGTACGATCATGATGTTCGCTTTGACGGTTCAAGCAGTGGCGATGTCCGCTCTCGTGCTTGTCGAGAGCTGGGCTGCCCTCACCGTCATCGCCACCGTTGACCAGCTTGCCGCAGCCGTCGGCGGCGCGGCCTGGGGAGCCCTCGTGGCCCGGGTCGGTACTGACCGCCCGGCGCTGTTCAGGGCAAGGCTCCGTACGTACGTGAATTTGGGCGTCGTCCTGGGAACCGTGGGTGCCGGCTTTGCGGTTGCGGCGAATTCCCGTACTGCCTACCTCGTGTTGATTCTCGGCAACGCGGCCAGCTTTGCGCTGTGTGCCCTCCTCCTGTTCTTGCTCCCCAACTACAGGGCATTGGCGGCACCTTCGCAACAACGCCGTTGGATCGCTCTCACCGACCGTCCGTTCGTGACCTTCACAGCCCTCTACGGTGCGATGGGGCTCCAATACCCGGTGGTGTCCCTGCTGCTGCCGATCTGGATCTCGGAGCACACGGACGCACCGCGCTGGACGGTGGCCGCGGTATCCGCGATCAATTCTGGAGTCTGCGTCCTATTGCAGACCAGAATCGGATCCCGCATCGAAACCCCTCACGATGGCGGCAAAGCGTTCCGCACGGCAGGACTGCTCTTCCTCCTCAGCTGTCCGATGATGGCTCTGGCCGCGTACGCTCCCGTGTGGGCGGCAGCCGGCCTCGTGGTCGCAGCGATCTTCGTCCACAGCCTCGGGGAGATATGGGAGTCCTCGGCCGGCTTCGCCCTTGGCTTCGGCCTGGCACCGGACCATGCCCAAGGCCAGTACCAAGGGCTTCTCGGGCTTGGCTTCAGCGCGGGCCAGGCGCTCGCTCCCGCCATCCTCACCACCGTCGTGCTCGGCCTCGGCACGGCCGGCTGGCTGCTCCTCGGCGCGTTCTTCGCCGCTCTGGGCGCCGTCGGCCCATCGCTTGAACGCTGGGGCACGCGAACCCGATCTCGACAGGGAGCCGCAGCTGCGGAACCCAGCGGAGAACCAGACGAGGCGCACGCATAGCCGTACCGCGGAGAGGGTGCGTATGCAGGCCCGTTCCTGTGCGTAGCGTAGGCCTGGTCCCGTGCGGCTGCTCGGGCGCAGCGGACAGGGCCGTCGCGTGATCCGCGACGGCCCCGCTCGTCACCCTCCGTACCGCCGCCCTGCGGGCGGTTGACGACCTCTCAGCCCGGAGCCGGCGCCGCGCTGCCGGCGTCCATCGTCAGGCCCTCCGAGGGTTGTCGCGGTTCCTGCGGCTCCTCACCGGGGCGGGCCACCTGTCCGGCGTCGGCGAGCCGGACGAGTTCGGCGAGCCAGGCCGGGGCCTCGCCGCCGTCCGTGACGGACCCTGACGGACGTACCGAATTCGTTTCGGTGGTGACGAAGGAGCCGGTCGCCGTGGCCTGTTCAGCTCCCGCCGCGGGGGCGGGCCCGGCGTTTACGGCGCCCGTGGTGGCGGTCTCCCGTGCCACGGAGAGCTGCCGTTCCGGTCCGGCCGACGGGGCCGCGCCCGTGTCCTCCGTGACCGTGATGTGCACCTTCATGGCCGTTCCCCCCGCCTAGTTGAGAACCGCGTACCGGCCTTCGAAGTTCATCTGGGTGCTGCCGACGTTCTTCACCGTCAGCCAGTACGTGACCGTCGTGGCCGTGGCCCGCTCGACCTCGGTCTCCCACTCGATCTGCGGGCTGCCCGTCTGCGGTGTCGTCGGCATGAAGTACCAGATGACGTGCCAGCCCTGCGGCCAGTTGAAGGTGAACCAGCGCCCGGTCTGGCCGGGGTTGAGTGTTCCGGTGAACTGTGTGCCTACTCGCATCGTCGTTTTCCTCTCACCGTCCGAGAACCGCTAGAGCCGCGCATCACCATCCGAGAACCGCGAACCGGGCCTCGAAGTCGACCGAGTCGGCCACGAGGTTGGTCACGTCGATCCAGTACGTCGCGTATGTGTCGTTGGCCCGCTCGACCCGGACCTTCCAGCCGATCTGCGGGGCTCCGGTGCGCGGACTGGTCGGGACGACCGTCCACACCACATGCCAGTGGGCGGGCCAGTTGAAGGTGAACCAGCGGCCGGTGCGGTTCCCGGCGAGGGTGCCGCGGAACTGGACGCCGACCCAGCTGCTCGTCTGGAGGGCAGCCGGGACGAGCTGGCGCAGGTCGGGCCGCCTGCCGATGCGCTGGGTGGCCGGGCGGCCGGGTGCGTCCTGCTGCGGTGAGCCGGTGGAGCGCAGCAGCTGCCGGGCCCGCGAGGGCGACAGCGGGATACGGCCGTTCGCGCGCAGAACGCCCTGCGTGCTCGCCAGCGCGCCCACGACGATCGGTGAGGCGCTGGACGTACCGCTGAACCGGTCCGTGTACCAGAAGTCCTGGTTGGTGCCTGCCTGGAGGTCGCCGTAGCCGGTGGTGGTCACCTCGCGTCCCCAGCCCTGCGCGTCCACGCAGGCGCCGTAGTTGGAGAAGTCGAGGCGGGACCGGTCCGGGCCGTGCTGGCGGCCGTGGGTGCCGGGCGGCGGCGCCCCGGCACCGACGATCACGGCGCCGGCGTCCAGCGCGGTGCGCCGGAAGGGGTTGCGCCACCAGGAGGGGAAGCCCGCCCTCGGGGTGTCGTAGTCGGCGTGGTCCAGGTCCTCCGCTCCGTTCCCCGCGGCCTCGACGACGGTGATGCCCTTGTTGACGGCGTATCGGATGGCCAGGTAGTCGTCCGGCCACCACTCGACGGCGATGTACCCCACCTGGCCGACGCCGGTCGCGTGCGGCCCCGCGCGGTGGATCTCCAGCAGGATGATGTCGCCGGGGCCGAGGCGGTCGGCGGCGTTCCGGATCGCCGTGGCCGTGGGGATCGAGAAGGCAGACGCGCTGGTAACCGTGTCCGGCGCGATCCCGGTGATCCCGAACGCGTTGACGTCGCCGCCGATTTCGCCGAGCACCGCGGTGCCGTGGTCGGTGTCCGTGCTGCCGGTGCCGGAGACGATGCCGCCCTGGTTCAGGCGCAGGTCCTCATGGGTGAAGCGCCAGCCCCACTCGCAGTCGATCACGCGGACGCCGGCGCCGCGTCCGCCCGGCAGGGTCCATGCGTAGCGTGCGTCGACGCCGCCCGGGGCCGCGTCGAGATAGCCCTGTCGGGTGGTGAAGTCCGGGGTCACGGGCGGCGCGTCGGCGCCCGTCGGCTGCATGTCGTTGAGCGGTGGGAGCTCGGTCTCCTCGCTCTCCTTCTTCGGTACGACCTCGGGGACGGCGAGGGTGGCGGCGGGCTTGACGTAGGCGCCCTCCACGGCGTCCGAGGCGCGGAGCCGCTCGGCCAGCGCGTCCAACTGGTCGATGGGAGCGTCGACATGGAAGAAGAGCCCCATCCGGTCGAGGATCTCCAGTGTGGTGTCGTCGGCCGCGGTGCCTTCCGAGGGAGCGGCGGCCTGGGCACGCAGCCTCTCCTGGTCCGCGCCGAACAGCGGCGTGAAGGTGACGTCCTCCAGGGCCGCCACGGCATCGAGCTCGCTCACGGAGATGTCCGCGGCGGCGGTCGCTCCGGTCGGGGTGATGCGTACCCCGGCGTCGGCGCGCGTGATGCACACCAACTCGGGGCTTCCGAAGAGTGGTTCAAATCCTGGAGCCGGGCGGTCGTTCCCCCGGCTGTTCCCCGCACCTGATCGCTGTGGCACAGCTGACTCCTTCACCACGTTACGGAAGGTCCGCCGGTGGTTTCACATAGGCGGCCTCGACTGCCGGGTGGCCACGCAGGGCCGTGGCGACGGCCTCGGCGTCCATGCCGGCGGGGACGGCGACCCGTTGCCATCCGATGAGGGCCGGGTCGTCGGCACCGGGGTGCAACGGCTCCGCCGTGACACCGAACCGCCGCTCCAGAAGGCTCTGGACGTCCCTGGCATCACAGACATCCGCGGTGCCCGCCGTCGCCGGACGCGGCGGCGTACGGAGTTGGACGATGACTTCGGCCTCGGGCTCGGCCACCGGTCTGCCCCCTCCCCCGCGAACTCCTCCGGTGCCGTGTCCGAGCGGAGCACTCGCGGTCACCGGGCTCGACCGACGCTAATGAAGTGCTGTCACCGGATCGTCGCTGCGGCGTCACCGCGCACGGGCGGGGCGGTCGCGGCAGGCCGGTTCGCGCGCACCAGGCGGCGAAATGACCGTTTTAGGGAGGTGAGCAGCCTCCGCACTATGTCCAAGTTTGCCACGAAAGTTGCTTCTTTAACTTGTTTATGGCGTGAATGAAACTCTGTCGCTATTGCGGGTCACTCACACCAAATAACACGCTCTGATACGCCGTCGAGCCGTAACCAAACCTGTGCCCAATTCAGTGAAATGGCTCACACCGGCGATCACGGCCGTGAAAGCCGCCGAGCGCAGTTCCGTTCTACGCAAGGAAAGTTGGGCTATTCGATCAAAGGAGGCGAGGGATTCTGGTCGCCAAGGACAGGCCTCTCGTATTCCCTATTCGAATTCGCGCCTTGTTCCTTCCGGGCTTTCTCGCATAACGTCACCGTCAATCCGGATGGAACGCCGAATCCTGCCGCCGTCCGGCAACACTCCCACCCACTCACATACGCACGGCAGGAGCGGGGGACCCAGGTAAGCCGCCGATCCGGATTCCGGATCGGCTCGGGGTGAAGTCGCATTCACAGTGCGTCCGGACATCTCCCGTCCGAACCCGACAGCTCACCTCGTAGGCGACGGAGAGGAATTCGTCATGCCTGCAAAGGGCAAGCACCGCCGTCCCAAGTCCAGCCCGCTCACCCGGGGCATCGCCGCCGCAGGCACGGGCGGGGCCGTGCTCGTTCTCCCGGTGCTCGGCGCGACCTCCGCCGGCGCCGCGCAGGCCAGCACCGCGCAGACCAGCACGGCCGCCAAGCCCGCCGCCCCGAAGACCTACGTCGTCGTCGCGGGCGACTCCCTCTCCAAGATCGCCCGAGAGCACTCCCTGAGCGGCGGCTGGAAGCAGCTGTACAAGGACAACCGCAGCGCCCTCGGCGACGACCCGCGGCTGATCCACCCCGGTCTCAAGCTCACCCTCGGCAAGAAGGCCTCCGCCGAGCCCGCGGAGAAGTCGGCCGCCTCCAGGACGTCCGCCGAGCGGGCGGACCGTTCCGAGCGCACGTCCGCCGCCGAGCCCGCCGCCGCCCCGGCGAAGAAGTCGTACACCAACGACCTCGACGGCTGGATCAAGGAGTCGCTGGACATCATGGCCCAGCAGGGCATCCCCGGCACCTACGAGGGCATCCACCGCAACATCATGCGCGAGTCCTCCGGCAACCCGCTGGCCATCAACAACTGGGACTCCAACGCTGTCGCCGGAACCCCGTCCAAGGGGCTCCTGCAGGTCATCGCCCCCACGTTCGAGGCCTACCACGTGCCCGGCACGTCGATGGACAGTTACGACCCCGTCGCCAACATCACCGCCGCCTGCAATTACGCGGCCAACCGGTACGGCTCGATCGACAACGTGAACGGCCCGTACTAGACCGCACCCCGTCTCGTCCGCTGTGAGCCCCGGCACGCCATGTGTCCGGGGCTCCGGCCTGTCTTGAGGCCGGACCAAGTGCTCAGCTACCCGTGCTGTTCCGTGTAGTGCGCGCGCAGCAGGTCGGCGCCCCAGTCGTGGCGGACGTGTCGCCAGACCGAGTGGGCGTGGTTGCCGTCGTCCTGGGTGTTGTCGTACTCGATCAGGAAGTCCGGGGCCCGAACGCAGTAGTAGTGCCGGTCGCCGGGTGTGCTGCCGCCCGCCCAGGCGAATGAGAGGGCGTCCAGTCCACGCGCCACGGCGTCGGACCAGCACTTCTGCGCGTACGCCGCGGGCGCGCGGTCGAGGTAGCGGCGTACCAAGCGTTCAAGCAGCCGCTGCTGACCGGGCGTCATGTCGCCGTACGGGAGGCCGGTCGGCAGCAGGTCTGGATCGGCGAAGGGGTCGGCGCGGGTCAAGATGTCGTCCGGCGGCGCGGCGGCGAAGACCGCCTTTGCCCCTCGGCCGACGTCCAGGTCAGTGACCAGTTCCCGGGCGAGATCCTCCTCCGGTCCCAGCAGTCTGCGGCCGGCCTGCGGACCGTCCGTAATGCGCGCCGGCTCCGCGCCGATGAAGTGTGGCGTCACCCGCATCCCTGCCGCCGTGATCAATACGTGTACGGCGAGGTGGTGGCCGTTCATCCGCCAGCCCCACGGACCGTCGCCGTCCGGGTCGCCAAGCAGCCGCACCCAGTAGCGGTCGGCACCCGTGGCGCCGAGCGTGGCGCGGCGGTGCCGCTCCACCTCGATCGCCCCGCGCGCCAGCTCCGCTCCCGCTGCGCTGTGTGCCGTGGCCAGCAGCGCATCGACCGCCTCGCGCTGCCGTCCGCCCAGGCCCTCGGTGGGCAGCCCAGGGCGTGGGCCCGGCAGATACGTCCACTCCCGCAGCTCGGGCGCGTCCAGCCGGGCGGGCCCCGCGCGCAGCTCGCGCACTTGCTCCGGCTCCAGCACGGACAGCAACGCGCGCACCGCTTCCCGCATCTCCGCGGCCGTTGCCTCCGGTTGAAACTCGTCCACCGTTGCTCCTCGCCCATGACGCCCTCGGTACCGATCCGGCACACCCCCGGGGCGGTGTCACCCGCCCTGTGCCCCATGGTGCGTCATCCAGCAGCGCCGGAACACCGGAAGTCGATCCGGCGAGCACGCTCCCCCGGGTGCCGTCCTCAGTGACGGTCACACGCTCGCCCGTCTCCTCCACGAGAGCCGCCAGGCGGCCGAAGTCCTCGACGCCATCGCTCAGTTCAGCGCGGTTCATGGACGCCGACGCTACCGGCCGCCCTTTACCGAGGGGCGGCCCGCGGCCCCATGCTCAGTTTCCGGGCCGTCTGCCGATCGTCTCCTGACGGTGTTTCAGGGCATTCTCATATCCCCGATTTACGTGCCGTGCTTTCTGTTCCGTCCGTGCGCACGGAACTGGTCGACACCGAAACTACGGACCGCACGAACCACAGGTGTCACGTCCAGGTTTGGCATTCGCCTTAAACCATTGCGGTAGCGCCGTACCGCAATGGCTGGAGAGCCAATAGCGCCAGGCATTGGAGGAAATGTGGCTCCACGTCGATTTCGGGTCGGCGGCCTTCAGTTGAGGTGTCCTCGTACTGCGCCAGCTCGCCGACGAGTTCGGCGCCGACATCAACGCAATCTGCCAGAGGGTGCGAGTCGCTCGATGGGCAAGTGCTGGTAGCGCAGGGGGCGCGGTGAGACGCCCAGGGTGCGGAGGCGGGCGGCCCAGAAGTGCTGGTCCAGCTGGACCGGGACGGGGACGGAGGGGACTCCTGCGCGCAGCCCGGCCTCGGTGGCGCCGGCACCGGCGTGGTGGATGACGGCAGCGGTCCGGGGGAAGTGCCAGGCGTGGGGCACCTCTTGCACGGTGATCAGGTCGTCGCTCTCGGCGTGCAGGCCGCTCCAGCCGGCCTGGATCATGCCGCGTACCTTCGCACGGCTCATGGCGTCTGCAAGCAGGGTGGCGGGCCCGCGTCGAGGAAGTCCAGGAGCCGCGGATCGGGCTCCCAGCCGGGTGGGGGTTGGGGCCACCAGTATCCGCAGACCTCGTGTCCTTGGGGCCAGTCCGTTGGGCGAGGGACGACGCGCGGGCTGAAGCCGTGCAGGACATCGCGCCCGTGTGGCAGGCCCAGCATGCCGCCGAACCTCCGGCGCGGCAGGCCCAGTTCGCGACGCAGGGCGCCGACGGCGGGGGCGAAGATGTGGTCGGTGCCGGCCCACAGGGCATAGGCGGCCAGGCGGTTGCCGTGCGATCCGAACGAGCGGCCGCCGGTGAGCATCGGCGGAAAGGCGCCCGTGGGCTGGACCGGCTGGAGGTAGACCCCGATGCTCGGCAGCCCCAACGCCTCGCCGAGCGCGGCGCACATGGGGTCGGTGACCGTGGAACTCAGTACGACGTCGGCACCTTGCCGTACGGCGTCTGCCACGCCACGGGTCAGCCGGGGCATGAACGCCCGTGCCATACGTGCCACGCGCGCCATGGCCACGGGCGGGCTGACTGCTCTGGCCAGCCCCTGGCCGACCTGCGAGGCCAGCTCCTGGCGCGGATCGACGGGCAGGACCCGGAAGCCGAGTCCGTGGGCGGTCACCGCCTGTTCGAATCGCTCATGGGTGGCCAGAGTCACCTCGTGGCCGGCGGAACGCAGCCGCACGCCCGGCTTGAGATACCCCGCAAGCTCGGGCAGTTGCGGCGTGAGGGTGAGGGCGGCGATGGTACGCAGCATCCCCACGGCGTTCACGAAGCCCAGGACATCCTCGTTCAGCGGTCTCGTGCCATTGCGCTGCGCGCCCCGGTTGTAGGCGGATTCGTGGACGGGCCCGAGCGCGGCGAGGTCCCACTCGACGGGGCCCAGCGTGACCAGCTCGAAGTCGGAGTAGAGGTCCCCGTCCACACCGGAGAAGATGTTCGCGGGCGGTGAGTCGCCGTGGATGGGCTGGAGTTCGATCCCGGGGAACGCCGCCTCGAACGCCGTACGTGAGCGTACGAAGGGTTCCAGTACCTGCCACTCGCGGCGTGCGCGGTCCAGCTCGGCCGCACCGAGGAGGCCGGGGAACTTGTCGAGCAGATCAAGGCTTTCCCCAATGAACTGCGGATCGGCTGCGGACAGAAACGACAGACGGCCCGGGTATGCGCGCATCGCGGCGTGCAGGTCCGCAACGCTTTTGGAGTTCGCCACGTAGTGGCACGAGAGGGCTGGGAGGTATCACGGGGGTTCCCTGGTCTGCGAGCCACCGGGCCACGTCCAGTTCCGCACGCTGGCGGCGCGCCAGGGAATCCAGCCCTTCCCGGTGCGGCAGGACGGTGGGAATCCGGGCCACCACCGGTGAGGGTGCCAGGTGCACCACGACGGAGAAGAGGTCATGGAGCACCGTGGCATCCGCCACCGCCAGCCCCATGTCCCGCCCTGCTTTGACAGCCGCGTCCACTGCGGCGGAGGTGCGGCGGGCGATGTGCTGTGGTGTCACGAAATCGGTCATGGCTCCCTCGTTCCCAGGTGAATGTCTGGCGGTGGGGCAGGTCGAGGTTCTCCCTCGACGACTCTGCGGCCGCGGCGCAATTCCAGCCGCTCCCCTTCGAAGCGCTCGCGGAAGCCGCGATCGTGCGAGACCGCGACCACCGCCCCTGGGTACGCCGCGAGCGCCGCCTCCAGTTCCTCGACCAGGTCGAGCGCGACATGGTTCGTCGGCTCGTCGAGTACGAGGAGGTCGGCGGGCCGGGTCACCAGGCATGCGATCTGCAAGCGCCGTTGCTGCCCTGCGGACAGTGCCGCGACCGGGACGTCCAGATCCTGCTCACGGAACAGGCCCAGCGAAAGCAGCTGATCGGCGTGCTCTTCCGGTAGCCCGGGATGCCCGGCCGCGAAGGCGGCGAGCAGCGGGAGCCGTGTGGAGCGCGCGGGGAGCTCCTGCGCCAGGTAACCGATGCGAGCCGGTCGGCGCACCGCGCCCGTGTCCGCTTCCAGGTCGCCCGTCAGGACGCGCAGCAGCGTCGTCTTGCCGGCCCCGTTCTCGCCCGTGACCAGCAGCCGCTGCCCTCGCGCGATCGCAAGGAGTCCGTCCAGACGCAGGCGTTCGCCGACGCTTATGCCGTCGAGCTCTACCAACGGATGGTCGGAAGGAGTGTTGTCGTCGTCCGCCGTCGACAGGGCCGCGCTGAACCGCAGCGGCTCTGGCGGCGCCGCCACCGGGTTGCGCCGCAGATGCGCCAGCCGCTCCCGGACGGAGCGCACCTGTCCGCCGAGCTTCGCCTCGTGCGAGCGGCGGTGCTTGCCGAAGCCCTGCTGCGGGTCCTTGCCGGTGGTGGCAAGGCGCTTCCCGGCGGCCTCAAGCAGCTCGTCCATACGGGCCACCTCCTCGACCCACTCCGTGTACCGCTGCTCCGCACCGCGTCGGGCGGTGGCCTTCGCGGTGCGGTAGCCGGCCCAGCCGTCGCCGTACCGGTGCACCGTGCGGGCATCCCGGTCGACCTCGAGGATCGTGGTGGCGATGCGCTCCAGGAAGCCGCGGTCGTGGGTGACCGCGACGACGGTGCCGCGGTGCGCGCGCAGGTGCTCCTCGAGCCAGCGCACGGCCGCCGCGTCGAGATGGTTCGTCGGCTCGTCCAGGAGCAGCAGCTCCGGGGCGGCGGCCAGCACGCAGGCGAGCGCGAGCCGCGACTGTTCGCCGCCGGAGAGCGAGCCGAGCACGCGGTCGCGGGTGATCCCGGCCAGCCCGAGCCCGTACAGGGCGGCGTCCACGCGGGCGTCCGCCTCGTATCCCCCGCGTTCCTCGTACGCGATCAGCAGCTCGCCGTACGCGGCAAGTTCTTCTTGCGACGCCTCGCCGAGGTGCACTTCGGCCGTGCGCAACTGCCGCTCCATGTCGCGCAGTTCGGCCAGCGCGAGGTCGACGGCGTCCTGCACGGTGCAGTCGGGGTCGAGGTTGAGGGTCTGGGCGAGGTGGCCGGTGCCGCCGGGGAAGCTGACGGTGATCTCCCCGATGTCCGGCATCTCCGCTGCGGCGAGGAGCCGTAGCAAGGTGGACTTGCCGGAGCCGTTCTCGCCGATGACGGCGGCCTTCTCGCCCGGGCGGACGGTGAAGCTGACCTGGTCGAGGACGGTCCGGGTGCCGTAGGACTTGGTGACGTCTTTGACGGACAGCTGTGCCACGGCAGCGGGCACAGCTGTATGGGCGCGTTCGCGCATGTGACTTTCCCTGGGAATGCGAAGGGTCTACGGGCAGCAGAAACGGCGGCGTCGGCCGTGCCCGGACTCAGAGAAAGTAGAAGAAAGCCATGCACGCACTATATAAGACGACTCGTCTCGTCTCAACTCGTGGGGGACGCTGGATCCGTGATCCGCCCAACACCCCCGGGCCACTCAGGCGCTCAGGATGCGGCGGACGAGGAGGAGCCGCCGCCCGGCTCCAACCGTCAGCGCGCCGCCGTGACCCTGATCTCGGCCACCGTGCCGTCGCCCCCTAGCGTCAGCGCCCCCGGGCCTTCGTGACGTACGAAGTCGAGACGGCCGAGTGCGGTCTCCCGCCCGTCCGGTCCGCCGACGGCGATCCCTTCCGTGGCGGCCATGACGAGCAGGGTCTCGCCCTCGGCGCACGGCATCTCCGCCGCCTGTGCGGCGGCGACGGTGACGATCCGGACTTGTGCCGTCGCCCGGCCCCTACGGGTCATCACGTTCATGTCGCGCACCGCGCCCGCCTCCAGCCGACAGTCCGTCACCGCGTCGCCGGAGAAGGCGAAAGGGCTCAACGGCCCAACCGGTTGCGGGGTCCCGTCCACGGTCAGCACCATGCCTTCGCCCTCGACCAGAGTGATCACGCGGTCGATGCCGGGAAAGGAGGAGAAGGAGCCGCCCGCGTCCACATCCGCGATACTCACCCGCCAGTCGAAGCCGTCCGCGGGCTCCGCCGAGGCCAGGGGCGCTTCTACGGCGCCCGACGCGACCTCCCGGGTCATACCGCCGCCGTTCTTCCACGGCATGCTGCGGTATGCGCTCCAGCGCAGAATCTCTCCGCCCATCCGACGCCGCCTCCTTCTTCCGTCGTCCGGCGCCGACCGCCCTCACCGGCGTGGTCGCCGAATCCGGGGCCAGCCTACGTGCCGACCAGCATGAGCAAACTCGGCGGGAGGCCGACGGGAAGGCGAAGTGCCTCCAACCGGGCCGGGTTTCGGGGCCGCCGCCGGCCGGCACCGTCCCGAGTGCGGAATCTGGCGGCGTCGTGCTGCGGTCGCCGGTTCAGTCCTCCGCCTTGTGCTTCCGGGCGATGCGGCGTACGAAGGCGTCGGCTTCTGCCGATGTGATTTCAACGTGGTCGTCGTCGTTGTGGCCGAGTTCGTAGCGGCGCAGATACTCCGTCGGTTCCCAGCGCAGGTTTCGGGTGAAGGCGTCGTCACGGGTGATGATTCCTGCCCGCCGACGGCGCACGATGCCTGCCGGCCTGCTGCGCGGGAACTCCTCATCAACACGCGCATAGTACGTCGTCGTGTCTGGGGGCGAGTTGAGGACCTCTACCGTCGCGCCCCGCTCCGCGAGCCACAACTCGAGTTCGAGACCAGCCAGTTGGCGGCCGCCGTCGTGGTCGGCGACGAAGGTGGGCCCGAGGATGCTGCCGTGCAGACCCTGGAGCTCGGTGTGTTCGTCGAGGGTGACCTGGAAACTCGTGCGCGCCACGCCGGCTCCTGCCAGGTCGGCGCCTTCCAGCCGAGTCGCGCCGAGCAGCGAGGTGCCCTTGAGGCTCGCTCCCCCGAGCCGCGCTCCGCGCGCGTCGACCGCGTACAGGTCTGCGCTGCCGAGGTTGGATCCCGTCAGGTCGGCGTCGCGCAGCACAGTCTCGGTCAGCTCGGCCTTGACCAGGCAGGCCCCGCTCAGCACCGCGCCGGTGAGGTCCGACCAGCCGAGGTTCGCCCGGTAAAGATCGGCGTTCCGCAGCACGATGCCGCGGGCCGTCGACGGGCAGAACAGCGCGCTGCACAAGTCCGCGCCTGACAGGTCGGCGCCCGACAGGTCCAGGTGCGTGGCGTCCAGGGTGACATCGGCGTCTGCTGCCGCCCACTCGGCGAGGACACCAGCTGCCTCGGCGTTGACCGGCGGCACGTGCACGCGCCGCCCTGCCGCGCCGGCCGGCCCTCGCGGCGTTCTCTCTGACGTCATGTGCCAGGCGCTCAGCCGGTGTGAAGTACCCGAAGGCGATCGGGTTCCGCCGGGTCTCGATCAACGACTTGGATGGGTGCCCGAGCCCATTGCCACACGCTGATGCCCGGCGTACGGGAGAACTGGATCTGCCCGCGGGTGCCTTCGACTGCAACGCGCGGCCAGGCTTCCGCGATACGCGCCCGGTCCACGCCGTGAGTACGCAACATATCGGCGAGGACGGCGATCGTGTCGTAGCCCTCGAAGGCGACGAAGGAGGGCGCTTCGGCCAGCTGTTCGCGGAGGACCTTCTCGACGCGTGCACCGAGTGGGGTGAGGTGATCGGGCAAGTAGCGCAAGAACGGGATCGCGGCGCCGTCGTCGCCCAACAGGGTCGCCCATTCGGCGAACTCCGGTTGCCCGGCCGGAGCACCGATCATGATCTCGGCGAGGCGCTGGTCGCGGCGGACGGACTTGACGATCGGTACTGCCGGTTCCGGGTGGCCGACCAGAAGAAGGAGGGCTGTCGCGCGATGGGCGACGAGTTCGTCGCACAGGGCCGCGGGGTCGAGGACGCTCATGTCGAGTTCGATGACGCTGCCGCCGCGTGGGGCGAGGTAGTCCCGCAGAATGCGGGTCCCGGTTGCCCAGTAGACGCTCGGCTGGGCTGCTACGGCGATACGGCTGTGACCCGCGCCGATGAGGTGGTCCGCGTAGATCTGCCAGCCGCGGGACTGCGGCGGGGCGAGGCGCGCAACCCTGCCCCAAGCTCTCGGCTCCACTCGAGCAGGGGAGACCCCATCCCAAGCTCCCGGCTTCGCTCGAGCAGGGGAGACCCCATTCGTCGGCTGTTCCGTTAGCGCGTCGAGAACCGCTGACGAGCAGAGGAATGGCAGGCCGACGGCGTCGGCCCGGGTGGCAGCGGCGCGAGCGACGACGCTGTGATATTCCCCCGCCAAGGCGGCCACGCCCATGCGAGCCAATTCGTCCACGGCCGCCGCGGCCCTCTCCGGATCAGCCGCGGTGTCCCGGACCACCAGCTCGATCGGCCTGCCGAGGATCCCGCCGGCGTCATTGACATCGCGTACGGCCAACTCGAGTCCAGCCAGCAGGTGTTGGCCCGCCTCGACCCAGCCAGGCCGGGTCAGCGGAACGAGAGCGCCGATCTGGACGGATGATCCGTCAGCCCGCTCCGCTCCAGGTGGCGATGGTGGCGTACTCATACGTCGGTGTCTCCTATGTGACGATGCGGTTCCCGGCGTGGCGGGCGCACCTGGGTGAGCATGCCGGATATTGCATCCACCGACATCACCCACAGGCAACCGATTAATCGTCCACTGAGCTGCCAGGCTTCGCTCGGTCGAGAGCGGCTGCCGCTATCGCACCGGCCACTCGACCAGCTCCGTCACGACACCGCGCGCGTCGCGATGGTCGCGACGAGCGAGTCGGCGGTGCGGCGCTGCCCGTGCGGGAACTCGGCCTGCTCCGGCGAGCCGAACCGGGCGGCGGCCCCGGTCCTCGGAAGGTGCATGCCAGCCGTCTCGGCGCGCCAGCCGGCGGGCGTGTCACGTGGGCCGATGGCCGCGCTCCCGCTGATCCGTGTGAGCCCGGCGACCCACTCGACCTGGTCGTCCATGAGGTTCCACAGGCCGGCCAGAACGCCGCCGGGTGCGAGGACCCTGGCGATCTCCGGTCCCGCGACGGCCATGTCGAACCAATGCATGGCGTTGCCGGCCAGCACGGCATCGACGGACGCGTCCGGCAGCGGGATCGACTCGGCACTGCCCGACAGGGCGCGGACATCCGGCAGCGAGCGGCGCAGCTCGGTCAGCATGGCCGGGTCGGGCTCGACCGCGATGACTTCGGCGCCCAGCGCGAGCAGCGTGGCGGTCAGCTTGCCGGTTCCGGCGCCGAGGTCGAGCACGCGTGGGTCGGGCGCGGGTTCGAGCGCCCAACGCACCGCGGCCTGCGCGTAGTCCGGACGGTCCTCGGCGTATGCGACCGCGGCTGCGCCGAACGACGAGGCGTGAAGTTGCAGTTCATCCTGATCCACACGGTGAACGTATCCGTGCCGGAAGTTGTCGGCGGGCGATCGCGAATCTGCTGAGAAGCTGCAAGCATCCCTCCCAGCTCAGTTCTGGTCGGCGACCCGTCGGCCGATCTGTTCAAGGAATTCCTGGATGGATGCAGCGGCTACCTCGAAGTCGTGGAACCAGGAAGCCGTGGTCGACCTCCAGACTCGTCCGCTGCCTGCCACTGCGAAGAGATGGCCACCTCCATCACTGGCGAACACGATGCCGGGTGACTCGTCATCGACTTGGGCAGTGCCGTACTCGCGGAAGTGCCGGGCAACTGTCGAGGCCGAGTGGATGAAATATCCGTTCTCGACATCAGGCCAGGAGACCTCGCGAATCACCCAGTAAAGGGTGGTCAGATCGGAAGGGATCGGCGTCAGGTCCACGAGTGCGTCCGTTCGCCTCGTGGCTCTCATCTGTCGCGAGGATGACGGCGTTCTCGTCGGGTGGGAAACCGTAGGTGTTCAGAAACGACGACATCAAAGCCCCGAGCGCCGCGGAAGTCTGCTCGCACCAGCCTCGCAACCACGCCGAGTCGAGCCGCTCACCAGGCACGTTCATCCTCCTCGGTCAGTGGGGCGTGGGTTTCGCAGGCCCGCGGGCGCGCGCCCCCTGCATGTCGAACAGGACGAGAAGTTCTACCGCTCCGCCGTCTGCGCTTCCCAACCAATGCGGCATAGACGTATCCCACTCGACGACATTGTCCGCTTTCACCCTCAGATCGCGTTCTCCGACCACGAGTCGCAGAGTGCCGTTGAGTACGTAGACCCACTCGAAGCCCTCGTGCGTCTGCAAGGTCGGTTCGAGTGGCTCAGGCCGTGCCGGAATGAGCAACTTGAAGGCTTGTGTTCCGCCCGGCCGCCGGGACAGGGGCAGGAATGTCATCCCGAACCGCCGGATCGGCTTCAGGTGGATTCGGGGGTCGCCGGCGCGCGGGGCGCCCACGAGATCGTCCAGCGGGATGTCGTACGCATGGGACAGATGCAGCAGCAGTTCGAGGGTTACCCGCCGCTGGCCGCTCTCCAGGCGGGACAGCGTGCTTTCCGAAACTCCGGTGGTCGCGGACAGATCAGCGAGGGTGATACCGCGCGCAAGCCGCACCGCCCGCAGCCGCGGTCCGACCGCGTCAAGCACTTCTTCCATTGCTGGGTCCATGGACCCAGCTTGCCGAAACGGCAAGGAGCGACGCCACATTGCAACACCTCGGCCGAGACTGACCGCACGGAAACCGAACGCAAACCCAGCGGAAGGAAAGCAATGGAGAGCGCCGACGCGGCAACGTACTGGGACAAGGTGTACGCAGAGCAGGCCGCGCCTGCTGACCCGCAGCCGAACGCCCGCCTCGTCGAGACAGCCACCGCGCTGCCCCCAGGGGACGCGCTGGACCTCGGATGCGGTGGTGGCGGCGACGCGCTGTGGCTGGCGAGCAAAGGCTGGCGGGTCACGGCCCTCGACGTCTCGGCTGTGGCGGTCACGCGGCTCGCCCGGCTGGCCCGCACGCGCGGTCTCAGCGACCGGATCACCGCCGAGCAGCACGACGTTCGCGCCTCGCTGCCCGGACTGCGATTCGATCTGGTCACCGCCCATTACTTCCACACCCCCTACGCGCAAGATCGGACAGCCATCCTCCGCTCCGCAGCGCACCTGCTGCGGCCCGGCGGGCGACTCCTGGTCGTCGACCACGGGTCGACAGCGCCGTGGTCGTGGAATCAGGACCCGGACGTGCGGTATCCGACTCCCCACGAGGTCGCGGCGCTGATGCGCCTCTCCCCCGCGCAGTGGACGGTCGAACGCGCGGATACGCCACTTCGCACGGCGGTCGGCCCCGACGGGCGCACCGCCGAGGTCATCGACCATGTCCTGCTCATCCTCCGGAGTGAGTGATACCGCCCCGCCCGCCCAAGCACCCCACGAGAAGGAGAACGCCGTGCCCACCGCCTCCCGCCGCAATGACGCCCCTCCGCCCCACACCGCAAACAGCGAAGCTGACGTCCTGCGCGGCTTCCTCGACTACCTGCGCGCCTCGATCGCCACCAAAGTGGAGGGAGCCGCAGAACCCCAAGTCCGGACAGCAGCAGTTCCATCGGGCACGAGCCTGCTCGGCCTGCTCAACCATCTGATCGCCGTCGAGAGCGCAACGTTCCTCGGCGAAGGGGTCACTGACTGGCAAGCGACATTCCGGCCCCCCTCTGCGGACAGCGTCGCCGACGTCGTCGCGCGCTACCGGGCAACCGTCGACCGCGCGAACCAGGTTCTCGACGCCTGTACCGATCTCGGCGCACCACTCCCCCGGCCGGGGAGTTCGGGCCGCCCGTCGCCCAGCGTTCGTTGGGCGCTCACCCACATGATCGAGGAGACCGGCCGCCACGCAGGGCACGCCGACATCATCCGCGAACTCATCGACGGCACCACGGGACGCTGAGCCCGCCTGTACATGAAGCCAGGACGATGTCCGCAGGTTTGCGACCCCGGAAGGCCGCTCCGGCTCAGGAGCGGAAGCCGGCCTGCTTGGTCGCCTCGAACTGCTCCAGTGCCTGTACGCACTCTTCATGTGTCCATTCGCCGCAGCCCGGGGTGTCCGTCCACGGCACGGGCTTGGGCGGCGTGCGGAGTGAAGCAGGAGTTGTCCAGGAACGAACCCGTCAGCTCACACAACCGCTTGTAGGCGTGGCCATATTGGAAGGCGTGGTCCTTGTCGTCGCTGAAGGGCCCGCCGTGCACGACCGCTGTCAGCGCCTCGAACGCCGTGGGTGCGCGTTCTGAATCGAGTGGGCGAACCCGGAGTCCGCATGGGCCAGTTGGTCGCCGAAACTGTCGCTTATCACCGCAAGCAGCTCGCACCGCGGCACCGCGGCACCCCAGCGCCCTCACCTGCTACCGCCGCTGCACCAACTGCCACGGCCGCCAATTGGTTTGCCGCCGGCCAGCCCGGTCGGATAGGAATCTCGCATGCTGAGGGGAAACAAGGTCGGGCTCAGGGCCCGGCACGAGGACGACATCCCGATCCTGCGGACCGAGCTGTACGACGACGTGGTCAACGGCTCGCGGGCCGAAGGCGGTCCGTGGCGGCCGATCACGCCCGGCTCGAAAGATCCGCGGCTCGTGGTGGACGACACGAACCAGGGGCTCGTCCAGTTCTCCGTGGTGGAGCTGGAGGGCGACACCCTGGTCGGCACCGCGACCCTGTGGGGCATCGACAACCACAACCGGTGCGCGCACATCGGCCTCGGGCTGCTGCCGTCCTCCCGCGGCAAGGGCTACGGCACCGACGTGGTCGCGGTGCTGTGCCACTACGGTTTCGTCGTGCGGGGCCTGCAGCGACTGCAGATCGAGACGCTCTCGGACAACACCGCGATGCTGCGCTCCGCCGAGCGCAACGGCTTCGTCCGCGAGGGCGTGCTGCGCTCCTCGGCCTGGGTGTTGGGCGAGTTCCTGGACGAGGTGCTGCTCGGACTCCTCGCCCAGGACTGGAAGCCGGACTCGAAGGCCTAGGCCGCCGACCGACGGTCCGGGGCAGGCTGCGGAGCCGACATGGACGGCCGGGGGCCAGGACGGCGACGTTGCCCCGCGGTGGCCGTTGACGGGCGGCCACCGGCTCGCGCCTGCGTTCGTGGGCACTGCGAACCATGGGCGCACGTTGCGTGCGCCCATCCCTGCCGCCGCTTGAGGGAAGCCCAGTTGACGTCAAGACCGTCAGCAGGCCCGACGAGCCCTACGTCGAGAAGGAACGACAAACCGGCCCGGTCGGCCCGCATCTCCTCGCGCTGCTGGAGGCATACGCCCTCCGCACGGACTCCCGCAGAGGAAGCCATTCAGAGCCTCCTGGAGCGAGCCCCCCCCCACGGTCGGAGTACCGGCCCCCCGTCATCACGTACGAGGCCGCCGCCGTCCCTGACCGCGGGCGAGCTCAGTCACCGGCGCCGCGCCCAGGAGTCTCACCTGCGCGCTCCGGGAGCAATTCCGCACCGCGGTCGGCGACTTCCTGGCGCAGGGCGGCGCGCACGGCCCGTACGGCGGGGTGCGTGACCGCCTCTCTTCGCAGGGCCAGGGTGATGGGCAGCCGGATGTCGACCTCATCGGCCAGCAGTCGCCGCAGCTGCGCCCGGTGGGCCAGGAAAGCCGGCAGCACGCCTATGCCTGCCCCGAGGCGGGTGGCCTCGAGCTGGGCGAAGACGTTCGTGGAGGAGAACGCGGGGGCCGCGCCCGGCAGATGGCGTTCGATGTCGAGGTCGCCGACCTGGAGCATCGACTCGATGTAGAAGATCAGCGCATGTTCCCCGAGGTCGGCGCGCGTCCTGGGGCACCCGCACCGGGTGAGGTACTCGTCGCTTGCGTACAGCCCCAGCGTGTAGTGCGTGAGGTGTTCGGTCAGCAGGCGGTTGCCCGGCGGCCTGCCGATGGCCAGGGCGAGATCGAAGCCCGACGGGTGCAGGGTCAACTGCCGTGTCGCCGTGATCAGTTCGACCTGTAGTCGGGGATGCTCCCGGCGCACGCGGGCCAGCGCGGGCGTGGCGAAGACCGTGCCGAATCCGTCGGGGGCGCACACCCGCACTGTGCCGTGCAGCGACGGCGTCTCCTGGCCGGATACGGCGTCCGCGACCCGGGCCAGGGCGTCCTCGATCGCCCGCGCGTCCTCCGCGACGGCCCTGCCCGCGTCCGTCAGGACCCACCCCTCGGCGCCCCGCTCCATCAGACGTACGCCAAGGCTCTTCTCCAGCGCGGCGATCCGGCGGGAGACGGTGGTGTGGTCGACACCCAGCGCGTCGGCCGCCGACACCAGACGCCCCGTGCGGGCGACCGCGAGCAGATGGCGAAGGTCGTCCGCGCGCAGCCTGCGCGGGTCGACGGTCCCACGGCCGGCCCCCACAGGCAGGGGCGGCTCGCTTGCAGCCGGGCGGGGAGGGGGACATGGACCGGGGCGCACGAGAGCACCGTATCTGCACAAGTGCACACCGCGTGTGCGTCATTGGCGATTGAACGCACACCGGCACAGGGGGCACAGTCGAACAGTCCCGGCCAGAACCGCCCCGGCCGGATCGCCCCTCCCCCGCTTCCTCTCCTCCCTCTCCTCCCTTTCCTCCCTTTCCTCCCTTTCCTCCCAACGCCGCGAGGTCTACATGGTTGCCAGCCTGTCCCTGCCAAGGATCATGCGCGTCGGCCGCGGCGCCGCCGACGAACTGGGCGACGTCATCACGGGGTTGGGGCTGAGCCGGCCCCTCCTGGTGACTGACGCATTCCTGGAAGAGACGGGAGCGGCGGAACGCATGGTGGCGACACTGCGGAAGGCCGGGCTGCACCCGCGGCTGTTCTCCGGCACGGTGCCCGACCCGACGACCGACTCCCTTGCCCCGGGACTGCAGGCACTGCACGACCACGAGGCGGACTCGGTGATCGGGTTCGGCGGCGGCAGCCCGATGGACACCGCCAAGGCCCTGGCCCTGCTCGGCGCCCAGGGCGGCCACATGCGCGACTACAAGGCGCCACGCGTCAACGTCGGCCCCGCGCTCCCGGTCATCGCGGTTCCCACCACCGCCGGCAGCGGTTCGGAAGCAACCCAGTTCACCGTCATCACCGACAGCGCGACGCAGGAGAAGATGCTCTGCCTGGGCCCGGCGTTCCTGCCGCTCGCAGCCGTCCTCGACGTCGAACTGACCCTGTCGATGCCGCCGCGGCTGACCGCCGACACCGGCATCGATGCCCTGACCCATGCCGTCGAGGCGTACGTGAGCCGCAAGGCCAACCCCTTCTCCGACAGCCTCGCCCTCACCGCGATCGCCACCATCGGCCGCCATCTGCGCCGCGCCTATGCCGACGGCAGCGACATCCAGGCCCGTGAGGCGATGATGCTGGCCGCGACCCAGGCCGGTATCGCGTTCTCCAACTCCAGCGTGGCCCTCGTACACGGCATGAGCCGCCCGATCGGCGCGCACTTCCACGTCGCCCACGGCCTGTCGAACGCCATGCTCTTCCCCGCCGTGACCGCCTTCTCCCTCCACGCGGCGACCGCCCGGTACGCCGACTGCGCCCGCGCCCTGAACGCCGCCACCCCCGCGGCCAGCGATGCCACCGCCGCCGCCGAGCTCGTCGACGCCCTGCACAGCCTGTGCCGGGACCTGCACGTCCCCACGCCCCGCGACCACGGCATCGACCAGGATGCCTGGACCCGCCTGACACCCCTGATGGCACAGCAGGCCCTGGCCTCCGGCTCCCCCGCCAACAACCCCGCCGTACCCACCACCGAGGAAATCCAGGACCTCTACACGCAGATCTACACCTGACCTCCCAGGACAGTAGGTGCAACCAATCGGTTGCACCTACTGCCGTGATGTGCAATCGTTTAGTTGCACATCAATGGCGGAGGGAGCCCCCCCCATGAACGACACCACCTACACCGACGCTGAGCTGGTCGACCTCGACCGGATAGCCCGCCAGATCGACATCGATGCCCCGGCCGAGCGGGTATGGGAGCTGGTCGTACGGCCCGGCTGGTACGTCAATGACGGCGCGGTCGAGGCCGAGCAGGATCTGCGCCATGAGGGCGACGTGGCCGTGGTGCGCCATCCCTCACTGGGCGAGTTCCGGTTCCGGACGGTGGAGCTGGACAAGCCGCGCTACGCGGCGTTCCGCTGGATCGGAACCCCGTTCCGGGACGAGTCGACGCCCTCGACCCTGGTCGAGTTCTGGATCGACGAGCGGGACGACGGCGGGGTGACGCTGCGTGTGGTGGAGAGCGGCTTCACCGGCCTCGCCGACGACCCGGCAGCATGGCTGAAGGAACGCGAGGGCAACGCCAAGGGCTGGCTCACCGAGCTGGCGGCCGCGAAGGTGTTCGTCGAGAAGAGCGCGTCGGCCCCGACGAGGCATCCGTGACCGTCCCCGCGCTTCCCGTCATATGTGCCGCGCTCGGCGACGCGACGCGCTGGGAGATCCTCACCCGGCTCGGCGACGGCCCCATGTCCGCTTCCGCGCTGGCCAGGGTTCTGCCGGTGACCCGGCAGGCGATCGGCAAGCACCTGGAGGTGCTGCGCGAGGTCGGGTTGGTCGAGTCCCAGCAGCAGGGGCGCGAGGTCGTCTACCTCGCCGTCGGCGCCCGGCTCGGCGCGCTGGCCCGCGAACTCGACCGGATCGGCCGCTCCTGGGACAGCCGTCTGCTGCGGATCAAGGCACTCGCGGAACGTCCTGGACCCGACGACACGGGCGACTGACGGACGGCAACTGACCACTGACCACCGACCACAATGGACAAGATCATGACTGAGCAGCATGACAGCAGGGCGGCGAACCTCACACGGGCGCTGCCACCCGTGGCCGACCGCGCCGCCTTCCAGGCCGAACTGGACCGGCTGCGGATCCGGGAGAAGGCGCACACACAGGAAGGCGACGCGATCGCCGCGGCCCGGCGCCGCCTGCCCATGACCGAGGTGGCCTCCGACCTCGAACTGACCGGGCCCGACGGGCCGGTCACCCTGCTCGAAGCCTTCGAAGGGCGCCGACAGCTCATCGCCTACTACTTCATGTGGCACCACGGCCACGACGCCGCCGGGCAGTGCGAAGGCTGCACGTGGGTCACCAGCCAGGTCCAGGAGCTGTCGTACCTGCACTCGCGCGACATCACGTACGCAGTCTTCTGCCAGGGCCCCTACGAGGAAAGCCGCCGCTACCGCGACTTCATGGGCTGGGATGTGCCGTGGTACTCGGCGGTCCCGTCGCTGAACGAGCTCCTGACCGGGCGACAGGTCGGCATGATGCACCTCGTGTGCTACCTGCGGGACGGCGACCGCGTCTTCGAGACGTACTGGACGACCTTGCGCGGCGTAGAGGCGATGGACTACAGCTACGCACTCATGGACCTCACCGCGTACGGGCGCCAGGAGCTGTGGGAAGACTCTCCTGCCGGCTGGCCCACCGTCCAGGGCACGCCCGCCGATGCCATCCGCCTGCGGAGCAACGGCCGTCCCATCCCCCAGTGGTCGCGCCTCGCCGCCGGTCACTCGGACGCGCTCACACCACGCCCGTGACGCTCAGCGGCCAGTTCGACCGAGACCATCCGTAACTTGCCTTTCGGATGCAACTTTTATAGCTTGCGGTCATGCGGCTGACACGGTTCACGGATCTGGCTCTGCGCGTATTGATGCGCCTCTCCGTCGAAGAGGGCGAACTGCCCACCACGCGCGAGGTCGCCGCCGCCATGAACGTGCCGTACACGCACACCGCGAAGGTCGTCGCCAAGTTGCAGCACATGGGTCTGGTCGAGGCGCGTCGCGGCAGGGGTGGCGGGCTTGCGCTCACCGCTTCCGGACGCCACGCCTCGGTCGGCGGGCTGGTACGGGAACTTGAGGGGCCCGGGGATGTCGTGGACTGCGAGGGGACGACACCGTGCCCTCTGCGTTCCGCCTGCCGACTGCGCGGAGCGCTGCGCCAGGCGCAGGAGGCGTTCTTCGCCGCGCTCGACCCGCTGACGCTCAGCGATCTCACCAAGGCGCCCACCGGTCCGCTGCTGGTCACACTCTCCGCCACTCCCCGAGCGGACTGACCGCACCACCACCGCCGACGGCCCGCGCCGCCGCGCACCTCTTAATGCGAATCCCACATGCATATTAAGGAGCCCGTTGATGCTCACCGAGTCTTCGGCCGCCGTCGTCCGCGCCACGCTTCCCGCCGTCGGCGCCGCCATCGAGGACATCTCCGAACGCTTCTACGGAAAGCTGTTCGCAGCCCGTCCGGAGTTGCTGCGCGACCTGTTCAACCGCGGCAACCAGGCCGCAGGCACTCAACGCCGGGCGCTCGCGGGCTCCATCGCCGCCTTCGCCACGTATCTGGTCGAGCACCCCGACGAGCGGCCCGACGTGATGCTGAACCGCATCGCGCACAAGCACGCCTCGCTCGGCGTGCGGGCCGACCAGTACCTCCTCGTGCACCAGCACCTGTTCGACGCCATCGCCGAGGTGCTCGGCGACACGATCACGCCCGAGGTCGCCGCCGCCTGGGACGAGGTGTACTGGCTGATGGCGAACGCCCTCATCGCGATCGAGACGCGACTGTACGCGGAGCAGGACGTGGCCGACGGTGATGTGTGGCGCCAGTGGGAGGTGGTGGCCCGCACCGAGGAGACGCCCTACGTCGCGTCGTTCCTGCTGCGCCCGGCCGACGGCCACCCGGCGCCCCCGTTCAGGGCCGGACAGTACGTCTCCGTGCAGGTCCAACTGGCCGACGGCGCACGGCAGATACGCCAGTACAGCCTCACCGGCGCACCGTCCGCCACGACCCGTGCGATCGCGGTCAAGCAGGTCACCGGCACGGGTGGCGACCCCGACGGGGAGGTCTCACACCACCTGCACACCCACGTCCGGCAGGGCGACCTGCTCCGGGTCTCGGCACCCTACGGCGACCTCGTCCTGGAGCCCGGCGACGCGCCCCTCCTGCTCGCCTCCGCGGGCATCGGCTGCACTCCCATGCTGGCCATGCTGGAACAACTCGTGGCCACGGGGCACCCGGGCCCCGTGACGGTCGTGCACGCCGACCGCTCCCCCGACACCCACGCGCTGCGCGCCGACCACGAGGCACTCACGGCCAAACTCCCCGCCGCCGCAGCCCACTTCTGGTACGAGGACCCCAACTCCGGGCACCGCACCGGCCGCGTCGACCTCACCGACGTACCCCTCGAACCGGGAACCCGCGCCTACCTCTGCGGACCGCTGCCGTTCATGCGGGCGGTGCGCGGGCAGCTCCTGGACAAGGGAGTGGCTGCCGCCGACATCCACTACGAGGTGTTCGGCCCCGACCTGTGGCTCGCCCAGGCGTAGTGGGGAGCAGGCCGGCTTACGACGTCTCGCCGGGGGCGCCGGAGCCGGCCGGAGGGGAGGCTTTCCGGCGCAAGCGTTTCGCTCGTACGAGGGCAATCGAACGTTCCCGCGCTTTCGTGCGCCGCAGAGCAGGTCATGATCACCGCGGATTCCGCAACGGCGGGGTCTTTCGCCTGCTCAGGAGGTATCCGTGGTCCTCGTCATCGTCGTCGCCGTAGTCGCTCTGCTGGCAGGTCTGGCGGCGAATCGATTCCTGCGACCACGGCTGATGGCCGACGACGACGCCGGCATGGCCGTCAAGGACCTCGTCGGCCCGTTGCTGACACTGACCGTCCTCCTGCTGGCTTTCGTGCTGGTCACCGCCAACGGCTCCTACGGCAAGGGCGAGGTCGCCTCGCGCGGTGAGGCCCGCGCGCTCGACCAGCTCACCGAGATCGCTGAGTACGCGCCTGCGGCAGAGCGGAAACGGATCCAGGCGGACGCCGTCTGCTACGCACGTGCCGTACGCACCCAGGAATGGCCCGCCATGGCCGACGACGGCAGCGGGTCGGCCGCGCCCAGCGTCTGGTCGACCGACCTCCGCCATTCCTTCCGGGATGTGGAAGGCAAGCCCGTCTTCGGCATGCTGATCGCCGCCGACAACAAACGGTCCGACGAACGCGAGGAACGCCTCACACAGGCCACCGCCAGCATCCCCAGCGCCATCTTCTGGTTCCTGCTGGCCACCCTCACCGTCACCGTCGTGGCTCTCGGCGTCTGCCTGCCCCGCAGGAACAACCGCGGCCAGCTCATCGCCCTCACCGTGATCACCGCGCTCCTGACGACGACGCTGTGCATCATCCGTGACGTCGACCGGCCCTTCGGCGGCATCATCGACGTCAGACCCACCGCGATCACAGAGGTTGAACGGCAAGCCACCCGCGACTTCCTTGCGAACCACCAGGCCGCTGACCTGCCCTGCGACGACAAGGGCAACCGGCGTTCCGCGTAACCCGTCAAGCGCGACGGCTAGTTGGTGGGCCTCAGCGAGGTCGTGCCGCGGCTTCCTCGGCCGCCCGCGCCCTGAGCGTCCGCAATCCGTCCGCGACCGCGCTCTGCTCGGCACTTCCCCGGCGTACGCACGTAAGGATGCGCCGGGAAGGGGCCGGTGTTCCCTTGACCGGCACCCGGACGAGCCGCGGATGGGCGGTCAGGGAGACGAGGCGCGGCACCAGGCACACGCCGAGTCCGTGACTGACGAGAGCCAGGACCGCCTGCCATTCGTCGGCATGGTGCACGGTGCGCGGGGCGAATCCGGCGGCGGCGCACAGGGCGTGCAGGAGACGGTTCTGGTCGTGGTGGGGCGCGATCCAGTTCTCGTGCTCGGCCGCCAACAAGTCGACGGCCTGCTGCGTCGCAAGCCGATGGCCCGGCGGGACGACCAAGTCCAGTACGTCGTCCAGCAAGGCCTCTTGGTGGAATCGTGCGTCGTCGACCGCCGGGCTGTCGGGCAAGGGGGTCAGTACGGCGATGTCGATGCGGTTCGCGAGGAGTTGCCGATAGCTGCCACGCGTGTCTGCCTCCTCGACGGTTGCCTGAATCGGCCTGTCAGCGTGGGACAGATCCTCAGCGGCGGGGGCGAGGAGCGGTCCGATGCTCGTGGCGAAACCGGTGTCGACGGTCAAGTTTTTCCTCATCTGGGGTGGTTTGAGCGCCAAGTAATTCTCCATCCGGAATTCTCCTAATTGGCCATGGGTACGGCGGCGT